>CAYUZB010000007.1:65274-72767 GCA_964449565.1 uncultured Granulosicoccaceae bacterium | reverse complement strand
CGATACCAATATCGCGACCACTGAAGACAGTGATGCGATTGGCGAACCATCCGATCAAGCCGATGACAAAATCAAGACCTCGTTATCTGCCTCACCTGCAGATGCCCTGAAAAATGCGTTTAATGATTTACCTTCCATGGATATCCTGTTTGAATCAAGCAGTGACATCCTGACTATCGAAAGCCTCGATGTACTTGATTCAATTGCGGATGTGCTTGTGAACCATCCGGATATTCCCATTCGAATCGAAGGACATACTGACGCATCAGGAACAAAACAGGATAATCTGATTCTCAGTCAGCTTCGTGCCAATTCGGTACGCGATTACCTGGTGGATCGTGGTGTATCGATTTATCGGCTGAAAGCCTACGGTTTCGGCGAAGGTGTACCTATCAGTGACAACAGCACACCAGATGGGCGTGCTGACAATCGACGTATCGAATTCAACGTTCAGCGTTAAGGCCACGAAAAATGCTCTCACTTTTTTCAGAGATCATCGTCAGCATAATAGGCGCCAGTTTTCTGGGTCTGTTTGCGGGTTTGATGATCCAGAAGTCGCTTGGCAAAAGAAAGCTGGCCGGCACCGTTGCATCTTGGGAGGATCGGCTCAAGCAAGCTGAGGACGATGCAAAACGCGACAGCGAACATCTGGAAGACCAATTGCAGTCTCTCAGTAGTGAGGTGAAGACTCTGACCGAAAGAAACCGATCGCTACAAGATACCTTGCAGGAAAATGAAACAGTCGTTCATCAGACGCGTACTGATGCGATGGAATTGAATCGACAGCAGGCTGAAACACAGGAAAGGCTGCAGCGCATCATTCAGCAAAAGGAACTTGAAATCTCTGAGCTCGGCGACTCGGTGAATGACAACAAATCTGTTGTTACAGCAGCGATTGGCGGCGCCACGGCATCCGTGACCGCAGGTTCAGTCATCAACAAAGCGTTAGCTGCTGACAAAGAACAAGCGATCATGGATGACACGAGTGTTACCGAAACCGAAGACAGTTTGACCGTCAACGTTGAAGATCAGACTGAGGCTCTCGACAATACTATTCCGCAACAAGTCGACGCCAATAGTGAGCAGAATGAGACAGTTGCCTTTGCGCCTACGATGGTAGACACACTCGATGAAACTGCACGCATCGGAACAACATCACCAGGCCGAGAAGAAAACGGCTCGCTTGATGATCCTTATGACGTCACAATGGATGCCACAGCAGAGATGGCTGACAACAGCCTTAATCTGGAAGAAGCAACCATCGTTCTGGACGATGAGGCACTGAGAATGGTTAGAAGAGCCCCACGCGACAATGACTGACACGCTCTATTACGTCCACGATCCGATGTGCAGCTGGTGCTGGGGCTTCGCTGCAACGCTTGATTCGGTACTGGAGACGCTGCCCGAAGATGTTAGCGTCGTACATTTGCTAGGTGGACTTGCCCCCGATAGCAATGAACCCATGCCTGAATCAATGCAGCAAGGGCTGCAACAAACCTGGAAGCAAATCGCAGAGGTCATTCCTGGCACCGAATTCAATTTTGCTTTCTGGACTGACAATGCTCCACGTCGCTCGACTTGGCCTTCATGTCGCGCTGTGATCGCGGCCCGTCGACAGTCCAGAGACTTTGAACGCCCCATGATCAAGGCCATACAGCGGGCCTACTATCTCGATGCAAAAAATCCTTCGGATAGCGACACCTTGCGGCAGTGCGCGAAAGATATTGGGTGTGACGGCGCCGTATTCTCCAGTGCCTTTGAAAGCGAAGACGTCAACAATGAATTCCTTGATGAGCTTCGCCAGGTGCAAAGATTCGGCGTGCGAGGATTTCCAAGTCTTGTCTTGCAAAAGGCCGACGGCAGCGCATTTTCAGTACCCGTCGAGTATCAGCACGCAAATCGTATTCTTGAACGGATCGACCATCTAAGAGCCACCTGATTCACAGCTTCGTGCCTTGATCGCTAAACCGATCACACGGCAATGAAACGTCATCTTGATCTGTACAGCGCTGCCGTTACACCAACGGTAGACGACATTACAGATCGCAGGCATGACAAAAACAATAAAAATTTTGGCTGCATTCACAGTCTTGCTGATCGCAGGCTGTGGAGACGGTAGCAACAGTGTATTCAACGAAGTAGAACCAGCGTTCGCACCCGCGCTACCGGCCACTGAAGTGAATAATGCGGCCCCGGACGGCCCCTTGCCCCCGCCAGACGCCTTTCGCTTGCTCGAACAAGCCACCTTTGGTCCAAAGCTGGATGACATTGGCGAAGCCGGTCGCGTGGGTCCAGAAACCTGGATCAATCAGCAAATGCAAAAGCCCGCAACTTATCTGTCAGCGGGAATACAACAGGGCGACAGAAATCGTTGGAACGAATTTGTGAATGCATGGTGGCGCAATTCAGTACAGGCCGAAGATCAGTTACGCCAACGAGTCGCGTTTGCACTCAGTCAGATATTCGTTGTTTCATCATTGGACGGCCTTGGCGATGAGCAGGAAGGCCTCGCCAATTATTACGACCTCTTGCTCAAGTATTCTTTCGGCAATTATCGCGATCTACTCGAAGAGATAACATTGAACCCGATAATGGGCGAGTACCTGAGCATGAAAGGTAACCGCCGCCCAGATCCCGAGCAGAACATTCAGCCCGATGAAAACTATGCCCGAGAGCTATTGCAGCTATTCAGCATCGGTCTGGTACAACTCAATGATGACGGTACGCCAAAGCTTGATGAATCAGGCCAGACTATTCCAACGTATGACCAGACAAACATCGAAGGCTTTGCCCATCTTTTCACCGGCTGGCACTTTGCCAACGCCGACGACTTTCGGTGGCCAAGCGATACGGACTACGTATCACCCATGAAGCCATGGCCGGAATACCACGACAGTGGTGAGAAGAAACTCCTGAATGGTTTCGTCACTGCTGCGAATCAAACACCTGAACAAGACCTGAAGCAAGGGTTGGACAATGTGTTCTATCACCCGAATGTAGGTCCGTTTATTTCTAAGCAGCTGATCCAGCGTCTCGTGACCAGCAATCCTTCTCCCGATTACGTACGCGACGTGGCCGCCGTGTTCAACAACAATGCGGCTGGAGAACGTGGCTCACTGGCAAGCACCGTCAAAGCAATTCTGATGCATCGGGAAGCCCGCCTGGGGCATCTCGACAATCCGGATACCTACGGCAAAATCAAGGAGCCACTGTTACGGGTAACTCAATTGTGGCGTGCGTTTGGGCAAGTTTCCATACATAGAGATTTTAACTACGCCTGGGCCGGCAATGAGCTTGGTCAATCACCAATGAATTCACCGTCGGTATTCAACTTTTACCGACCGGACTTCGCGCAGCCAGGTGCAATTCGTAACGCGGGGTTGGTATCACCGGAATTTCAGATCATTGACGAAACATCAATCATCACGATCACCAGCCGCATGCTTGCAAATACTATTTGGTCGCACAGTTTCAAAAACGATGTCGATGGCAATCGCATTGCCATCGAAATTCAGCGCGAAATGAATATCGAACCAGACCCGGACGCATTACTCGATCATCTTGACCTGTTGCTGCTTGGAGGTCGGATGACACCAGAGCTGCGGGCCGAAACACGAGCTCTTATGGATGCTCGTGATTACCAGAACGCAGCCTCACAGCGCGTTGCTGAAGCTATTTTTCTCATTTCATCATCACCTGAAGCTGCCATTCAGCAATAGGGCAGTCATAAAAACAAGAGTGAACACCATGAACAACTACAACCGCCGTCGTTTTTTGCAACTAGGTACGAAGACTATCGCCGGTGCAGGCCTGGCCCTCGGTGCAAACCCACTATTCACGCTGGCCAATGCGGCGGATGGCGGACTCGATGGCGGCGACTATCGCGCACTGGTCTGCATTTATCTGGAAGGGGGTTGCGACGGCTTCAGCCTGATGGTGCCAACCGGCAATAGTGAATATCAGGAATACGCAAACTCTCGCGGCAACCTTGCTGTCGCTCGAGATTCGCTGATAGGCCTCGGCGGCGGATCTGCGCCATTGGGTCTACACCCCAGTGCCGCATCACTGCGCCCACTTTACGATGATGGTCGTCTCGCGCTGATCGCTAATATCGGTAACCTGATTGAACCGACAACACGCGAACAATACGAAAATCGCTCTGTGGTTCTGCCTTCTCAACTGTTTTCACACAGTGATCAGTCTATCCAATGGCAACAGCTGCAAGGTCGCAATAGCGGCGAGCAAGGCTGGGGAGCCGGAGCCGCACAGTACCTGTCTGAGTTTCAGGAACGTGACTACCTGACTTCAATTTCCCTTGCTGGCTCCAACTACTGGCAAGCAGGGGTTGGTCAACGTCCGTATACCATGACCGAATCCGGTGTACTTAATTACGCTGGCATGGATGACAACAGCGATTGGCAGCAACCCAGAGTGGATGCGTTCCGACACGTACTGGAAAATCAGCGTCGTCATTTATTTACAAACGCCTATGCTGATATGCAAAAGCGTGCCATCTCCATTACAGCAGAACTCGGCGCCGTGCTCGAAAGCAACGCGGGTCTTTTTACGGAACGCCCACCGGAGAATGAACTGGCAGCAAAACTGGATATGGTCGCGCAGTTGATCGCCGCTCAGGACGCATTAGGCTTGCGCCGTCAAATCTTCTACGTGAGTATGCGCGGGTTTGATGTGCACGATAATCAGAATCGCGAAATCCCCGAGCTATTCGCCGAACTCAGTAACGCGATGAGTTATTTTCAGGGACGCATCGACGCATTGGGCCGCTCCGAAAGTGTCACCACTTTTACCGCCTCTGACTTCGGTCGTAGTTTAATGAGTAACGGTGATGGTACTGACCATGGTTGGGGTAACCATTTGATGGCGATGGGGGGTGCAGTGCAAGGTGGTCAAATTATCGGTGAGCTGCCACGACTCGATGCCAAAGGACCAGACTCTGTGCATAACGGCCGCATACTGCCAACCTTGTCAGCCACTCAATATGCTGCGACCTTATTGCGCTGGGTTGGCCTTGAAGACTCTCAGTTGCACACAGTCCTGCCCAATCTGAACAATTTCGCTGTTCAAGATCTGAACTTCATGGCGTAGTCAGCCTTAGCTGCAACACAGGCCGTCTTTGCACTGCCCCGTGGAATTTGTTTTATAAAGTGTGCTTAATGTTTCCCCCATACGGGGAATCATTAGCTCTATGGTGCGGCTGGAAACAGTTTATGGATATGGCCGATGAGTATCCAGATAATTGCGCATATAGCGTAAGTCCGCATCGTTCGTATACTTTGATACAGGACCAGATACAGGATCAGAACCTTTCCTTCAAACATGGAAAAGCAAGCTCGTGTTTCTTATAGACAAGAGTTCTATTTTCTCTGGTAGGATTTAGAAAAAAAGCGATCCCTATCTCGCCGGCGTAATATTGCCTACGCCTCAAACTCTGCCCGCATCCTGCAGAAAGCCTTCTTTTTGGCGCCGAATACGACACATCTGGTACCAATTTGAATGTATTTGTGGACCGGCTAAATTCGCGCTTGCAACTGCTTGCAAAAGTTTGACAGCTAACCCCATAAATGAGACCCTCTGTCTCAGTATCGGTCTATGACGACAGAGATACAGGGCGGGGTCTCAACACCCAACCCACCCGAATATCGTGTGGCTTAGCTGCGCAATTTGTACTAGCCGACGGAGGGAGATGCTTGAGCGCATGCCAGGCAACACGCTCGCCTCCATCGATAAGATAATCCTTTGGAGGAACTATGAAATTTACAAATCTTCTCGGCGCTACTGTGCTGAGTGCGGTAATGGCAGCTGGCACTGCTTACGCCGAAACGACTATTCGTGTGCAATCGGTGCTGGGTGATTCGTCAGACGAAGTGGTCATGCTGAAGGCATTCGCCAAAGACGTCGGCGAACTTACCGGTGGTTCACTGACAATCGAAGTGCTGCCCGCCGGCGCTGTTGTTGCCCCTAGCGATATCATTGATGCGGTTGACGCGGGCCTTGTCGAAGCGGGGTTTGCGTGGACACACTACTGGGGTGGCAAGCACGTTGCGGCCAACCTCTTTGGTGCTCCTGTTGCCGGCGCAGGTGTTGGCATGGACAACATCGCATTTCTCAGCTGGTTCCAGTTTGGCGGTGGTAAAGAGCTTTATGATCGTCTGTGGGACGAAATGGGCGTGAACGTTAAAGGCTTCATGTTGCAGCCAGTAGGTCCAGAAGCATTGGGCTGGTTCCCGAAGCCTATCGCGTCGATGGATGACTTCCGTAAACTGCGTTTCCGCGCACCTCCTGGCATGGTAGGCGCCGCCTACGCTGACATCGGCGTTCCGGCTGTTGCAATGGGCGGTGGTGACATCTTGCCTGCACTTGAAAAAGGCACAATCGACGCAGCAGAATGGTGCTGCCCAAAGCCTGACTCTGTCTTCGGCTTCCAGAAAGTGCTGAAGCACTACTACCTCCAAGGCTTGCACCAAGTTGTTGTTAACGCTGATTTGTACGTCAACGGTGACGTTTACGACGACCTGACTGATGTTGAAAAGAAGGCTTTGGAAGTTGCCTCAAATGCGTCGCTGTCCAAGTCCATGTCTTATCGAATCTATGAAAACGGTAAAGCTCTGAAAGATCTGACGGACAATCATGGCGTTATTTTGGAAGACACTCCGGCGGAATACTTCACCGAGTACATGGCCGCTGCACAGAACGCTTTGCAAAAAGCTGCAGACGAGAACGAGTTCTTCGCAGAAGTCTGGCAGTCACAGAAAGATTTCGCTGACATCGCGGTTCCATTCTGGGCCGGTGCGCAGGCTTCAAATGCAAGCCTGGGTAAGGCACACGCCGACACACTGAAGTAATTTCAAGCTAAGTATTACCAATGAATGCGGGCTCCAATTGGAGCCCGTACTTCATTTACACTGCAGCAATTCAAAGTAAGTCACAGGTTCTTGACGATACCCGAGCGTGTCTGTTTTCCAAGTGCCATCCAATATGACGTTTCGAAAAACAGACTGTAGATAGCAAAACCACGTCTAACGAAGGAAGCACCACCACATGGCTGAAGAACCGAATCCAGACGATTTGGAAGTCGCGGACGAACTTATTGCCGAACGACGCTCCGAAGCCCCGGGCGAAACTCCCGAGGACATGACCTCCTGGCAGCGCCCGATCACAGCCGCCATCGATATCATTAACTATCGCGCAGGCCAGATCCTCGCACTGCTGTTGGTGCCCCTGATCGCAGTGGTTGTCTTCGAAGTGATCTCACGCAACTCCTTCTCGATCCTGCAAAATGCAGGTTTTGAAGATCTGGCGCGTTCCCTCAACCTCGGTCCGACGCTTTGGGTCTACGACATCAGCCGCATGATTGCAGGTGTGCTGTTTATGGCTGCTGCAGGCTACGGGCTGATGCGCGGCGTGCATATTCGCGCGGACTTCATTTATCGATATTGGTCAGACAAGACACAGGCAACCGTCGATGCGTCGCT
>CAYUZB010000007.1:0-65174 GCA_964449565.1 uncultured Granulosicoccaceae bacterium | reverse complement strand
ACTTCATTTATCGATATTGGTCAGACAAGACACAGGCAACCGTCGATGCGTCGCTATACCTGCTGTTTTTTATCCCTTCGATGCTTTTCTTTACCATCGTTACCGCAGAGTACTGGTGGCTGGCCTTTTCAACCGGTGAAACCCGGCAAGCCGACAGCGCATGGGGTCCATTAGTCTGGCCTTCTCGTTTAGCCATGCCAGTCGGTGCTTTCCTGTTGATGCTGCAAGGCATTCCTGAAATCTTCCGCGCCTTCCACAAGATGGGCAAAGCACGTGAGCGCTGGTTCCTGTGGTTGATGCCGATCTATCTGATTGCTCTAACTTGGTTAGTGCTGGCAGTTTTTGTACCTGACATCGTGCCGGGTGGTGCGTGGTTCACCGATGTAATGAAAGCGCGGCCGAACATCCCCAAGCCCACCATTGGTTTAATCATGCTTGGGGTGATGCTGTTTGTAATCTTCATCGGTTTTCCCATTGCGTTCACGCTGATATTCCTGGCCTTTGTATTTGGCATTTGGGGTGCGAATTTTAAACTCACCACGCTGTTGCTGACGCTGAACACCAACTCGACCATGTGGAATGATCAGCTCATGGCCGTACCTCTGTTCGTCCTGATGGGCATCATCATGGAAGCGGCCGGATTGATGGAACGTCTGTTCGCATCGATCCAAATGATGATGGCCCGGGTGCGCGGCTCGCTTTTTATTGCGGTTCTGATCGTCTCAACCATCTTTGCCGCCGCAACCGGAATCGTCGGGGCCTCGGTAACACTGCTCGGCATAATGGCGGGCGCGACGATGACCCGAGCCGGATACAACGTGAAACTCTCAGCCGGAACCATCACGGCGGGCGGCACTCTGGGTATCCTGATCCCACCATCGATCATGTTGATCGTCATGGGCCCGGTGTTGGAAGTCTCCACACTGGATCTTTTCCGCGGCGCGTTCATCCCCGGCGCACTCCTGGCCTCGCTCTATCTGATCTATACCCTCGGCCGATGCTGGCTTAACCCTGAATTGGGGCCCATACTCGCCGAAGAAGACCAACCAACAACATCCAGATTTTACGGCGCCGAAGTAGCCTTGGTCTGCCTTGGCATCCTGACGGTATGCCGTGTTTTTGGTCTTGCAATTGGCGGTGCATTTTCAGGTCTTATGCCGTTCGGTGGCCTGGTAGTTTTTCTGGCGACCATGGCCTTGGCCTATGCGGCCTATCGAAACCTCAGCATTCTGCGATTCGCTGTGCCCATCGCCGTGCTGTTCCACGTTTATATGATCATCGCGAACTTGGGCGACGGCGGCTTACCGCTCTGGTCGATCGTCTTCGCTGCATTCATCGTCCTCCTGGCATTTCTGGGCCGACCGATCTACGACAAGGACAGCGCCGGTGACTTCCACTTCTCGGATTTATGGGATGAATTCTTCGCCGGCTTGATGCCACCCACCATTCTGATTTCCTTCGCCTTGGGCTCGATCCTGCTCGGCTTCGCAACCCCGGCAGAAGCTGCTGCCATGGGGGCGTTCGGTGCGATCTTGCTCTCGATTGGCTATCGCAAATTCTCTTTTTCCAGCTTTTATGAAAGCTTGGTCAAAGCCCTGGAAATCACCGTACTGATCATGTTTCTGGTCGCGGCCTCCAACTTCTTCGGTGCTGAATTCAGCACGCTTGGTACGCCGAAGATGATGACGGAGTTGCTCCTGGGTCTTGATATGTCACCCTATTTAATCCTGCTCCTGGTCATGGCTTTGATCTTTCTATTGGGCTGGCCTCTGGAATGGGTGCCGATTGTGTTAATCGTTGTTCCCATTTTGTTGCCAACTGTCGAATCACTTTCGGTACATGGTTTGGAACGCTATGATCTGATGGTCTGGTTCGGCATTCTTGTCGCGGTGAATCTGCAAACGGCCTGGCTTTCACCCCCGGTTGCACTCTCAGCCTATTTCTTGAAGGGCGTAGTGCCGGAGTGGGATTTGAAAGACATCTACCTTGGCATGATGCAGTTCATGTTGGTTCAACTTGTGGGCTTGATCCTGATCTTCATTTTCCCGCAGCTTGTACTGTGGCTGCCGAAGGTTATGTCCGGTTAGGATTAAAAAACATTTGTTTATGGATAGGCTCTAACTAGTCTTCAGGTACCCGTCGGTTCGCTAGTCGCGAACCGGCATAGTGTTTATTTTTCTACTCTCTTCTAACCTAATTGCGTTTGAGTCAAATGACTGAGCTTTTCGGCCCCGAATTGTTTACAGCAAAAGCTGCGGCAATCTTTGTACAGATCATCTTTATTGATCTCGTTCTCGCTGGTGACAATGCCATCATTGTCGGTATGGTCGCATCTCGTGTTCCACAACACCTGCGCAAGAAGGTCATACTGTTCGGCATCGGTGCTGCCGTTATCATGCGTATCGGTTTCTCACTGATCGCGATTCAACTACTCAGCATCACCGGGCTGAAGTTCTTCGGCGGTTTGTTACTGTTGTGGGTATGCTGGCGACTCTGGGTCGAGCTTCGTGCTGACAACGCACAGCACAATGAAGCGGCTGAAGCATCGGCGAGTGATGCATCCGATCAAAACCAGCTCGCCACACTTTGGCCAGCGGTCATACAAATAGTGATAGCCGACCTGTCAATGTCGATCGACAACGTCCTGGCCATTGCAGGTATTTCGCGTGAATTTCCTATACTTTTGATCTTTGGCCTCGCATTGTCAGTTGCCTTCATGATCTTCGCTGCAACGATGATCGCCAAACTGCTGCAGCGTTACCCCTGGATCGCCTATGTCGGTCTGGCGCTGATTTTCTACGTGGGTATTGTCATGACCTGGGAAGGTGGTCTTGAGTTACTGCCCCTGATCAAAGGCTGATTGATTTGTTCGCACTGGATAAAAAATTCGCGCTGGTAACCGGCGCTGGTTCTGGAATCGGAAAACGTCAGGCCTTGGCACTGGCAAGTGCAGGTGCTACTGTCGTCCTGACCGGCCGCCGCCAATCAGCCCTTGAAGACACGGCTTCAAGCATTGAGGCAACCGCTACCAAGACCGCGAACGCAATCGTGATTCCGGGGGATCTGGCAAGCCCAGCGCAATGCCCGGCCTTTGCCGCAAAGGTACTCGACACAGTCCCACATATCGATATCGTCTGTAATACCGCTGGTGTGAATCTGCGTCAAGCCTGGCAAGACATCACACCTGAATCCTGGACACAAACGCTCGATCTAAATCTGGCAGTACCTTTTTTTCTCGCCAGAGAGTTCGTTCCGGGAATGATCGAACAAGGCTGGGGGCGCATCATTAACATAGCCTCATTGCAAACAACTCGCGCTTTTCCCAACGGACTGGCTTACGGTGCGTCCAAAGGCGGAATCGCACAGGTGACACGAGCCATGGCTGAAGCCTGGTCGGCTAATGGCATTACCGCCAATGCCATTGCACCGGGGTTCTTTCCAACCGAACTGACTGCACCGGTTTTTGATGATTCTGCCACTGCCGATTCACTGGCCGCAAAAACTGCCATGAAACGCAATGGCAAGCTTGAAGATCTTGATGGTGTGACCGTATTTCTCGCGAGCCATGCTTCCGACTACATCACCGGCCAGGTCATTGGTGTCGATGGCGGCTTTACCGCCCTGTAGCTTGGCGTCCGCGTTAAACTCAGTGCTTCGCCACTCATGGAACGCAGGTTAATACATTGAAAGCATTGGTTTATACCGGCACACAAAGCCTCGATTTTCGCGATGAACCAGATCCAATCGTCGGCCCCGACGAAAGTCTGGTACGTATCGAAGCATCTGGCATCTGTGGATCTGACATGCACGCATGGCATGGTCACGACGCACGTCGGGTACCGCCAATGATCCTCGGCCATGAGTTATGCGGACGCGTGGTCGGCGGGCCACGTGATGGGGAACGAGTGGCCATCAATCCTCTGATCAGTTGCGGTGAATGCCGCGATTGCCGTGCCGGATTACCGAATCTCTGCGCACGGCGTGACCTACTCGGTCTTGGCCGTGCTGGCGGATATTGCGAACTGATTGCCGCGCCAACTGCCAACCTTTTTACTGTCAGCGACAATCTCGACCCGATACATGCCAGCCTGATGGAACCCACCGCAGTCTCGGTGCATGCAATCGCTCTCGCGGAACGAGTCATGTCCAGGCCCATATCGGAAAGCCGTAGCCTTGTCATTGGCGGTGGCGCTATAGGCGCTTTGGCCGCACTGATCCTCAAGCAAAAAGGTGCCTCTGAAATCGCGATTGCCGAAACCAATGCCAACCGCCGTCAAACACTTGCGAGCATGGACTGCGGCCAGGTTTATGATCCTCTCGGCGATGACACGCCACCAGACAACCATTTTGAGCTGGTGATTGACGCGGTGGGCAGTGGCAAGACAAGAGCAGCGGCCAGTGCGCTGGTTCGAACCGGGGGTGTCATTTCACACGTTGGCTTACAAGACAATGAAGCTGGATTGGACACAAGACGTCTTACACTACAAGAAGTTGCATTTATCGGCAATTACACTTATAACCAGACTGATCTGCTTGCGTCTCTCGATATACTGACGCAGGGAGCTTTGGGAGATCTCACGTGGGTTGAAAGTCGCCCGTTGTCAAAAGGCGCTAACGCCTTTTTGGATATTCACAACGCGACGACCGGATCCCCTAAAATTGTATTACTACCAGAACCAACAGCATAACTGTAGCGAAAGGTAACGCTACGGAAGAAGGAAAGCTACGAAATGAATCGACATTATTGGCTATTTTTGGCAGCTCTTGCATGGTTTTATTCAGCAAACACTACGGCACTCGAATTCAATTGCAAGGTACCTGGTGACGAACGTTTTCTGCGCTTGGAAATCCCTGGCCAGGAGCACTTGTGTGAAGTTACAGTAACCCGTCAAACCGGTGAAAGACAAGTCAAATGGTATGCAAATCATGATACGAAATTTTGCACGACCAAAGCCTACGAGCTAAGTGAAAAATATGTCAATGACTGGAACTTCAATTGCGAAAAATGGCCGGATCTGGACGGCATCGATGCTCTCTCAGACCGACATCGCACTATCCTTGATGCCGAACTTAAACGCATGATCGAAACTGGTAAGGCCAGCGAACCAGCGTTTACAGTTGAATCTGTAAGAGCAACAGCCAACGCAGCAAGCGATACGTCGCCGAGCTCGCTGGCTCTACAGTACTTTTTATCCACTGGCGATACTACTCAATTCATTGTAGACGACGGGCAGGTTTGGGAAGTCATGGTCAAAATTGATGAACTGGCCCTGCAGGTTGAATCCGATGTGAAGATTACAGCAGCACTTGTCGAAGCCATCACTGACTCTGGCGATTTGCAAATCATTACCGTCGTCGAGAATGACTCGACCAACGACAACTGTTTCGGCTCTCAAGTGCTGGCAGCAAAGACCAGATCAGAGTTGGTCGCCCGTACGCCTCATCGGTATACCTGCAAGCCCTGAATCAAGCGACTGATTGTGCGACTGGGGTCAGCACAATCAGTTCAGCACAACCTTGCTCCGTTTGGCACCTCAGCATCGGGCGATACAAGGACTATGGCGCCATCCTCACGAGCCATTCCAGTCACCAGACATTCAGACATGAATGGGCCAATCTGTTTTTTGGGAAAATTCACTACGGCCATTATCTGTTTTCCGATCAGTGATTCTCGCTCGTAAAGTGTCGTTATCTGAGCGCTTGATCGCCGGCGCCCAATCTCTTCGCCAAAATCAATAGTGAGCTTATAGGCGGGTTTACGCGCCTCAGGAAACTCTTCTACTTCGACGATTGTGCCAGCACACAGTTGCACGCGTTCAAAATCATCCCATTCGATCAGATTCATGGTGTCGTAAGGTCGCTTGGTTGAAATCACGCTTGCAATGATAACGCCTTCAAGCTTTCGTTTGAGGATTCCGGATTTGATCGTACGAGTGCACAGTTTCGAATTAGAAATCTGTTCGACTCCACTCAATTGCAAATTGATCACTCGATAATTTTCAAACAGCGCCGAAACCCTGAATAGAACCGCAGGCAGTGCCTGGCATGGACGCGCCAAATCATCCTATGAGGTGATGGTTGTCACAAAACAAAAACAAGAGAGACACCCGACATGAACTCATATCGCAACGCGATCGCAACCGCAACAATTACTCTGTTACTGGCTTCTGCTTGCGCAACCGATGATCCGAATCGGCGTACCAAAACTGGCGCGGCGATTGGTGCGATCACCGGTGCTATTGTAGGCAATCAATCCAGCAGTAAAAATGGTAAGTACGTCGGCGCCGTTGTCGGTGCGCTGACCGGTGCAGCTGTAGGCAGATATATGGACAAGCAACAACGTGAGCTTGAAGAGCGGCTGGCTGCCGAACGTCGTGAAGGTAAGGTTACCTTGACCCGCCTGGACGAAGAAACTATTCGCCTTGATGTCAGTAGCGAAGTATCGTTTGCGATCAACAGCGCTGATTTACAGAGAAACTTCCAGGACAGCCTGAACACGATGGCCGATGTCATTGGCGATTATGACAAGACGGCGGTACACGTTATAGGCCACACTGACAGCACAGGAACCGATAGCTACAACCAGCAGTTGTCCGAAAAGCGTGCCACTGCTGTTACACGTTACCTGACTCGCACCGGTGTTGATCGCGAACGCATGCGTTTTTCAGGACGTGGTGAAACCAAACCGATTGCCAACAACGACACCAGCTCAGGTCGAAGCCGCAACCGTCGGGTTGAAATATATCTGAAGACGTTTGTAGAAGGTCGTGAAAACGATGCCTGGCGCTCACCGATCTGAGTGAGAGACATCATCGTCACGATCAAAGCGGCCAGGCCCACAGGATCATTGGCACACTGACGATCGTGATGATGATTTCAAGTGGTAGACCAACACGCCAGTAATCGCTGAACTTATAACCGCCGGGCCCCATCACCAATGTGTTGCACTGGTGCCCGATGGGCGTGAGGAAGGCGCAGGAAGCACCCACAGCCACCGCCATCAGAAAAGGATCCGCGTTCACGCCCAAGGCGGTTGCCATGGCAATTCCCAATGGCGCCATAACCAGTGCTGTCGCCGCGTTATTGATTACATCAGATAACAACATGGTGACGACCAGCAACAGAGCCAGTATCAGTGGTATCGGCATCCCTTCAGTGACGGTCACTAGTGCATCGGCCACGAGTTGCGTAGTACCGGAGGTGGTCAATGCATTACCCACCGGAATCATCGCAGCCAGCAAAACGATGACCGGCCAGTCAATGTCATCGTAAATCTGGCGCGTCGACAGTATCCCAGTCAATACGTACGCACCAACTGCTAATACAAAAGCTACCGGCAAGGTTACTACTCCAGCAATACCAAGCACGATACTGAGAGCAAAGATGCCACTAGCCATCGCTATTTTTTGCGTGCGATGCAAAGTGATGGGTCGCTGCTTGAGTGGAAGCAAGCCAAGCGCACCAAACTGTTGGTCAACATTATCATCAGAACCGTGTAACAACAATACGTCGCCCGCACGAAAAATTTGTTGACGCAATCGGCGCGTAACCGGCCGGCCTTGTCGGGCTAGTCCGACAAGTGCAAGAGTTCTACTGGTTTGCTGGCGGATAAAACTAACATCCTTGCCGACCAACGCGGAATCGTTTTTAACAATACCCTCGGCCATAACCTCACTGTCAGCAGAAGGCTGTACAAATGCTGGCGTCGCTGTACTCAGCAACTCAAGCCCATGCTGATCATGGAAGCTCTTCAAATCATCGGGGTTGGCTCTAAGGATAAGTATGTCTTCTTCGGCAATAACATAACTTGAGCGTACTGCTCGTGCAAACCGACGCTTGCCTGCAACACCAATGACTTCAACATTATCATCATCAACTACGTCAATCTCGCCAAGCGTCTTGCCGATCATGTCAGAGCCCGCAGGTACTTTTGCCTCGGTCAGATAAACACCCATCGTTGCGGCACTGCCATCTTCGTTGTAAGTCAGACGTGCGCGTGGAATCAGACGCCAGCTGATCAGGCAGATGAAAGCGAAACCGATGATCGCAATCGGCAAACCAACAGGGGCAAAATCAAACATGCCGAACGGCTCTCCGGAATGTTCCGCCCGTATACTCGCGACAATAATGTTTGGTGGTGTTCCAATCAGGGTCATCATCCCACCCAGAAGACTGCCGAAAGCCAAGGGCATCAGTATCAGTGCGGGTGATCGCTTGCGTTCATCGGCAGTCGATAGTGCAATCGGCAACAACAAGGCCAACGCCCCGACGTTGTTCATGAAAGCCGATGCCACGGTAACAACGGCAGTCAGAGATGCGATATGCATGACGGGCGTTTCGGTCAAATGGGCTATTCGACCTGCCACCTCATCAACAACACCAGCTTCTCGCAAGGCACTACTGATGATCAATACAGCCGCCACCGTGATGACCGCTGGATGGCCGAAACCCTCGAAAGCCTGATTAGGATCAACGAGACCCGCCACGACGGCGCTCATCAGAGCAAACATGGCGACGAGGTCATAGCGCCAACGGCCCCAGACGAAGGCGATCAGGGTCAGTAGCAAAATGCCGCTTATTAGTAGTTGTGCGTTGGTCATCAATAGGGTCTACGTAGGGTTAGCACAGCTTTTGCATTGGCAGGAGTACCTAAGTACTAGCGCCCTCCTCCACGATCATGAGTGAATTTCCGTATCAGTTCGATACCGAGAATCTAGACATTGACCTGTCGGTACAGAGCAGCTCAAGACTCCGGGTTTCAGCCAGCGCAGAGCATAGCGCAGGAGCGGGTGCGCTGAGTGTGGATCTTGATATCGATGGCAAACAGCATGGGCATCTGAGCATCCCTTGTCCCAGCGAGCACTCGGCATTTGGCCATCTCAGAATACCGGTTTGCGTACTTCGCAATGGCAAAGGACCAACGGTGACCCTGATTGCTGGCATCCACGGCGATGAGTTCGAAGGGCCTCTGGCGCTGCAACGGCTCAGTCGCGAACTTGATGCCAATGATATTTGTGGGTGTCTCATACTGGTGCCGAGCGTCAATCTGCCGGCCGTGAGCAACGGTAGTCGATTCTCACCACTTGATGGACGGGATCTTGATGCCTGCTTTCCTGGTGCCAGTCACGGCACGGTGACCGAGCAATTGGCTCAGGCTGTGTTCGAGCACCTGATTCGCCCCGCCGAACTGGTGCTCGACATTCGTTCCGGTGGCCGGTCGCTCCAATTCGCCCCATCGGCGGTGGTGCGCTTCTCCGACGACAAGGATCACCAGCAGACTACCGAAAACAGCATGGTGGCGTTTGGCGCCCCCAATAGCGTACGCCTGCCTGAGTCAAACGATCCGATGAGCTTGCAGCGCTGCGTGGCGGCGGCTGGTATCCGCTATCTGCAGACCGAACTCGGTGGCGGGGGCAGTAGTTCAGCGGAAACACTTGAGATTGCCCGTACCGGTTGCCGCAACCTGCTGATACAAATGGGTGTCCTGAACGCAGAGATAATCCTGCGGGCTTCGCGAATGCTGGAAGTACGTGGGCCGAAACACTATGTGTACGCCGAAACATCCGGTCTCCTCGAACCGGTAATACGTCTTGGCAACGACATCTGGCACGGTAACGCTCTCGCGCATATCATTGACCCCTCACTCACAGGGGCAGCACCTGTCGTGATTCCGGTACCGTTCAATGGTGTGCTCTACGCGATACGCCATGGCGGCCGGGTCACCGCAGGCGATTGCATCGCAATCATTGCTGACGAGGTTTCAAAATAAGTACAAGCACAACTGATCAAATTTCCGGCGAAAGCATCTCTGTCATCATCCCCACGCACAACCGACAACACACACTGGCCCGTGCGCTGGATTCGGTTCTCACGCAAACCCATTCTGCGGACGAAATCATCGTTGTCGATGACGGATCCACTGATGGCACTGGTCACTGGCTGGCCAGTCAATACCCAAGCCACGTCTCCGGGATCACCGTAATCACCCAGCAAAATCGCGGCGTTTCGTCCGCGCGAAATGTGGGTGTCCAAAACTCAGCATCTCGCTGGGTGGCGTTGTTGGATTCTGATGACAGTTGGTTTCCGACTAAACTCGAGCGGCAGCTGGCGGCGCTGAGGTCTGCTCCTGAGATGCGGGTGTGTCACACCGACGAGCACTGGATACGCCGGGGCAGGCGTGTGAATCCGAAACACAAGCACCAGAAGTACGGTGGTGACATTTTTTCGAAATGTCTGCCCTTGTGTGCGATGTCGCCATCTTCGGTGATGATTCGGCGGGATGTGTTTGCGGACATCGGTTTGTTTGACGAAACGCTCCCTGCCTGTGAGGACTACGATTTATGGCTTCGCATAACCGTCGGTGAACCGGTGCTGTATATCGATGAGCCGCTAGTCGAGAAAACAGGGGGGCATGCAGATCAGTTATCGCAGCGGTATCCGGCGATGGACCAGTATCGCCTCGAGGCGCTCGACAAACTGCTTGCCAGCGGCAAGGCAAATCCTCAGCAACAGGCGCAGGCATTGGCCATGTTCAGAGAAAAATTCGACATCTTCAAAACCGGTGCCCTGAAACGAGGACGCGTTGCTGCCATCAATGCACTTGAGCTACGATTTGCCGACTGGCTCCGTGACTGAATAACCCAGCCTCTGAGTTCCGGCCTCTGAGCTGATGTCCGACTTCACTTTGGTATACCCTGTGCCAAGCTAGTTGCCGGAGCCATGCACGCAAACCATGTCTGCCCTGATTTTCCGCCTGCGTAACGTCCCTGAGGACGAAGCGATGCAAGTACGCAATCTCTTGGATGAGCACCGAATCGACTGGTTCGAGACAGCTGCTGGCAACTGGGGAATTGGCATGCCAGGTCTCTGGGTCAAAGATGCCGATGACGCACAGCGAGCCAGAGCATTGATCGACACCTTCCAACAAGAACTCAGCAGTAACGAACGAGCACGGTTTCGCGAATTACAGAAAAGCGGGCGGGCACCCACATTGATCGAGTCCATTCAAGCTCGCCCATTTGCGATGCTTGCGATCTTCGCGTTTTGTCTGTTTATCGTTTATGTTTCAGTCAATCCGTTCCTGCAACTCGCGCAATCGAGTCGTTGACCTGCTATTTAGCTGACTGGCCACCTAGAAACCCAACCGTCCAAAGGATCTCCTATGTTCAAAGCTTTGCAAGTCAATCGCGGTGATGATAAATCCGTTACCGCCAGCATTGTCGAACTCAACGATTCAGACCTCCCGGACGGCGATGTCACCGTCAAGGTTGATTACTCCGCCTTGAATTACAAGGACGGACTGGTACTCAATGGTCTCGGTGGCCTCGTTCGCGAGTATCCTCATGTACCCGGAATCGACTTTGCCGGCATTGTCGAATCAAGCAACCACGCCAACTACAAACCCGGCGACGCAGTTGTGCTCACGGGCTGGCGAGTCGGCGAAGTCCATTGGGGCGGTTATGCACAAAAGGCGCGGGTGAAAGGTGACTGGCTGGTACCCCTGCCAAAGGGACTGAGCTCCCGACAAGCGATGGCCATCGGTACTGCGGGTTTTTCCGCCATGCTCGGTGTCATGACGCTCGAGTCTGCGGGCATCACTCCCGATAGTGGTCCCATTCTTGTCACCGGCGCTGCAGGCGGTGTTGGGTCGGTCGCCTGCAGTTTGCTTGCGCAGGCCGGCTATACCGTTGAAGGCTCAACCGGTCGCGCTGCGACGGAAGATTATCTCAAGGGCCTGGGAGTTTCACGCATTGTCGCGCGTGGCGACCTTGATACCCCAAATGGCAAACCACTTAATAAAGAATACTGGGCGGGCTGTATTGATACAGTCGGCGGCAGTACCCTGGCCAACATTCTGACCCAACTGAAATATCGTGGTGCAGTGGCTGCCATTGGCCTCGCGGGAGGCAGCATGCTGGACACCACTGTCATCCCGTTCCTGCTTCGCGGTGTCAGCCTGCTCGGAGTGGATTCCGTTATGTGCCCTTCCGACATTCGACTTGACGCCTGGAGTCGACTTGCTAAAGACCTGCCAACCGATCAGCTCGATACGATCTCAAGCGAGGTTTCGTTACTTGAAGTTGCAACATTAGGCAAGGATATTCTCGAAGGAAAGGTACAAGGACGTGTGCTGGTAAACGTGAATGCTTAACTCACCAAACTTTCCTGATTGTTAAGTTTCAATGTTGTAACTACATCAAGCACATCACCTTCGTCTGCAGGCGCGCTTCTCGCTAAGCGTATAAACCTATGAATGCAACACTTTCACGCATTCATTTCGGGCGTGGTCGACTTAACAGTGGCATAACAGAGACGTCATGTTTCAAGCCATAAATTTAAGGTTTAATTCAGGTCTCGCTACTAGCCTTTCGATAAGCAAACAACGACTCAGACAAGAGTGATCTCATCGAGCTGAACTCACAAGGTCGTTGCTTGCGAGCGAGTAACGACCAAACGTCTTCATTCACTAAATTACGGAACAATAATGCGAACATTTCTTTTCGCGCTGCTCACACTTGGCAGCACGACTCTGGTCATGGCTGATACTCAACCACCTTCGGTTGTTAATAATGTGCAAGCTAGTGCACTAAGCTCGACGTCGATCCGTGTCACCTGGAACATACCTTGGGACGATACCGGAGTCGCAGGCTACAACGTCTACCGAAATAACGCTTATTTCGCGACCGTGTCCAATACGAACTTTCTGGATAATCAGGTCAGTGCTGGCAGCAGTTATGAATACAGCATTGTCGCCTTCGATGATGCAAGAAATTTCTCAAGCCAATCTGCGCAGGCATTGGTCACCACGGGAGGCAACACCACCACTGTCGCAGCTCCTCCAGCCCCGAATGGTAGCGCTTTCTCAGCACCGAGCGGTTTGCGAGCTGAAGTGCAAAACGGCAATCAGGCGAGAATTTTCTGGAACCAGGCGGCCGGCAACCCGGAAAAATATAACGTCTATCGAGACAACAATTACTTGACAACGGTGCAAGGCACCGACTTTACCGACACACAGTTGAGTTTCGGTACAGACCACCGTTACTACATCGTTTCGGTCCGGGGCAATGAATTCTCGTCTCGCAGTAGCGAACTCGTGGTCAATACAGCCAACGGCTCAAGCCCACAAACGGATAACGGTGGAATCACACCAGCGGCACCTCCGCAGCCACAAAACGACGGCAACAGCAGTGTCCCTGCGGGCTACCGACTGGTGTTCAGCGATGAGTTTCGCGGCAGCAGTCTTGATACCTCAAAGTGGAACTCAAGTTACCGTTGGGGGCCGTACTTCATCATCAATGGCGAAAGGCAATTCTACGTTGATCGCATCAATGATCCAAATTTCGGACATTCACCCTTTGAATTCGATGGTGAGCACATGACGATTAACGGCACACGTACGCCAGATCATTTACGTGGCAGGGCCAACAACCAACCCTATCTATCCGGTGCCTTGACTACCTACAACAAGTTTCGCATGCAATACGGTTATGTAGAAATGCGCGCTCGCCTGCCGCGCGGCAAAGGTCTCTGGTCGGCTTTCTGGTTGTTGCATCAGAATGAACTTCGCAACCGTCCTGAGATTGATGTTGTCGAATATATCGGTGACAGACAGAATGTCGTTTTCCAGACCTATCATTTCTTCGAGAATTTCGACCTGCGCTCGACGCCTACCTTCCAAGCTGTAGGTCCGGATTACTCGCAGGATTTTCACACCTATGCGGTGCTATGGGAGCCAGGCCTCATCACCTGGTACGTCGACGGCCAAGTTACCAATACATACAGCAGCGGCAATGTCTCTTCGGAAGAAATGTATCTGCTGGTCAATCTGGCCCTCGGCGGCTGGTGGCCCGGTGATCCGGATGACAGCACGCCATTTCCCGCACGCATGACGATCGACTATATTCGCGCCTATCAGCGCTAATGTAAAAACCGTGAACTCGAACACGGAGACGAGTTTCCAAACAGGCGAAGAAAAGCGGCGACCCAACCAGGTCGCCGTTTTTTTGCCCGCAGCACCGGCATTCTGTGATGCCGATTGAACGATGAACGAGCGCTGACGGTACACTGTCCGGGTCATACCAGCTTGGGCCCATCATGCCATTCACCTACCCGCCTGCCCGTCATTCTCTGTTGCTGACAGGCGCACTAGTACTCGCCGCTTGTCAGAGCGTCTCAGACGGGGACAAGGCAAGCGAGCAATTGGCCATCGCTCAGCATCCTGAAGTAGTCCCATCTGCTGGGCTGCATAGCAATTCGACTACTTCCTGGTTTGACAGTATTCAGTCGGTGTACAACGACGCCCGTACGCTCGTTGAAGATAAAACTGGCACCGATCTCAGCGAAGTTAGGCTGTCTATCGTCAGTGACGAAGTCATTAACGATGAAGTTTCGCTTGAGACAAAACGCTTGATCAAAAGCCAGTTCTCTAATCCCGAATTCTCGAATAATTTTTTATCCATGGTCATGAAAGGGCAAGCTGGGACCTATGCCGCACTGTATACCTCGCGACAAAAAGCCATTCTGATCAGCACAAGCATGCTGAAACATTACGAAAAATCCCTGCCTGCTAATCCCAGTCTGCGCCGTTCAGCATTATTGACACTATTGATTCATGAACTTGTCCATGCGGCAGATGATCAACGCTACGCCATACATGAAAACCGCTCACTTAATTTTCGTGCATCTTTTGCACAGTCGGCAACCTTTGAAGGTCATGCACAATGGGTGACACGACAAATCTGCGCAGTCCAAAACTGTCTTGATGGGCTGGACGCTTTGGATACCTTCATGTTCAACCGCACCAATCCACCCAATCAATTGACCCAAACCGTTCAAGCCATCAGCCGCAACGTGCTCGAATATTCATACGTGGAAGGCGAGCGATTCATCGATCAATTGTCGAAGCGCGAGAATGGTGAGGTACTTATTGATCAATTGCTGCGCAACCCTCCCCAGGACCCAATAGAGATACTTGCGCCTGAGAAATTTCCCAATACGACGAGAGAGGCGCATAACCAGAAATTGCTATCTGCCAGCAAGAATATCGATCATTCCTGGACAAGCGGAAGCTGGGCTGCGGTTGAATCCTCACCCTTGAAAGGTGTAAATCTACGTGCCGACCCAAATCGTCGAGAAGCTGCAGTCGATGGCTTTACCCGGTTAATCGAAGCGATGGTTGCTGTACAGCTCTATGATCAGAACAACCCTGACGATGCGCCACGCGATATCACCCTGATTCAGGCAGAGTCTGACAAAACAGCAAAACTCTTTGGCAGCACCTTGCATAGCAACAGCAATTTACCCGGCAGTAGCAACTCATCCGAACATTTCATATTGCGAGCTACAGCGCCCGATAAGACAGAATTGGATGTAACTGTGCATCGAAGCGTGTTGCAGGATTATGAGATACCCTACTACACCGTCATCGCCTCAGCCGGGCAGTATGTCGTGCAAATTTCCGGCAGTCATTCGTCCGTTGCGCCATTCGACGACTATGTCATGAAAGTACTGCTGGCCTTACATTAGTCGAGCCAACTGACATTGTTGGAGAATCGCGTTTTCAGAAATTCCATCTGATCCGCCAGCACATCTCGATTAGACAGATAAAAGAACTCGTAACGGTTCGGTGCAAAAGGCACTGCAAGCAATTGCATATTCGCTTGTTCAGGGGTCAGATTTCCTTTGCGATTATTACACCGCCTGCAGGCAGTCACGCAATTGGTCCAGAGGTCCTTGCCCCCACGGGATGTTGGAATGACATGATCGCGCGATAGTTCACGTACAGGATGTTCAACACCACAGTAAAGACAAATTTGCTGATCGCGCGCAAACAACAAAGAATTGGTAAGCGCCGGTGTGAAGTTGGAATTGTCGACTTTTCCATCGCATGCAATGATGCTTGGCAGTTCCAGTCGGGACCGGATGCCATCCTTGTTATAGCCACCGCGAATGGTGTGGATTGTTTGTCCGATACTCCAGATAACCTGCTCTTTTACAACAAGCGTAGCGGTCTCTTGCCAGCTTAACCAGGCAATGGGAGTCCCTGCCTTATTCAGGCGCAGCACTTTGGTGTTCATGGTTGGGATGTTTGCGGTTCGTTCCTCCTAATACGTGTATATCACAGGACCGCACTACAAGCCAATAAAACCGCCCGACTGACGGTGCCACAACCGCGCGTACAGCCCATTTTTGTCGATCAGCTCCTGATGAGTGCCCGTCTCCACAATGCGCCCCGCATCGAGCACGATCAAGCGATCGAGCGCCGCAATAGTGGACAGCCGATGCGCAACAGCAAGCACCGTTTTGCCTTGCATGAGGCTATTCAACTGCTCCTGAATCGCGGCCTCCACTTCTGAATCCAGCGCGGAGGTTGCCTCATCGAGAATCAGAATCGGTGCGTCTTTCAAAATAACGCGGGCAATCGCGATACGTTGCCGTTGTCCACCCGATAACTTCACGCCACGCTCACCCACATGAGCATCAAGTCCGGTACGTCCAAACGGATCAGACAGATCGGGTATGAAGCTCATCGCCTCAGCCTGGCTTGCGGCACGGATAACGTCGTCGTCCGTTGCTTCACGCCGACCATAACGAATGTTGTCACGAATAGA
Organism: uncultured Granulosicoccaceae bacterium; assembly: GCA_964449565.1. Taxonomy (GTDB): domain Bacteria; phylum Pseudomonadota; class Gammaproteobacteria; order Granulosicoccales; family Granulosicoccaceae; genus Granulosicoccus. The sequence continues at coordinate 48,564 of CAYUZB010000007.1, read as the reverse complement.
ACGATGTAACAGCGAGGTGTCTTGTGTGACAACTGCGATGGACTGTCGCAGGCTGTTTTGTGTCACCTCACGGATATCCTGACCATCAATACAAATAGCGCCACTTTGCACATCATGAAAACGCATCAGGAGGTTAACCAACGTCGATTTGCCCGCACCTGAACGTCCAACCAGACCAACCTTCTCGCCAGGTGCGACTTCAAAGCTGCAATCATCAATCACAATATTCGGCGTCAGTTCTGATTTTTTTTCTTCGTAGTGAAAACCTACCGCATTAAATTTCAAACGCCCTTCGCTCACTTCTAAAGTTTTCGCATCTTCAACATCGACTATGTCGATCGGTTGAGAGATTGTTTCAATACCGTTTTGTACCGCACCGATATTTTCAAACAAACTGGTGATGGTGCGAAGAATCCAGCTGGACATCTGATTGATACGAATAATCAATCCATTGGCAACGGCTATTTCTCCAACAGTGACCAGACCACGAGCCCACAATGCTATCGATACACCAGCGGTGGCAATGACAAGCAATGTATTCAATACCGTCAGTGCAATCGTCATGCTGAGAATCGCGCGCATCAGCGAATGAAAGGCGGCGACGAGTTTGCGCATGCCACTCGCGGCAAATTCTTCTTCAAGCGAATCATGCGCAAACAACTTGACCGACTGGATATTCGTGTAGCTGTCGACGATCCGCCCCATCAAACCGGAGTTGGCTTCTGACAGGTTTGCGGACTTCTGCCGTACCGGCGGGACCATAAAAAAAACCACGCACAAATAAGCCATCAACCACAAACTTACAGGCAGCAATAACCAACCGTTTATATCAACAAACAACCACACTACACCGATCAGATAAATCAACAGCATCCAAGAGCCATCGATGACATTAACGACGGCTTCGCGAACAGCATGCCCGGTCTGCATGACCTTCTGCGAAATACGCCCGGCAAAGTCATTCTGATAAAACAGCATGCTTTGACGTAAAACATAGCGATGATTCTGCCAGCGCACAGCGTTGGATAATCCGGGCGCAATTGCGAGATTGATCATCGCACGCGAACCGAGCATGGACACAGGACGAACGATGGCAATGACGAACACCATCCAGACCAGCGCCAGGCCATGTTCGCGCAGGAAGTTTTCGGGATTGGATACGCTCATCCAATCAACCAGGCGACCCAGATAGACGTAAACGAAAAGTTCAGAGGCGGCGGAAATCCCGGCAAGGATCAAAGTGGCCAGCAAGACGCCACGATACGGTTTCAGAAAGAAGCCGAAAAACGCCATTGATCCAGTCGGCGGGCGCACTGTCGGCAGACCACGCAGAGGATCTATCAGCTGTTCAAAAAAGCGATACACGGTGGATGGCCAGTTAATGGGTGTCCAGAGTATCCGAGTTGACGCGATAGTGCAGTCGATGCGGGCCGGTTTGTGGGTGTCCAGAATATCGGGTTGATGCAGACCGGTTTATGGGTGTCCAAAAAATCCAAAAAATCGGGATGAATCGGTTGTGCGGTGGATTCGATTCGTTTGAACGTTGAAACAAACAGGTGATGAGGAGTACCTTTGAACAGGCGTTACGAGGACTGAAACGGGTATCGACCGGGGGTGGGCTTGTATCGTTGCGATGTAGCCTCGCAGCCGAGCAAAGCCCTACTCGACTTTTGCTTTTTCGAGAGATCGCTTTCGTTCTGTCATATCAGTGTGCTTAGTCGAGTATGCTTGAACAGGTGGCTAAGTTAATTATCTACTATTTGAGCCACAATCCTGAAAATAGATTATGATTAGTGACTATTAGGCACATATTGTAAATGGACAAATACACGGAAATGCTGGTGTTCTCGAAGGCTGCAGACCTCGGGAGCTTTTCAGCAGCGGCCCGAGAGCTGGATTTGACACCCTCAGCTGTCAGCAAACTGATCACAAGATTGGAAGATCGTCTTGGCGCTCGTCTGTTTCAACGCACCACTCGCAAACTCAGCATGACCGCCGAGGGCAATGCTTTCAATGATCGCTGTGGGGCAATTCTGGATGAGATTCAGCAAGCCGAAGATGCCGTCATGGCCTTGCATGATCGGGTCAGCGGTACTCTGCGAGTGACGACGGTTTCAGCCTTTGCGCGACTGCAAATGATCAAACTGATGCCGGAATTCATGGCGCTCTATCCCGATCTGCGGGTTGAGCTGGAACTCAGCGAGCGTGAAGTAGATCTGGTTGGTGAAAGTGTCGATGTCGCGATTGTACTGAGTGATGGCCTGACTGACGAATCTCTGGTTGCGCGACGACTGGCGGTAAACAAGCGGGTTATCTGCGCATCGCCGGAGTATCTGAAAAAGCACGGAACACCAAGAACACCTGAAGACCTGGCCGCGCACAACTGCCTGACACACTCTGCCATTCAGCACTTCAACGACTGGGAATTTTCAACTGGCAGCGGTAACGGCGTTCAGGTACATCGAGTCAAAGGTAATTTCCACACGAACAGCGCATCGGCGCTGCATGAAGCAGTCAAGGCGGGAATCGGCATTGCACGTCTGGCAAGTTACGTCGTCCAGCCATCATTGCAGCAAGGCTTGGTATTGCCAGTGCTACAGGATCATGCAATCGACACATCCTCGATTCAGTTGGTGTATCCGCACCGGCGTCATCTGAGTAACAAGGTTCGCGTTTTTACCGATTTCATGGTGGCCAAGTTCACGCCGATTCCACCTTGGGAACAGTAAGCGCTGCTATTACAGCGCTTGCTCGCCCTCTTCACCGGTACGAATTCGAATAACACGGCTGACATCATCAACGAAGATCTTGCCGTCGCCAATCTTGCCGGTGTTCGCAGCGCGAATGATGCCCTCGATACAATTGTCCAGAATTTCTTCAGCGACCACGACCTCAAGCTTCATTTTCGGGATGAAGTCAATGACATACTCAGCGCCGCGATAGAGTTCAGTGTGGCCTTTCTGCCGACCAAACCCCTTGACCTCGGTCACGGTAATACCGGCCACACCCGCGGCTGCCAACTCTTCGCGGACGGCGTCCAGCTTGAAGGGTTTGATGATCGCAGTGATGCGTTTCATTGATATGCTCCTGAAATTAGCGTGAATAGCATTAGCGCGATGTAGAAGAAATCTTGTGCAGACTCAAGTCTGCGCCGTTGAATTCCTCTTCCTCTGTCAATCGAATACCAACAGTTTGCTTGAGGATACCGTAAACAATAAAACCACAGGCTGTCGCAAACACAATGCCTGCCACCGTGCCAATGACCTGCGCAAGCAGACTGACGCCACCAAGGCCACCCAGAGCTTCCGTTCCAAAAATACCGCAGGCGATACCGCCCCAGGCACCACACAGGCCATGCAGTGGCCAGACACCAAGCACATCGTCAATACGCCAACGATTCTGCGCCGCGGTAAATGCCCAGACAAACAGCACGCCAGCAACAGCACCAACAACCAGGGAGCCAAGCGGGTGCATGACATCCGAACCCGCGCAAACCGCCACCAAACCGGCTAAAGGTCCGTTATGCAGAAAACCCGGATCAGTTCGACCAGCGATCAATGCAGCCAGTGCGCCACCGGCCATTGCCATCAGTGAGTTCATGGCTACCAGCCCACTGATACCTTCCACCGATTGAGCTGACATGACATTAAAGCCAAACCACCCGACGGTAAGGATCCAGGCGCCCAATGCGAGAAACGGGATACTTGATGGCGCGAAGTTACTACCCGCGCCACCCGATGGGCTATATCGTCCTAATCGTGCACCGAGCAAAACTACAGCGCCTAAGGCAAGCCACCCTCCCATCGCATGTACGACGACTGATCCGGCAAAATCATGGAAGCCAGCACCGGTAAGTTCTTCAAGCCACGCCTGGAAACCAAAATTTCCGTTCCAGACAATACCTTCAAAAAACGGGTAGACGATCGCGACTATCAACATCGATGCGCAGAGTTGCGGATAAAAACGCGCACGCTCCGCGATACCACCTGAGATAATCGCAGGTATGGCTGCAGCAAAGGTTAGCAAGAAGAAAAACTTTACCAATTCATAACCGCTGTTTACCGACAGGGCGCTCGCACTTTCAAAGAAGTTGACACCGTAGGCCAATGGATACCCAATAAAAAAGTAGGCGATAGTGGACACTGCAAAATCGGAGAAAATTTTCATCAAAGCATTAACTTGATTCTTCTCTCGTACCGTGCCTACTTCCAGAAATGCAAATCCTGAATGCATAAATAAAACGAGGATGGCACCGATAAGGACAAAAAATACGTTACTGCCTGACTGAAGGGTTTCCATAGCGCACTCTGATGTTGAAAAAGCCGCCAAATGATAACAGCCCTGATAGGGTGCATAGAGAATCAATAGAGGGCAAATTGTGAAAATATTGCTTACCGGGGCTGGAGCTATGGGCCTGCCAATGGCAACTGCACTGCACGACAATGACTTCACTGTGCACTGTTTTGACACCATGCCATCGGACGCACTAAAAGAGTGCGATTTATCATTCGTTAAAGATCCAAAAGACATCATTGCTGATGTCGTATTGATCGTGGTTCGCGACGATGCTGAAGTCAACGCCGTGTGCTTTGATGATCAAGCCTTGTTTGCCACGCCAGAGCATAGTTACCCGCGCACCTGCATCCTTTCATCAACGGTATCAGTTGCCAGTGTCATGAAACTCAGGGAACGATTACCTGACGATGTTGCATTGATTGACGCTCCCATGTCGGGCGCGCCACTAGCTGCATTTAACCGCACTTTGAGTTTTATGCTCGGCGGTACAGCTAATGACATCAACAGAATGATGCCCTTGTTCAAGGCAATGGGCAGGCATCAATTTCATCTCGGACCTTTAGGTCATGGAATGCAAGTAAAGACACTGAACAATACGGTAGCAGCTGCAACCGTTGTCGCGGTCAGACGCGTGTTGGCCGATGCTGTTCGGGAGGGGGTTGACACCCGTAAATTACTTGAAGTCATGTCAGCGAGTTCGGGGGCAACCTGGTATGGCGATCATTTCGATGACATAAGCTGGGCACATGAAACCTATGCAAAAAACAATACTATTGGAATTCTTGAAAAAGATGTGCAATGCGCACTCGATGGACTATCACGCAATGTTGATGAGTATGATCGTGTGTTACTGGAGTGCTTGCGCACACTGCCATCGCTTGGACCATAAAATCGATAACAATTATCGATAACAATTAATGTAGCTTTTCACTCACAAGATCGCGCTCAAGAGCGTGCAACAAGTCTACCAATCGATCAAACTGTTTATCAACTTCATGTATACCCGCCTTGAGCTTTGCTGCACCCACATCGGATGATAAAAGCTGGATGAATTGCTGACCGGCCAAGTGCATATCGTACAGCGGTTTCTCAATCGCGCGATAGGTTGCAAATTTCTCGAGTTTTTTCCCGATACCAAAATACCATTCGCCCATGCGCGAGTGTTTCACATCAGTACAGAGCCCCGGATCAATAACTGATTCGAGAGCGACACCTACACCCAACTGGCTGCAGTAAGCAGCATCGACAAGGGATTTGCGAAAGTGCATCAAGTTCAAGGTTGCCTGATGTACTCGACCAATTTGTGAGCCTTCAAAGTCATGCGTCTCAGAGACAAACCCGATCAGGTCAGCCAATGACATGGGGCGAGCGATGTAGTACCCCTGCGCTTCTTCGCACCCGTTAGCGATCAGGAAGTTGTATACCCCTTCCGTTTCAATACCTTCAGCAACCGATGTCATGCCGAGCTCTCGTGCCATGGATATAGCAGAACGCACGACATCAAGACTCTGGCGTGAACTACCCATACGTTTGACCACGCCTTGATCAAGCTTCAGTGCATCGAACGGTAATTGACTCAAGCGATCAATCGACGAGTAACCGGTTCCAAAATCATCCATCAACACTTTGATACCGAGCCGATTCAGTCGCTCAAGATCATCCCGCACGCGCTCGACATTACCCATAACCGCGCTCTCGGTAATCTCGATCTGCAGATCTTCAGGACTGATAGTTTCCTGTGCCAGAAGCTCGCCAATACGGTTGCTGATTTTGTTCGAAGCAAGATCATTTGGCGCTACATTCATCGACAAGGCCAGATCACTGGCATGCCCACGAAGCTCAACTGCCGCATCGGTGACCTGATCAAGCAAGCGCATGGTCAAGTCATGCAAAAGCCCACTGCTTTCAGCCAATGGCAGAAATTCATTAGGAGGAATGATCTCGCGAGTACCATCAGCCCAACGTACCAGTGCTTCTGCCCCAATGACATCACCGGTTAACAGGCATATTTTTGGCTGGTAGTACAGCACCAGCTCATCGTTACTCATGGCGCGCTCAAGCGTGGCGCGCGTCAAAGGCGTATTCACGAGAGCAACACTATCGTTTGCACGCTTTCAAATATCGCGACTGCAAGCTGTCTTTAATCGCCTGTCTCACCGGCGGAGCTGCCAGCCATTGACCTTCCAACTCGCCAAGCACAGTTTTTTTATCTTCACTTGCACTACTCATTCCTGCTTGCAAATTGGCTAACTGGTATTGCATCCGTCGAGACTTGTCATCGGCAGGTGTTTCGATATCAGCGGCAACTTCCATTTTTATTAATAGATCGCGACGCATTTCCTCATTCGCAGAGTAATCGGGCTGTGTGCCATTATCAAGATGTGAAAGTGCCGAATCCCGGCGAGCTTCAAGCTTTACAGCCACTTCCCGGCCTAGCCGCGTCTCTGTGGAATCCCAGCCATGTACCACGTCATCACGTAATGTATCACTCGCAGCTGTCGGATCTTCAACAGCTAATTCCAGTTGCTCACAGAGACCGACCAACCGCATGCGCTCTTCATATTCAGCATGCACTCGACGTTTCGAAGCCTTGTCTTGTACGCGGCCGCAAGCATCGATGGCCGAGCGAAAATCTCGCAACAAGAACTTCTTGTCCCGTTCAGGAAATTCGGCAAGTCCTTGAAACTCGGTTGCCAGGCCCTGTACTTCTCCCTCATCGAGAGTATCGGCTCGAGCCAAGGACTTGAGTTTCTTGATGATGTCCTTGGCGCGAAATACATGCTCAAGCCCTGCTCGCTTCTTATCGCGCTCAACCTTGTTTTGATGCTTGAAAATCGTACCGAGATGCCCATTGAAGACTTCCCACAGTGCTTGATCTTCCTTGCGACGCATCACACCTACAAGTTTCCAGGCACTCAGCAATCGCTTGGCCTGATTGGCACTGTGTTGATTGATCTCGCCTTCGGCGAGTGCGGCAACTTTTTCGACCAGTGCCTGTTTAGCACTCGCATTGGCATCATACTGCTCAGCCAGCACAGTATCGAACGGCTTTAAGGCATCTGAAAATCGAGCCTCTAGCGCCTTGTCAGGCTTGCGATCCTGAACACGATTCTTGGTCCATTCACGCTTGGCAATGTTGACACGTTTCTGAATCGCCTTGTAATCGACAGTATCTTCGCCAAGCTTCGCAGCTTCCGTCTCTAGCTCGTCGCACAGAGCAGCTTTTGCATCAAGCTTTTGCTGGCGCAGTTTTTGTTTTTCATCAAACCAGGCCTTACAAGGCTCATAGGCGACGTCACCGGCTGTCTTGAAACGCGACCACAGTTCGTTTGAAGCGCGGCTTACCCCTAAGGACTTCCAACTCTTTTGCAGCTCGCGAACTTCCTTGGCTAAAGGTTCTGGTGTCAACGACTTAGATGGTAGCGCTTCCATCGATTCGCACAGCGCTTCAAGTTTTGGCCGCGCCGCAAAATCCTGCCAATCAGCCATTTCCGTCAGCTGCACATTGGCTTTGTTCAGTTTGTCATCCAGCCCTGAACGTTCCGCTGGCTCCATGGCCTCGATCTTTTTCTGGAGTCGGCGCATCATGCTATTGGCCGGGCCCCACTTACCTTCTTTGATGATGCCGGACAAAGCTGCAAACTGTCTATGAGTCGCTTTGACGCGGTCGGCTGATTCCTGCTCGGCTTTGCCCATTCTATTTTGCAAAGCAGGCAAATGGGCTTTGAATTCACCCATATAGTCAAGCTCAGCGACATCCACACCCGGCAGCAGAGTCTCGGTATCGAGCAAAGCCTCAACACGTTTCATTCGCTGTTTCAAGGTACCCGGCCGAGCTTTTTGCATCTCGAATGGCGGGTTGAACAGAACGGCAATAGCTTCAGCGTGCTGAACCAGCTTGCTTGCGTCAGCTGGCAAGTCGCTCATGTCTCCCTTGAGCGTCTCCAGGTTAGCTGACAATGCTTCTATATCGCTACTGCCAAGCTTTTCAATCACACCTTTAAGCTCGGCACTATGTTCGACAATAACTGGCGCCACGCCTTCAGCAGATTTTTCTGAAGCTGAAGTATCGGCAAGTGCTGACTCCTCTGCTTTTGCTTCACCGGCCACTTTTTCTTCGTGTTCCGCAAGCACTTTGCCAGCCTTGTTCATTGCCGTTTTGAAAGCGAGGTCACGATCAGCGATATCGGCTTCGTCAAATGCTTTCCAACGTTGTTCCAATTCTTGATAGCGCCCCTTGAATTGTGGCGACCAAACCGACTCTGACAATTCTTCGGCTGATTGCAGTGCAGCACCAACTGCATGAGTCGTTGCTATGCGCGCGGCTTCGCGCGCAGCTTCCTCATCGAGGCGTTGCTGCAATTGCTTTGCAACGACTTTGTCACGTGAACGAACGGCAGTCAGTGCAGCTCGAATCGTATCGTGTTTCGTCAGACGGCTAGCCGCAGCGAGTCGCGTATCGTGTGAACGTGTCTGCTGAACGATATCCAGCAATGAAGATTCTTCAGTAATTGCATCGAGTGCCATCTCTCGCTGGGCTTTGGCAGCACTGCAGGAGGCAATAGAAACAGCCAGTCGCGGAGCATGCGAGGCCAGCAGGGCCCGTACAGCGATATCGCTGACGGCATCCTGCTCCAGCAATTCTGACAAGCGAGACTCTGCAGCACCGCGAATCGCTTCTGCGCTGTCGCCATTGGCATCAAGTAATTCGCGAAGTACAGCGAGATCAGTCAACTTGGCAATCGCGGCTGTTCTGACCGTGACGTCTGGATCATTGGAAGCCAGCTCGATGATTATCGCCTGAGAATCGCTGTCTACCGCATCCAGCTGATCAAGGCTTTCACGACGTACCGTCGGGTCCTTGTGCTGGTGGTGTGACGATGATTTAAGAAAATTTTTCACACGCATGAAAGCGCTATAACAGGTTCAGGAATTCCAGTCCAGTATAACAATAGCGCTTGGTCTACGTTGTTCGTACCTGCACTGGCGACAGGGCCTTGATTATTGGGGCGCGTACACCGACTGCACTTCCGACAGGGGCTGTTGTCCTGCCGCGTCAAAATTGCCAGTCCGTTCGCTCGTCGCCCGACATAAAAACAGGATATTCGGGGCATTGATCGATTTCGTGGGTGGCATAACCCTAACCCCAAGCGACAACCCCACTGGAATACCAAGCACCAGACAGAAAAAGCAACTTGTAAGGAGATTGGCGGTCAGGATTAATTCACGAGCAATTCTTTTGACAAATGAATTGTGTATCAACCGGGTGGCGCTTACAGTTCGACTGGCGATATTGCCGGACAGGAATTGAGGCATTGCTCACAGATTACGTGTCAGTAAACGAAATACACCCACGCCGGGCCCATACACACAGGAGTCCCGGCTCTATCAGCCGATAACGCTTGTATGAACCAAACAGCCGCTGCCGATATCCACTCCCTGCCAACCGGGACAAGCCAGCCCGTTGCAACTGCACAGAGTGCCCTTGAACAAATCCTACTCGGCAAGCAAGAGCAGGTGACCCTGGCGCTAAGCTGCCTGATTGCCCGAGGACATTTGTTGATTGAAGATGTCCCAGGAGTTGGCAAGACAACTTTGGCACAAGCTCTGGGCGCCGTTCTTGGCATGCCCTGGACCCGTGTTCAGTTCACCAGCGATCTGTTACCGGCAGATATCGTAGGCGCGTCGATCTTCAATACAACAACGCAGAATTTCGAATTCAAACCCGGCCCGGTGTTTACATCCATATTGCTCGCCGATGAAATCAACCGGGCGCCGCCGAAGGCGCAAAGCGCACTGTTGGAGGCGATGGAAGAGCGTCAGGTATCTGTCGATGGCCAAACCTACCCGCTTAACGACGATTTCTTTGTTATCGCAACGCAAAATCCTGCTGACCAACTCGGGGCTTTTCCCTTGCCCGAGTCGCAACTTGACCGCTTCCTCGTCGGTATCGAAATTGGCTACCCCGACAAAAAGATCGAACGCGAGTTACTGGAACATGGTGATCGCCGCACCAGTCTCTCAGAACTGTCGGCCATAACAGACCCTGATCAGGTCAAGACCTGGTCCAAAACCGCTGAACAGGTGCATATCGCTCCACCCATCTTCGACTACATCCAGGCACTGCTATCGATCACACGCGAAGGTGCGGTTCATCACGGTACCGGTTTGAGCCCAAGGGCGGGTTTGAATTTGGTTCGACTGGTGCGAGCCTATGCATTTCTCGCCGGTAGAAATCATGTACTGCCCGATGATGTCAGAGCTGTTTTTCCAGCGATGAGCGGACATCGACTGACAGGGCGAGTCAGTAGCGGTCAAGCATTGGCGGAAGACATTCTGGACCAGGTTCCAATGCCCTGAGCGTTGGAGCCTTGCAAATGAACACCCTGTCGCACATCTGGCAACGTCTGTTCAGGACACAGGCGCTTGACCTACTGCCACACAAGGTTGAACACCAGCGAATTTATATCCTGCCAACACGTCGCGGTTGGGCGTTCCTGGCAGCCTTGCTGCTCATGCTGATTGCCTCTATCAACTATGCACTGAGCCTTGGTTACGCCTTGTGCTTTTTGCTGACTGGATTGTTCGCAGCGACGTTACTTCAAACCTATAAAAATATTTCCGGCATCGTCGTTCAGCACATGAGTGGAGGGGACACTTTCGCCGGTGACAAACTACCCTTCTACTTGAAAGTACACAACCCAAGCGGCACCGATCGCCATGGTCTGAATCTGATAACTAAAAACAATCGAAGCGACAATATCGCCATTGCTTCTCTGGAGTCCACTGAGGTAACAATCAGTGCCAACACCATCAAACGCGGATATCAGTCGCTGGGAAGGCTGACACTGCAAAGCGACTGGCCACTCGGGCTGTGGACCGGCTGGAGCTATCTGCATGCCGATATCAAAGGCATTGTCTATCCGGTTCCAGAGTCGGATCCACCTGAACTACCCAGTGTGTTGAGCGACGCCGACGGTGCCCAGCAAACCAGCGCGAGACAAGGCGATGTTTCCGGACTTCGCGACTACCAGGCCGGCGACTCAATCGGCTCTATCGCCTGGAAATCAGCCGCTCGAGGTCTGGGTCTGAAGGTCAAAACTTTCGACACCGAGGCTGGCGATGCGCGGACTGAATTCTCACTCGAACAGGCACGCGCAGGTACACTGGAAGAACAACTATCGCGTATAGCAGCGTGGGTATTGAAAGCGGAATCGGGCAATGCCGACTACGCGCTCAGACTGCCAGCCGAGGAACTCGAGTTCAATCACGGCCCGGAACAACAAAGAAAGGCACTAACAGCACTTGCCTTGCACGGACATCCGCGATGAGCACTACCGAGGAACTGGACGCGCGCACGATCAAAGCCTTGATAGTGCTTTTATTCCTTGTACAAGTCCCCCACGTTCTGCATCTGCCTCTGTGGGTAAGCTTGCTTGGCGCAAGTATCGTGTCAACTCGTTTTGCGGCATTGCGTTATCCCGACAAACGTTTTATCAAACGCCTTCTTTCCCCATGGGCGATAACTGCCATTGCCATCGGAGCGGCGATAATCATCAGACTACAGTACGGATATTTTCTCGGTCGTGACCCATCGGTCGCTTTTCTGTTCCTGCTCGTCGCGGCCAAAAGCGCTGAACTCAAACGCCCGAGTGACGCAACGCTATTGCTGTGCCTTGCCGCCTTTCTATTGCTCACCCAATATTTCTACTCGCAAAGCATTCTGTCCGCGCTGGTCACCTTGCCAGCCGTTGTAGCGCTTGGACATGCACTTTGCATACTTAGAGATCCGAAAAACCCAGTCGCCAGCAAGACGCAAGTCAAACTCATCGGCAAACTATTATTGCAAGGCGCACCCATCGCGGCGCTGTTATTCATGGTTTTCCCACGTCTGCCTGGACCACTATGGTCTTTACCCGAAGATGCCATGGCAACCACGGGACTATCTGACACCATGGACCCTGGGTCCATCGCAAACCTCATTCAATCGCCCGCCGTAGCCTTTCGCGTTGATTTTGATGAATCACCGCCACCGAATGCCTTGCGTTACTGGCGTGGGCCGGTTCTGAACAAATTTGATGGAAAACGATGGTCACAAGGAAAGCGCGCCGTCAACGTACCGATAGAGGCCCATCGCTCAGTCAACCTGCAGCGAAACAATAGTGATCCAGCGGATGCGGTGAATTACACAGTCACGTTGCAGCCACACAAGCAGCGCTGGCTTTTTGCACTGGACAATCCTGTGTCATTACCACACACAGGATCCGGCGATGACGGTATCAATAACAACCAGGACAACCCCGTCGCGCGCTTGTTGGCAGATGGACAACTAATTAGCAAAGACACGGTAAGCCAGGTAATCCGCTACCGTCAAAGCTCAAGTTTGAGCAATCAACTGGTACCACTGCGAAAGCCTTCCATTGAAAATCTGCAATTGGCAGGCAAGAATCTAAAAACAACAGCGTTAGCGCGAGAAATGCGCCAACAAGCAGGTTCAGATGCCGCATTCGCACAAAATGTTCTGAATCATTTCAACGAAAAACCGTTTCACTACACCCTGAAACCACAACTACTCGGTGACGCACCGGTTGACGAATTCATGTTCCAGACCCGCTCCGGATTCTGCGAACACTATGCAGCCGCTTTTGTTGTCATGATGCGAAGCGCCGGCATTCCATCACGCGTCGTCACGGGCTATCAGGGCGGTGAGATGAACGAGGACTACATGATCGTTCGGCAATCCGATGCGCATGCCTGGGCCGAGGCTTATATTGATGGTGCATGGCGACGCTATGATCCGACAGCCGCAGTTGCCCCGTCCCGCGTCGAACAAGGAGTAGCATCTGCGCTGCCAGATGGTGACACGCTTCCTAGAATGGCCCGTTTGAACGGTGGCTGGATCAAAGACCTGAATTTGCACTGGGACGCGATGAACCATCAGTGGCAACGTCTTGTGGTTAATTTCGATAATGAGTCACAGGCGAACTTGCTGAAGAAACTCGGCTTGGCAAAACCAGCACTATGGCAGATCGCCGCTGTAATCAGTTTGGCTGCAGCACTCTGGTCTTTAGCCGTACTTGGCTTGCCGGCTATCGCGGCTGCCAAACTGACCGAAACTGAAAAGTCCTGGGACCGGCTATGCCGTCTGCTGGCCCGTCGAGGCATCATTCGCAAGAACGCGGAGACCCCGGAAGAATTCCTGACACGTGTCGCCGAAGCACACCCGACTCAAGCACAACGCTTGCGACAGCTGCAGCAAGCGTTTGCCGAAGTGCGATTCAGCCAAAACAACGACGCACAAAACAAAACCACCTTGAAAACAATCAAACGTGAGTTACGATCACTGAATCTTGCACTGGCGAAAGCCCGATTCAGCCAGGCAAACTAACTTCTTCGCTCATTTCAAGATGTAAGGCTGACCCGGTATAAGGATTAGCGCGAGCAACATCTTCATCCAGTTCAATACCAATACCCGGCCCAGTGGGAGGAATGACATACCCATCCTCCCAGCGCATTGGCGATTTCAAAATCTCCGCATGAAAACCTCCCCAGGTCTCGATGCTTTCCAGAATCAGAAAATTGGGTGTACAGGTAGCCAATTGAACATTCGCAGCACCTTCAACCGGACCACAGTAAAGATGCGGGGCGATCTGCGCATAGTATGTCTCAGCCATCCCAGCAATTTTTTTCGCTTCAAGCAAACCGCCTACTCGTCCCAGCGCCATTTGCAAAATCGATGCGGCCTGCTCTTCAAGAACACGCGCAAATTCATATTTGGTGGTCAATCGCTCGCCCGTGGCAATGGGAATGGATGTCTGTCGCGCAACTCTCGCCATCTCACGAGCGTTTTCCGGCGGTATTGGCTCCTCAAACCACAAGGGATCACTGGATTCAATACGTTTCGCAAGACGAATGGCGCCAGATGTGGTGAACTGGCCGTGCGTGCCAAACAACAGATCAGCCCGATTGCCAACTGCTTTTCTCAATGTCTTGACAAATTTCTCTGAGCGATCAAGATCAGCCAGTGACGGTTGATGACCGTCATACACAGTGTAAGCACCCGCCGGGTCAAACTTCAGAGCAGTAAATCCAAGCTCGACATATTCAAGTGCTCGTTCAGCAGCAAGGTCAGGATCGCTGTAAACCGACTCATCTTCTCCCTTACGTGGATAGATATACGTGTAACTGCGCAAACGATCATGAACCTGTCCACCGAGCAGCTCATAGACAGGTTTGTCTACAGCCTTGCCAACAATATCCCAGCATGCAGTTTCAAGACCGCTCAGCACACTCATCAATGAAATATCGGGTCGCAGTGTATATCCACGACCATAAACAGCACGCCATAATTTCTCGATATGAAATGGATCTGCATCAACAAAGTGATGCTCGAAGACGTCTTCTATCATTGCCGCGACTACCTGCGGACTGAACGTAGCGGTATAGACCTCGCCAATACCCTCGATACCACAACGCGTGCGAAGCTTTACAAAGATGAAGTAACGCCCACCATAATGGGGCGGCGGATTACCGACGACAAAGGTTTCCAGCGACTCAATTTTCACACGGTTGACTCCTCAAGAGATTGAATTTGCTACATCAATTTCGCCGACATGTGCTTTCCGCTATTGCCGCTCTTATTGCCGCTCTATGGTAACCGCTCTTATCTCAGCAACAGGGATAATCCAGGATGGAGACTCATCCAACCGGTATAGACAGGCGCACGTATACTCATACGACAAACAAAAAATCTGTTGGACCACCGACATGTTCTATACCCACGACGCATTTGACCGCGCTGATCATCTGCGCAAGGACCCGGAAACCCTCGACAAGTTGCGCCATAAAGCGTCGACTCGGCTTGTTCTGATCTGGCAAGGTACTGCATTGGTCAGCAGTGAAACAGGCAAGGAACATCCGCAAATAGCGACACTGAGCGCGTCACACGTCATCGAGGACGAGGACCCGATATTTCTCGGATTCAACAACGACATTGCCTACTTTGCCATCGATACGGCGGATCTTGATGAATCCAGGCGCGAAGCGATCGCCCGTGCTGCAACAACCATAAATGGCACACCCTTGGCCGCAGAATTCGTTGACCTCAGAATCGTCGGACCGACACTGCCGGCAAAAGATAGCGCTCTGCTCGCCTATGCACGAGGTCTGGTGTACTGGCAAGGCAACACAAAATTCTGCCACCGCTGCGGCCACCCGCTGGTCAGTCAGATGGGTGGCCATATGCGACATTGCACCAATGAATCCTGCGGCTACAACAGCTTTCCGCGCACCGATCCAGCCGTCATCATGCTGGTCACCCGGATGTCAGAGGACGGCCAAGAGGCCTGTCTGCTCGGGCGCAATGCGAATTGGCCTATTGGAGTGTTCTCAACACTGGCAGGTTTTGTAGAACCAGGCGAGTCGCTTGAGCAAGCCGTGCAACGTGAAGTCTTCGAAGAGGCAGCCATAGAGACAGAAGACGTACGCTATATCGCCTCACAACCCTGGCCCTTCCCGCGTTCAATCATGCTCGGATTTCAGGCGGTTGCCACCAACAGCACGATCAAAATCGACCCCCACGAACTGGCCGATGCCCGATGGTTCACGCGTGACGAGCTCAAGACGTTCGGCAATTGGGGAGATGAGCGATACGAATTTCAACTACCGCGACCGGATTCGATTGCACGTTTGTTGATTGATCAATGGCTTAATTCCCCTGCAACCACAGCTTGAATTTTTCAGGTAGTGGCGTCAACTCACCGCTATCATCCCAACCCTCTGCCGAGACCCTTGCCGCTATGGCGTCAATTCTGTCTTCAAGCGCAGGATGCGTTTCGGTAAATCGGCGGATCGTGTCCGGGATGTCCTGCCTGCTTGCACCCTTGCGCTGCAAAACATGAAACAGCATGTCGGCTCCATTGACATGACCGTATACTCGATTGACTGCCGCAATCGCTGCAGCATCAGCCTCTTGCTCCATACGACGCGTGAATTGAATACTGGTCAGCACACCCGCGTTATTCAGCACCTTGCCCGCAGGCCCTGTCCCCGATTGACCCGCCAATGCGATCAAAGCCACCGAGCTGACTACCCCACCCCCAAGCCCTGCGATCGGATCACGATGTTGCACATGGGCGATCTCGTGCGCCAGCACCATCGCCAGAGCATTCTCATGCGGAAGCTCCTCTAGCAAGCCACGATAGAACATCAGATTGCCACCGACGGTCGCAAAGGCATTGAACACCGCGTCAGTCGAATAATGAATATTCGTTGTCATGCCCTCGGGAAGCTCCATGGCCACTTCAAGCTTTTCTCCCAGGGCATTCAAATACTGTCGCATGTCAGAGTCCGGCGCCGCATCACCAAAATCAATATCGAGCGTATCCATGACCTGAACTTCAAACGAAAACGGAATCCGTTTCGCCAACCACGCGCCAGAGAGTCGCAGAACAATAACCACTATCACCACCAGTATGACCGTCGCAATCAGCAGCTGCATGAATTGCTTCAACGGGTGCACCTTCGTGACATTGACACCTTCGACAACCTGACGATTTTCGAACTGCATAATTCAGTAGCTCGTCGATGTTGGCGGAATCAAAGCAGTTCCATAAGCCATCACTTCCATCGCACCTCGCTGTCCTACCAGAACTCGGGTAGTTTCAAACTTCACATTGAACACATAGCGTGCATTGTTCGTTTTCGCCTTATCCTTCATGCGCAAGACCGCCTCGCGTCGCGCACGATCCAGCATCGATTCAAACGGTGTGACGCGGCCGCCAAAGAGGTTGATCATGCCTGCCATAAACGACTTGAAATAGTCGGAGGCGATCACGACATTGCCGGTAACCAGTACCAAATCGTAGCGTTCATCATCAGGAGGATGGCGACTGGCAATAGCGGGCAAGGCATTGGATTCCTTCTCACGCTTGACAATCCGCTTCAAGTGTCGCCGCTCGGCAAGTCGTCCAAAAACATAGCCGAGTATCAGCAATATCAATACACCAAAGCCCTGGAAGAGAAACTCAAACATCTTCCAGCTCGACCGCCGTACCGTAGACGAATATCTCAGCGGCACCCGAGGCGATGCTTGAGGTACTGTAGCGAATATTGAGTACCGCATTGGCACCGATACTCTCAGCCTGTTTTACCAGTCGTTCAGTCGCCTCATCACGAGAATCAGACAGGAGCTCCGTGTAGCCCTTTAATTCACCACCGAACAGATTCTTCAAACTTGCTGCGATATCACGCCCGACATGCTTGGATCTCACCGAGCTCCCCTGAACCAGTCCTAGATGCTTCACTACTTTGCGCCCCGGTAGAAACTCGAGGTTTGAAATCAACATGAAACTCTCCATCGCTATACAGCCGGTATAATACCCTGATGAATATCGTGTGCCTGTGTACCGCACTTCCCGCCGAATCCAGGCCGCTGATCGAACATTTCAAACTCAGCCTTCGAGAAACTCGCGGCATACGGTATTACTCTGGCGATTCGGTCTGTCTGGTCGAGACCGGAATCGGCAAATTGAAAGCCGCCGCTGCCGTCGCAGCAAGCTTGCAGAACGACTATCGCATCGATGCCTTGGTCAACGTCGGCATTGCCGGCGGCACCGCTGACGTTGGGACGCGTTATCTTGCCAATAGTGTCATTGACAAGGCGACTGAAAAACATTGGTACCCCCATCTGCCAAACGCAAAAATGCTCCCGGAAATGAACACCATCGCCATCCATACACTCGACGCGCCATCGCGTGATTATCAAAACGATGCAGCCTTCGACATGGAAGCCTCTGGCGTCCTGAGCGCCGCCTCTGTCTATCTCGACAACACGCGCATCCAATGCATCAAATCGATCTCGGACAACCCAAGTAAAGATATTGCCGAAATCACCAAAGAATCCGTTACTGAGTTGATCACCGAGGTTATCGGGCCAGTATCCACACTGATCGATCACTTCCAGTCCAATCCCACATCAGAAACCGAGAGCCACCAGGCAATCGAGCTACTGATAAAAGACCTTGCATCACGCATACGCATCAGTGTCAGCGATACGCATGGCATCAAGCGATTATTGCAACGTCATTTGGCCTTGAGTGACACACTACCGCTTGGCTCTGAGCTTGCCGAACTTCAAAATGCCCGCGAAGTAAAATCCAGCTTGCAACATAAAATTGACAATATCGGCACACGATACTGAATTCATGATCGATACGATCTATATCGAAAAACGCGTGCTGGAGCATACACGTACACTCTCCATACTTGCGCGATTTCCTGATGCACGCCGCGTCAACATCGAACGCTATTCTGATGTGTTCAATGCAACAAATCAGAATTTCCGCGAGCAAAAGCAACATCCCGCCTTGATTCTGGCTGAGAAATCCGGCAAGCGCACCTTGCCAACCCCTCCTGGCTATCATATCGGCGGCAATCGCAATTTCTACTTCTCGCATATGCTCAATTGCATCTACGATTGCCGTTACTGTTTTCTGCAGGGAATGTATCGCTCAGCCAATTATGTCGTCTTTGTCAACACAAACGACTTTTTCTCGGACATCAAATCAATCAGTGATGAATCGTCGGAACCAAGCTGGTTCTTTTCTGGTTACGACTGCGACTCATTGGCACTTGACCCAATCACCGGCTTCACGGATGAATGCCTCGACTTCTTCGCGCGCACACCAAAGGCGCACCTGGAGCTGCGTACAAAGAGCACACAAATACGCCCGCTTCTGGCACGTAAACCATTACCCAATGTTGTCGTTGCCTACAGTTTGTCGCCATCGGCAATCGCCGCTGCTGAAGAGCACCAGGCACCGACACTCAAACGACGCCTCGAATCACTGGGAAAACTGCAGCAAGCCGGCTGGAAAATTGGCTTGCGTTTTGACCCACTACTCTATGCTGATAACTTCGATGAGATCTATGGTCAATTTTTCAAAGAAGTATTTGCAGCCATAGATGCAAGTGCCGTCCATTCAGCCAGCCTTGGCGTCTTCAGACTACCTAAAGGCTTTCACAAAAAGCTGGTGCAGCTTTACCCAAAGTCAACGCTATTGGCAAGCAACACTGAACAGCGAGAAGATGGCCTGGTCACTTATCCGATAAACGATGAAAAACGGATGATGAGCTTCTGCAAAGAGGCATTACTTGAGCACCTTGAAGAGCGTCAATTCTTTCCCTGCTCGTGACGCGCCAATACTTGCTGCGCCCGCTTGCCAATCAGCCAGGCAACAATCGCCGTCGCTATCAAGCCGCCGACAATCAACGCCCACTTCAAGGGCCCTCCCTCACCGCTGGCACTAGCGCCAAGCGAGCCGATATAAACATACAAGGCCGTGGCAGGCATGATGCCGACCAATGTTGCCACCACATAAGGTAGAAACCCGATATTGGTGACGGAAAACAAGTAATTCTGCATGCCATAGGGAATCAGCGGGCTCAGGCGAAGCAAGACCACAACACGCCAACCTTCGTCACTGAACGCCTGATGCAATGATTTCATGCGTGAATCTCGCTCGATCATGTCAAGTACACGTTGATGCGCAAGATAACGTCCCAATAAAAAAGCAACTGCTGCGGCCAAGGTCGCCGATGCCACGACTAAAAAGAATCCCCAGAAACCGTAGGCCAGCCCGGCGGTCAAGGTCAAAGCCGTAGCCGGACCGAGAACCACCGTCAAAATGACATAAGCGAGAACAAAGGCAAGGACACCCACCAAGCCGAGATCGATAATCCACAAACGAAACCCTTCGATCCATTCACCCAAGGGCAGAAACGACCACATCACGACTAATAAAAGAACCGCCAGTACAAGCAAGCCAAACCTGATTGTTCTAGAGATTTTCAAGCGGGGCGCTCGATATAGATGACTTCACCAGCCGTAACATATTCGCCACCCCCGAGACGCCCGATTGGATCGAGCTTCGCGGCATCGACTTTGAGCCGCCCCTTGGCATCTTCGCTAACAAGTTCGTCGGCAATATGGATATCCGTGAATTCAATGAACGCAAGCCACTGACGATTGATCATTTTGGTATCGACAAGCTTTCCTGCATAAGCCACCCGTGCGTCTTTAAGCCGCGGCAATCGAGAACCCGGCATTGCCACCGTCTCAAGTCCAAGTTCGCTGACCTCCGACACATCGCGATCGATCGACGCGGACGACGCCGTCATTGCCGCCGCCATCTCCTTGTGGGCAATGTGAATGACGCAGTCACCGCGCGTTTCGAGATTATGACGCGTGTCCTTTATATCGCGATCAGGTGCGATGGTCACTGACACAATACCCATCGGCGGCACACTGCTGATGGCATTGAAATAGGAATAGGGCGCCAGATTGAAACTGGCGTTTTCATTTTCTGTCAGTATCCATGCGACCGGACGCGGCACAATCGTTTGTGTCATGGCCGCATAGATTTCCAGAGGACTGAGACTGGCCAGATCGATATGCATGTTTCTTCTCTTGAATACTCATGGGCTGCAACAGCGCACACTATACTGAACTGATGCACGACAAACTCAGTAAATTGCCAGTTCAAGGTGACGAAGGCCTGCACAAGGACTCCGACATCCCCCACGATCACCTTCCCGCCAAACCCTTGCGTGAAGCTGCCGTGCTGATGCCACTAGTTTGGCACGATGCGACATGGCAACTGTTGTTTATCCGGCGCGCCAGTAACGACAAAGACCGACACAGTGGTCAGGTCGCCTTTCCTGGTGGGCGCAAAGACCCCGCGGACACCAGCGCCGAGGAAACTGCCTTGCGTGAGGCCCACGAGGAGATCGGTGTGCATCCGAGCAAGGTCAGCCTGCTGGGAAGGCTATACGACTACACAACCATCAGCTATTACAAGGTAACCCCGGTTGTCGGTACGGTTGAATGGCCACAACCCCTGACCTTGCAGCAAAGTGAAGTGTCTCGGGCTTTTACCATTCCACTCCAATGGCTGACCCAGCGCGATAACTTCACATTGCGTGGCCGCGATGAATTGGATCCGGACACCGCAAGACGACACCCCATCATCGTCTATGAACCCTATGACGGTGAAGTTTTGTGGGGTGCCTCAGCGCGCATGACGATGAACCTGATCAAGGCTATTGATGAGGGCAAGATGAAGCTACCAGAGCGCACATAAATAAATCAGCACATCGAAACCGTGGATAGTCAATCATTGCGCTACCAACAATGACGCGAACTACAATACCGTGAGTTGCTCAGGCGAGACCAGCAACGGCCTTGCGAATACGTAACACGCCTTCCTCGAGCGTTGCACGAGGACAGGCAAAATTGAGCCGCACAAACTGAGCTTGACCAAACTGTTCCCCATTGGATAAACCGACACCGTGTTTTTCAAAAAAACCTTGCGTGTCATCAAGGCCAAGCTCTGTTGCGTCAATCCAGGCCAGATAAGTTGCCTGAATGGGCTCGAGGCGCACACCGTTTATGGTTGCGAATTCCTGTTTCAGGTAAGCGTAGTTTCCTGCCAGATATCGTAATAAGGCTTGTCTCCATGGCCCGCCCTCGGCATAGGCTGCACGGGTTGCTTCAAAAGCCAGTGGTGGAACCAAAGGTACGATTGACTGACGGGCAGCGCGAAACTGATCGCGTAACTCCGTATCGCTGATAATGGCAAACGAACAATTGAGCCCTGCGAGATTCCATGTTTTGCTACCACTCATCAATGTAACCATATGATCAGAATAGTCAGGCGCTGCCATGGCGGTAGGAATATGCCGCACATCGGGATCGATCACCAGATCGCAATGAATTTCGTCAGAAATAATCACAACCCCATGTTGCTTGCATAATGCAACAACCTTGCTGAGCTCATCTTGGGTAAACACGCGCCCTGTTGGATTATGTGGCGTACACATGAGGAACATTTTTGTATTCGCATTGATGGCTTTCTCCATTGCATCAATGTCATAGGTCCATCGATCTCCAACCTTGTGCATCGGCACCTTTGTCAATTTTTGCCGATCGGACAAATGCGAATCATAAAAGTGATGATAGATAGGTGGGTTGACAAGTATCTCCCCACCGTCCGGACAATAGGCACGACAGCTTGCTGCCAATCCCGCTACAACGCCTGGAATCCAAACCACCCAGTCCGGGTCGATTGACCAGCCGTATTCGTCGACAAGATGTTTTTGTACGGCTTCAATCAGGCCGTCGGGGACCACGGTGTAACCGAGAACCCGGTGCTGCAAACGTTCAATTAGCGACTGATGAATGACAGGCGCCATTTCAAAGTCCATATCGGCCACCCAGAACGGCAATATATCCTGATTCCGGTATTTATCCCATTTCAAACTCGCGGTATCCTTACGCGAGATGACTTGATCAAAATTGAACGGCTGTGCCGAAACGGGCATTTCCATGGTCGAGCATCCTCACAGGAACTTAAATTATGGCCTCAGAATTCAGTACACTGAGTCCGAAGTTTGCAGTTCCGAACATTATCATCCAAAAAGGGAAAAACGATGTCAGTAGCAAAAGTCACCGAAATTATCGCCTCTTCCACGAAGGGATTCGACGATGCCGTTGAGCAAGGCGTCAAGCGAGCCAACAAGTCCCTGAAGAACGTCAAGAGTGTCTGGATCAAGGAGCAAAAAGCGATAGTCGATGACGGCAAGATTGCCGAGTATCGCGTCACCATGAAAGTCTCTTTTATCTTGAAAGACTGATGGCAAACGGGCTGGGCACTTAAAGTGCTCAGCCCGTAACCGACGTATCGATTATCGACGTAACAGGGTTTTCCGTCCCACGATCAACACATTACCGGCAAGCACCAGCGCCATGCCTGCCAGTGAAAGCGCTGTCCACTCAAAGCCTTCGAAGACACTGCTGATCAAGAGCGCCACGATCGGGAACAACACCGTCGCGTAAGCGGCGCGATCTGCACCAATCTGGCCGATCAAGCTAAGGTAGGCGCCAAACGCAATGATTGAACCGAAGACACTGAGATAGATCAGCGATGCAATATATGGCATCGACCAATCCATGGCGAAGCTCGTGCCTGTAACCATGGCGTATAAGGTCATCAGAATTGCACCATAGGCCATACCAATTGCATTGCTTTGCATAACGGGCAAACCCGCTGCCTGATTACGCGCCGACAGAATATTACCCAGCGAAGCGAAATAGGTTGCAACAAGGCCGATGCCAAGACCGACAAGAACATCTTCTTGTCGCGTGTCTTGAGTGCTGCTGATTTCGTCCCAAAACACCATCACGATACCAATCAGCCCAATGACTGCAGCCAGCAACACAAGCGGGTTGATACTGCGCTTCAAAAACACCGCGCCATTAACAATATTCATGACAATCACGGTAGAAAAAATGACCGCCACCAGCCCGGAAGTTATAAGGCCGGTACACCAGTAGAAAAGCAGATAATTGATACTGAACAGGCACGCGCCCTGAGCAGCCATCGCGATATGATCGCGCCACCGAAAGCGCAGTGAAAAGCCTCTTAGCAGGCACCAGCCCAACAGCAATACGGCGGCCAGTCCGAAGCGATAAACCAGCGAGACAGACTCATCGACCACGCCTAACTGAAATCGAATCGCAAACCAGGTCGAACCCCAAATGAGCACGGCCAGCACATAGTAGAAGCTACTTTGCATCATCATGACGGCTGGACAATCCTGACTTGTCGGGATATCACGATGGTCAACAGAATAAGTACGGCGAACACGATCGTGACGACATCGATTGACTCACCCAACAACAGCCAGGCACCAATAAGCGTCAGGAAAGGCTGCGACAACTGGATCTGACTGGCACGGGCTACGCCATCGAGAGCCAATGCGCGATACCAGAGTAGAAAACCACCGTACTGACTGATGAGTCCCAGATATAAAAGGGAGCCTGTGAGCTTGAAAGCGGAATCCGATTGGCGCAGGCTCGCGAAATCGACAGTAAGGAGCAGTAGCAAACCTGCCGGCAGAGATACGGCTAGTGCCCAACTGATGACCTGCCAGGCTGGCAATATCCGCGACAAACCACCGCCTGCAGCATAGCCAATGCTCGCCGACACTATCGCCAGAAAAAGATAGATATCGCCGTGACTGATGCCGACACCTGTAGCGGCTGCGCCCCCTGTCAGAGAAAACACTACGACCAGAGTACTGCCAACCAGTGCAGTCACCCAGAATGCAGCTGTTGGCCTTTCCCTGTGCATGACGTTAGCCGCCAAGGCGGTTGCCAGAGGCAGGATGCCGAGTACGACCCCACCGTGAGCCGAGGCTTCGCTGCGCATGGCCAGTGACGTAAACAGCGGGAATCCGAACACCACACCGAGCACAACCAGGCTGAGCATCAGCCAAGTCTGGCGCGGTGGGAATGGCGTTCGAGCCAGCCACAATACGAGAGCCGCGACTGCTGAGGCGATGAAAAGACGCAGGGTAAACACATCCAGCGGACTCGATTCGAGCACGGCTATTCGTGTAAACGGCAAGGTCAGCGCGAACGCGACAATGCCCAGTACCCCCGGTAAGAGACCTTGACGCACGGGCATTTTGCCAGTCAGAAGATTATCAGGCGGGATGGGTAGGATAC
This sequence comes from uncultured Granulosicoccaceae bacterium, assembly GCA_964449565.1. GTDB lineage: Bacteria > Pseudomonadota > Gammaproteobacteria > Granulosicoccales > Granulosicoccaceae > Granulosicoccus. The sequence continues at coordinate 23,699 of CAYUZB010000007.1, read as the reverse complement.
AATGCTCGACTTTGTCTGTCTCGGCAGTAACACTCAAGTGATCTCAACAGCAAATCTCACCATCCAGTTTGGCGCCAAACCCCTGTTCGAAAATGTCTCCATCAAGTTTGGCGAAGGCAATCGCTATGGCCTGATCGGTGCCAACGGCAGTGGCAAGTCTACCTTCATGAAAATTCTCGGCGGCGACCTCGAGTCAACGTCAGGCACGGTCACCTTGTTGCCCGATGTCCGCATGGCGATGCTCAAGCAGGATCAGTTCGGCTATGAAGAATTTACTGTTCTCGACACCGTCATCATGGGACATCAGGAACTCTGGACCATCAAGGAAGAACGCGATCGTATCTATGCGATGCCCGAAATGAGCGAAGACGATGGTATGCGTGTGGCGGAACTTGAAGTTCAGTTCGCTGAACTTGACGGCTACTCCGCTGAAGCACGTGCTGGCGAATTGCTGCTCGGCGCCTCCATTCCTTTGGAACAACACACCGTGAAGATGAGTGAAGTCGCGCCGGGAGACAAACTCAGAGTACTACTCGTACAAGCCCTGTTTGCTGATCCGGATTTGTTGTTACTCGATGAGCCTACCAACAATCTCGACATCAACACGATTCGTTGGTTGGAAGGTGTGCTTAACGAAAGAAACAGTACGATGATCATCATTTCACATGATCGTCATTTTCTTAATAGCGTCTGTACCCACATGGCTGACCTTGATTATGGCGAGATCAAGATCTATCCCGGTAACTATGACGACTTCATGCTGGCATCGACGCAGGCTCGCGAGCGTCAGTATGCGGACAACGCCAAGAAGAAAGCCCAGGTCGCTGATCTTCAGGCCTTTGTTCAGCGCTTTAAGGCGAACAAATCAAAGGCGCGTCAGGCGACATCTCGACAGAAACAGATCGAGAAACTGTCCATCGAGAAGATGAAACCATCGAGCCGGCAAAATCCTTATATCCGCTTTGATATGGAAAAGAAGCTCTTCAGAAACGCTGTGGAGCTGGAGAACCTCAGTCACTCCTACGAGAATCTTGATGTTCTGAAGAACCTTAATCTTATGCTCGAAGCGGGTGACAAGGTCGCCGTCATCGGCCCGAATGGTATCGGCAAGACAACCCTGGTACGGCTTCTGGCCAGCGCACTGGAGCAGTCATCAGGCTCGATCAAATGGGCTGAGAATGCCAAAATTGGCTATTTCGCACAAGATCATGCCGAAGATTTTTCCAAACCGGTACCGATCTTTGACTGGATGAGCCAGTGGGGCAATGAGAACCACGATGAACAGGAAATCCGTGGCATTCTCGGCCGACTCTTGTTCGGTAAGGACGACATCAAAAAGCCCGTCAATGTGGTTTCTGGCGGTGAACAAGGGAGACTGTTGTTCGGCAAGATGATGTTGCAATCACCGAATGTGATGATCCTCGACGAACCGACAAATCATCTGGATATGGAATCGATCGAATCGTTGAACCTGGCGGTTGATCTTTACCAGGGTACCGTTATTTTCGTCAGCCACGATCGTGAATTCGTCAGCTCACTGGCCAACCGTGTCGTGGAACTCTCAGAGAACGGTATTACTGACTATCGCGGTAACTATGAGGAATATCTGGAGAGCCAGGGAATCGTTTGAGGCGCAAAACAAGGGCCTCCTGTGAGGCCCGGGAATCTTATCGCCAGCAATCTGTCGCAGTGCCCGTAACCGACCTGCCACCAGTGCTGGTTACCATGAAATTGCCGCACGCATCGCTAGCTTGTGCGCCGTTTGCCACTGGGGTAGCCGTCAGCGTGTAAGTCCTGGCAGTTTGAGCAGATACCGACACATTGTAATGACCTTCTTGCGATGCGTAGCTGTTCTGCGTACCGGTGCCATAGCCAAGATCTGCCATAGTCGCCGCGTAACTGTTGTTCTCCGCAAAGAAACGTTCCTGTTCTCCGGCAACTTCAAGTAATACGGTAACCGCATCCGTTCTGCGCGAATCCTGCAAATAGGACGAATAGCTAGGTATGGCTACGGCGAGAAGAATACCGATGATACCGATCGTTATCATCAATTCAATTAGTGTAAAGCCTTTGTCATTTTTACTTTTATTCAACATTTTTTGTCCTTGACAAGCCTCGTCGAGAATTGGTTAACGACGTATTATTAACGAGTAGTGCAAGCACCTGTACGACCAGTACTAGGTGATGAAATCCCAGCTCGCTGAACGTGATCTGCTTGTGTCGCAGTATTGTTTATTGTGGCAACACTGTTTACGTCAACCAGCAGATAGACCGTTCCTGGATTCGATTTATCAGCGTTCAAACTGGAGCCCACAGGCTGACCTTCCCCACAATACTGAACCGTCAATACACCCTCGATATCAGTTGAGCCATGGCCGCCAGTGATATCAAACTCTGTATTCATGCCGGTATCAGCGTCAGGGCGCACAAGTGGAACCGGATCGTTCAAGGCATTACTGCTATCCTTGATCGACGCCAACAAGTAATCCTGACGCCAAACTGCTGCAAGACCAGATTCGGCAACCTCGAAGGCAATGGCCTTGTTTTGCGAGTTACTGGTGATCTTGTGATTCAGGCGGGTACCGGACAAGGTCGTAATACCCAGAATGGTCACTGCGACCAGCAGCACGAGGCTTACTACCAGTGCAACACCTTCCTGCTTTTGTCTGGTTTTTATCATCACCACCCTCGCGTTTATCTTGTTCTAGTTTTCACGACGATTACGCAGCTTTACGGTTGTCGTAAAGACTTCGCGGGCAAAACGATCGTTACTGGTAACTTCCTGATCCAACACGACATGTGTTTCATTGCGGACGCGACTGCGTATCGACGTGCCGGAATTGACGAGCAAGGCAAATCGCAGCGCTGCAATCTCTGAGACATCCGACACTGATGCATACGGGACATACCGCTGTGGCTCATCCGTGTCCGGATCCCCATCAGTGTCAAGCCCATACAAGACACGAAATGCCTCTACACCTTCAACAACAGGCATCGCCGTCGGTACAACGTTGCCCGTACAAACCAGCTCGTTATCAACATTCAGTGCATAAGTGTTCTCAGCAATACCACCCGTTGCTACTGTATCGCGTCCGTTGCAATCGTAAGCCGCAGTCGTTGTCACTGTTATAGCGGTATCCGAGCTACTGCCAAGATTGATTGTTTGAATGTTGCCGCTAGGCGAATAGCCAGCTAGCCGAAATTCTCGTTGTAGCACTGACAAACCATAGCGGCCATTCTCCTGCATGGTTTGCAAGCCTGTAGTAAATTTTGAAGAGCGGCTTGAACCCGTATAAACGTTGATAACCGCTGCAATAACGATCAAGCCCAACACCATGCCGATCATCAGCTCGATCAGAGATAAACCACTTTGGCGATGTTTATTGCTCATGGTCGGAACCTGATTTGTACACGGTGCGTTGAATCCGCATCATTCGATGCATTCTGCGATTCCGGCCAGGTGACAGCGACTGTATACGTTGACATTGGGGTGCAAGTTGCATCGTCACAATTGACATCCAATGTGGCACCGAGCGGCAAGTAATCCTGCACACCGCCATCAGCATTCTCGGTTGCGCCCCAGTTGCCACAGGAAGCACTGAAAAGATCATAGGTGGCAAGCTGCTCTACCGAGCAACTTTGGGCAGCAGTTGTTCCCAAGGTCTGACAATATGGATTGGGCCTGACTGAACAGGTAGTTTCACTCGAAGTGAAGCTATAGGCGTTATAGTTTCCTGCCAGCACACCGGCTCGATTGGCGCGCATACGCGAGGTAATACTGCCAGCCACCATCAGCGCTTTGGCACGGTTATAACCGCTATTGCTGTGCTTGATGCCTGTCAATTGCAGGTTGGCCATACCAAGTACCCCCAGGGATACAACCACCAAGGCCACCAGAACCTCGATGATGCCAACACCACGTTGATGTTTTTTATAATGAGGAAATTGTCGCATCATGGAGTCTCTGAACTGATTCGACCATTGGCCGCGATCAGTACATTACGTACCTCACTGCTGCCAGCGAAGGAAATTTGGATCTGACCAGACAAGGGTACGCCTGTGGAGTTGGTACTAGATCCGGTATCTCCGAAGAAAACACGATTGGTAAACGCCGCATCAGGAATGAAACTGAATCCACCGGGCTGCGACTCAACCTGAAGAATAATTTCCTCAGTACCGTTCCGCGCGCCGCTAGCGTCATCATCGGCGAATACAACCCAACCATCACCATAACCGCCATTACATGTGGGGTTTGTTGTCGTTGCGTTGGTACTGGGACATAAAACCACAGCGCTTGAACGCTTGATGGATTCGGATCGGGCCGTCTGAAGTGCGTAGACAAGGTTGTTGGTCACTGAAGAAACTTTCGAATCATCGAGAAACGTCGAAAATGAAGGCACCGCGAGGCCCAGCAATATTCCTGCTATCCCTATCGTGATCAGCAACTCCAGGAGAGAGAAGCCCTTCTGGCGCATCCCCTGTGTGTCTACGATTGTCATCCGCGCACCCTTGCTCATACCACCGTTGCCTGCCACCGCATTCCACGATGGCCCCAATGCATCTGTTAGCGGCCGTGAACTGGTTCGGTTAAATCATCCACGCAAGAGAAGTAAGCGCAGCGTGATCTGCACCTCATGGTTACGCACTCTGCCATGTGCGACAGATCACAAAATCAACTGCACTGGGCGCGTTAGCGGAGCGTAACCAGCTCCTCGGCGCTAGTCGGGTGTATGGCAATCGTGTCGTCAAAGTCACTCTTCGTTGCCCCCATTCGCATGGCAACGGCAAAACCCTGGAGTATTTCGTCGACCGCCAGACCGATCATATGTATACCGACCACCCGCTCCTCACTGCCGGTGACCACAAGCTTGATGGCGGTTTTCGGCTTGTGTTCGGTAAATGCGTTGTACATGGCGGTGAAAGACGCCTGATAAACCTTCACCTCATCGCCAAATGCTTCGCGCGCTTGATCTTCTGTCATACCGACGGTCGCCAGAGGCGGGTGGCTGAACACCACTGTGGGGATCAGTGCGTAATCCAGGTGTCGGCCTTCCTGCTTGTCATAGATCCGGTCGGCCAAGCGTCTGCCTGCCGCGATGGCGACGGGTGTCAATTCGGCCTGACCAGTTACATCACCGATGGCAAAGATGCTCGGGATATTGGTTTGCTGGTATTTATCGACCGGGATATAGCCGCGTTTGTCCGTTGTGACGCCAGCTGCGTCGAGACCGATTGATTGCGTCGCAGGGGAACGTCCGACAGCAAAAACGACCGCATCAAAGCCACCGAGTTGCTTGCCGTTTTCTCCAAGCGCGACAATGCTGTCTTTACTGCGCTGCAGTTCAGCCGTGGTGAATTGAGTTTCTATGGTTACACCCTCGGCCCGCATTTCTTCCATGAGCTGATCTTGCAGCAAGGGTTCAAAGCCTCGCAAAAACTTGTCATGGCGGATAGCCAAGGTCACATCGCTGCCCAGCGTTTGCATCATGCCAGCGAGTTCTACCGCTATATAACCTGCACCAATCACCAACACTTTGCCAGGCTGCTCAGTGAACTCGAAGAAACCATCGGAGGTGACTGCGAGCTCCTTGCCAGGGATATCGGGGACACTGGGCGCACCGCCGGTTGCGATGACAATACGTTCAGCTGTGTATTGCTTGTCACCCACTTTTACCGTATTGGCATCTGAGAGGGAGGCGTATCCGGTGATGGCCTCAACCTTGTTTTGACCGAGGTATTTGTCGTAGGCCTTATTGATATTGCTGATATAAGCTTCGCGCTTTTCGACCAATTTGGACCAGCTGAAACCACTTACAGACACATCAAACCCATAACTGGTCGCATCATTCAAGGCCTGCGATAGAGACGCGCCATACCACATGACCTTTTTCGGCACGCAACCACGATTGACACAGGTTCCGCCCATTTCTTCGGACGCCTCTATCAGCAGGACGCGAGCACCGTAGCTACCTGCCCGGTTGGCTGTGGCAATGCCACCACTACCACCACCAATGGCGATCAAGTCATAGTCAAATGGTGAGCTCATTTATTGTTCCTCGAAAACACAACTGTAAGGTGACAACCGGCTACTATAACCTGTGACACCACTCTGGTGGACGATATGCTTGTGTATGACAGCGAAACGAAAAACAAATTTCCCGCATTCATCGCGCTGACCCGACTCAATCGGCCGATCGGCATTTATCTGCTTTTATGGCCGACATTGCTGGCGCTGTGGTTTGCCGCCGATGGGTTTCCACCTGTCACGACGCTGCTGATATTTATTCTCGGCACCGTACTTACCCGATCTGCCGGTTGTGCAATCAATGATTATGCCGATCGTGAAATTGACGGTCATGTCGCTCGAACCCGGAATCGTCCTCTGGCGACCGGAGCCTTACGCCCGGCCGACGCACTATGGGCCGCTGGCCTATTGATGGGGCTGGCTTTTTTACTGGTTCTGATGACAAATCGCCTGACAATCATGATGTCGTTTGTCGCCGTCGTGCTGGCGAGCATTTACCCCTATTGCAAGCGTGTAACACATTTTCCGCAAATCATTTTAGGCGCAGCGTTTGCGATTGCGACGCCAATGGCTTATGCGGCGATTCAAAACGCCATGCCGCTGGAAGCCTGGGTGCTGTTCACGGCAGCCGTTCTGTGGGCCGTCGCCTATGACACCCTGTATGCGATGGCCGATCGAGAGGATGATCTGAAAATCGGCGTCAAGTCAACGGCGATCTTCTTTGGACGCTACGATCTCCTGATCGTGGCTGTTTTACAACTGCTGGTACTTGTCTTGCACATCTGGCTCGGGGTTCTAGCCGGGCGAGCTTGGATCTACTTTCTGGGTTTGGGCCTGTCACTGGGTTTCGTTGCCTGGCAGTTGTGGATATCGCGAACACGAGAACCAGAATTTTGTATCAAAGCCTTCTTGAACAACCACTACCTCGGCATGCTTGTGTTTATCGCACTCGTCATTGACTACCAGCTTTTTCCATGAGAACTTTTGGTAAGCACTTCCCATGAATTTGAGCAAGAATGAATGGGTTGCACCACTTCTGGCACGTTACCGAGCAATCCTTGAACATGACAAGGATGTCTCGACGTCGCTGACTGACAACTTCAATGGTTTGCGACTCGCCGATGCGGTCATGGACAAGCTTGAGCTTAATCAACGCTTACCAGAACATAGCCCGCAGGTCACCATCATCGGCCCTACTCAGGCTGGAAAAAGCACGCTGGTCAATGTTCTGCTTGATGCAGAGCTTGCGGGGATCAGCCCGTTGGCGGCATTCACTGTACATGCTCAGGGTTTTGCGGCTGATGCACCGACAACTGAATACGCGGCAATAGAAACCGTACTGAATCCACTGACTCGAGAGCCGCAGCAATCTTTGACGAGCGAGTCTTTGAATAAATACTCGCTAGATGCTGTCAAGACCGGTCGCAAGCGCATGATCGCTCATGGCATCGTCTGGGACTCTCCCGACTTTGATTCAATTGATGCGCGAGGTTATCAAAGCGCAGTACTCGCAACCATCGCTTTGTCAGACATCCTTGTCTTGATGCTCAGCAAGGACAAGTATGGCGACAAGAGCGTCTGGAACATGCTCGAACTGATAAAAGATCTTGGCCGCCCGGTGATCGTTGTTATCAACAAGCTCGATGAACGCGACAAGGCTACGGTGATCAATGCATTCTCGGAACGATATGAAGCGACTTTCAACGAAAGCTGCCCGACAATTGTCGACTTTCCATTTGTTGATGGTGGGTGGCGCGCATTACCAAAGGCGAACCTCGCCTTACTCAACACCGCGATCAAGAAGGCCACCAAGGCTATCGACCGGGACCTGCAGATCAGCGCTTGCCAGGCTTTCATCGATGCAAATCGCACGGCTTGGTTGACGCCACTTAAACACGAACTTGATGCACGTCAGACATGGCTCATACACATTGATGATGCCTTGGATGCAGCAGAACAAACCTATGTCACTGCTTATCTGGAAAATCCGGACAAGTATGAAACCTTCAACCGGGCATTGGGCGAACTTTTATCTCTGTTGGAAATCCCGGGCATTGCCGCCACACTGGCGCGCACCCGCAGTATTGTCACCTGGCCTGCACGTACCCTGTTCGGATTTGGTAAAACGGCTGTCACGTCCCGACTGGATAACAAGGGCAATTCAGGCCTGGACCAGGAAGCCGAGATACTCGGCGTCATGTACAAAGAGGTCGTCACGAACTTGCACGCCTACTTACTGGAACAACAGCAGGAGCCTGGCGCTCAACAGCACTGGTGGCTAAAGCTGTCAAAACGCTTTAGCAGTGACTCAAAACAGCTTAACCAAAACTATCAGCAGACAGCCGCCGTGGCGCGTGAGGAGTTTGAACCACGCATTGAAGAAACAGCTCAGCGATTGTACGAGCAATTACAGGATCAACCACGATTGTTGAATGCTTTGCGGGCTGCCCGAGTGAGTGCGGATGCAGCAGGAGTTGCGCTTGCCGTTAAATCTGGCGGCCTTGCACCAAGTGATCTTATCCTCGCCCCCGCGATGCTGTCGGTGACCAGCCTCTTGACCGAGAGTGCGCTGGGTCGTTATCTCGAGATGAGTAAAAAAGCGCTCAAACAGGAACAGCAGCAACATATCCGCAAGCGTGTGCTCGATGGCGTACTGAAAGCGGAACTCCAAGCAATGACGGAGTTCCGTGATAACAGTACCTTGCTGGTCAGTGACTTACCCGATGCTATTCTGCAAGCCCTCGAGTCGATGGACGACTGAACTCAAACAGCAGCCAGAGCAGCTTCTGCAATGCTGGCTTCTGCCGAGCGAGGATCTTCATCAACCGCAAGCCAGCTGACCACACCGTCGTCTACCACCATGGCATAGCGTAATGAGCGTTCGCCAAGTCCGGCAACGCTAAGATCGAGAGTCATACCGGCTGCGCGAGTAAATTCGTGATTACCATCAGCAAGCATATCGACCTTGTCACCCGTGCCCAGTGTTTTACCCCAGGCATCCATGACGAATTGATCGCCCGTGGAAATGCAGGCAATCGCATCAACACCGGCTTTCTTTAACGCATCATGGTTACTGATATAACTCGGCACATGCTTTTCCGAGCACGTTGGTGTGAACGCGCCAGGTAGCGCAAAGATCACAACCTTACGCCCACGACAATATTCGCTAACTGATACCTCAACAGGACCATTGGACGTCATTTGACGCAAAGTGGCGTCTGGCAATTTGTCGCCTTGTTTCAACATAGGGGTTCCTCGGGGGTTTGATTATGAGAAAACTATAGTATCGGACTTCTACCTTACGTGGCTAAACAAGGATTCGAGCCGCGTCAGCATGGCCGAGCCGAGCTGCCTGGCATCGAAGACACTCATCGATTCGCGATAGAAGCGGCTGACATCGTGGCCAATACCAATTGCGATCAGCTCGACCTGCCGCGCCGACTCTATATCAGCGATGACAGAATCAAGATGTTGCGCCAGAAAATCACCATCGTTCGCCGCCAAGGTACTGGTATCCACGGGTGCGCCGTCAGAGATGACCATAAGGATTCTGCGTTGCTCGGGCCGACACAGCAATCGTTTGTATGCCCACAGTAAAGACTCGCCATCAATATTCTGTTTCAGCACATCCTTGTCGAGCATCAAACCCAGATTACGTCGCGCATTGCGATAAGGCATATCGGCGCTTTTGTAGATGATGTGTCGCAAGTCATTGAGCCGCCCGGGGGCCACGGGTCGCCCGGCAGCTTCCCAGACAGCTGTTGATTGACCGCCATGCAATGCAACCGTCGTGAAGCCCAGGATCTCGACACTGACACCACACCGCTCGAGTGTTTGGCCAAGAACATCCGCACAGGCGGCGGCGATCATGATCGGGCGTCCGAGCATCGAGCGCGAGTTATCGAGCAACAAGGTGACCGTCGTATCCTTGAATGGAGACGCTTTGTCAGTCTTGAAGGTCAATGGCATCAAGGGGTCAGTGACCAGACGAGACAGGCGCGCAGTATCCAGAATACCCTCTGGCATATCGAACTGCCATTGCCTTCGTTGTTGCGCCAACAACACGCGTTGCAGCCGCGCGGCCAAGCGTCTGACCAGACGACCCTGACGTGACAGATATTCATCAAGATCCGCTCGCCATTGATCTAGCGCTGCTTCACTGGCCAAACTGTCAGCGTTAACCACCTCATCAAAACGCGTTGTATAAGCTTCATATACAGACCCCACCCCTGATTGCAACAGCACGGGATCCGCACCCGAACCGGGTGCTTCATCCTGAGCTGCATCTGGCAATTCATCAGTCTCGACCGAATCACTCATCGCAGCATCGGGCAAGCGCTCATCCTCTCGGGTCCGCGTGCTCGATGCTTCTTCGTCGTCGACCTGAGAGGCTTCTTCAACCGGTTGATCTGCCTCGACATCAGATGCCTCACTGTCGGTCATCATATCCACATCATCAGAGGCACCCGGCTCGACATTGATGTCCTTATCCATCGACAGTATTCGTTCAACCAGACTGATACTTAATTCGGCAAAGGCTTGCTGGTTATCGAGAAGCTGTCGAAGCGCAGGCAGCGTCTCTGCGCACAAGGCTGCACTGCCTGACAAACGGCTCAGGTCAATGTCTCGTTCAATTCCACGAAACCAGCTTCGGCTCAAAAGACTCAGCTCATCTGCTACTCCTGACAAACCAGGCTCTCGCGCATCAAGGTTTCGCCTGACACCATCGTAAACATTGGCACCGAGTGACTCGAAACGCTCACGCTCGAGCAGATCAAAAAGCATCCCGGCGAAATGACTTTGTGGTCGCTTGTGCGCATGCAAAGCCGCGTCGTGATAGGCGCATCGAAGCGCGAGTGAGTCAGCCTGTCCACGATAGGCGGCCCGACGGGTCGCATCATCCGGTGCAACATCGCTGAGTGACATTTGCGAATCATCAGCAAGACTTCGCGCGCAGGCCGCTGTCGACGCGGCGAAACGAGCGCTCTTGTGGCCTTCTGATTGCAGTTCTTTGTCGCTCACTGGTGAATTATGCGTGTATGCTCAGCCGTGTTGTTGAATCATTGACCGTGACACTTAATCATCCGGCATAAAAAACATGACCGACGTGCTAAAAGTGCTGACCAGCTCACTGGAACAATGGACAGAGCAGGCCATCGCCTCAGGCTGGCTTCCATCAATAGCCCTTGAACAAATAGATCCCCGCCACAGCGATACGCCAGGCGCCCTGTTCGATAACACGGAGCGTCCCTTGGTTGCCGGCCTTTTTGGCGGTACCGGGGTTGGCAAAAGCTCCCTGCTCAATCGTCTGGCGAGAGACAAGGTCGCAGCGACCAGCGCCGTGCGGCCCACTTCCCGCGATATAACCGTATACGTACACAAGGGCGTAACGGTTGACCATCTGCCGGACGATTTCCCGATGGCACGCATGCGCACCTCCCTGCACCAGAATGACGATTATCGAAATGTGCTGTGGGTTGACATGCCGGATTTTGACAGTGTCGAGACCAGTCACCGTCAGCTGGTCGATTTGTGGCTGCCCCACCTCGATGTGGTGATCTACGTCGTCAGCCCGGAACGCTATCGAGATGATCAAGGTTGGCGGCTGATGACACAACATGCGAGTCGCCATGCCTGGCTGTTTGTCATGAACCATTGGGACAAGGGCAACGATGTTCAATACGACGACTTTCAACAACAGTTGATAGCCGCAGGTCTTGATGACCCGATCATATTCCGAACCGATTGCGCTAACAAACCGAGTGACGACGACTTTGCATCGCTTGAATCGACACTGGGCGATCTGGCTGAGACTTCCATGATCAAGGCACTCGAAGCACGTGGCGTCATAAAGCGTCTGCAATTGATCAAAAGCCGGACCGATACGCTTGCAAACTCGCTCGGGACCACCACCGACATCAACAATCTGGTGCAACAGTGGCAAGGCAGTTGGCCACGTGAAGCGGACTCTCTGCATACGGCCATGACGTGGCAGGCTGAGCCACTCGCCCATGCCTATGTCGACAAGCCCGGCAAATCGCTGTCGACAAACATTGCTGACGACACCCTGATGACGCGATTGAACAATACCGTCGAACAATTCATCAATGAACGCGCAGACAAATCCGGTCTTCCTGTCAATGCAGCTCACAAGCATCTGACACCGACGATCAGCAGCTTGAAGCAACAACTTCCACACTATATTGATGATGCAGTTGCACGTTCGCTGGTCAACCCAGGTACTCGATTGCAAAGAATCGCTTACAAGATCCTGACAACTCTTGCGATAGTTTTACCACTGGCCGCACTTGCCTGGATCAGCTTCAGAGTCGTTAACGCCTTCATCGAAGGCGGCTCCAATACAGGCGCCTACCTCGGTACAAGCTTTGCCATCAATAGCGCACTGCTGGCGGGGCTTGCCTGGTTTTTACCAACCTTTCTCGCCAAAAAGTTGAAACCTTCACGCGCACAGGCGGTTGTGCGTGGAATAAACGATGGTGCCAGGATTGCTCTCGATCGCGTTGACACCGAAGTAACCACCGCTCTCACGAAGTTAAGCGATGAGCACAAACAATTGCGCAGCAGTTACGAAGCACTGTGGAACACCAGCACCACACATGAGGCCTCGGTATTGCCAGCGGCAGTCACGCGTATGCTGGTCGATGAAATGTCTCAATCGATGGGCGTTCGCGCCACGACCCAAAGCTCGACCGTCGCTGCCCCGGTGTCATAAAGTTCGCGAGCAAGCTCACCGGAAGTTGCACCCGTTGTCAGTACATCATCGACGATTACAATATGCTGATCGGCGACCCTGTCGCTGACCGCAAAAGCACCACGAATTCTGTGTTCCCGCTCCGCGCGGGATAAACCTGCCAGGGACCCGGTGTCTTCAATACGCTCTGCCAATTCATCGGACCACGGCAAGTTGAGACGTCTGGCCGCGAATCGGGCGATATCAGCCGCGTGATTGAACCCGCGCTGGGCCAGGCGGTTGGCATGCAAGGGAACCGGAATGACGATGTCTGGGCTGATGTCTGGGCTGATGTCTGGGCTGATGCCAGGGCTCGTGATAGCACCCTCGCTGGATGAGACAGCATATCCACCCCTCGCCTCTCTGCTCTCCTCCTGACGCAGCCCATAGGCCAGCAGCTCGCCAAGCACCCTGCCCATGACCCGATCATGACCATATTTCAAGGCCTGAATCATTCGGTTCAGCGGAAAGGTATATCGATAGGGACAGATGATTCGCGCATATTGTGACAATTTATCGTCGCATATCGCACATCCTCCTGGATGGTCCGCCCCACAGCCAGGACACAGTATCGAAATATTACGGCCGTCGAATTGAATCCGTGAGGTGAGGTGGCCGAGGCAACTGGGACACATGTCCAGATCGGGGGCCGGAATTCGGCCACAGATAACACAGCAGGCCGGGAAAAACGGGCCAAATCCTGCATTTAATCGCATTGACAACTCCTTTTGTCGGTCTGCGTTGACGGATAGCCTACACTCTATTTATCCGTTTCGGCGGAAGATTGACTCCTTTGTGTTGTATTTTTCACACATGAAATCCCTTGAATAAGTTTACAATTCGAGTGTTTACCGCTATACAAGACAAAAAAACAACAAGGAAGACCATCGCCCCGGCGCTGTTCTGGCTCGGGTGACCGTGGTGAGAAACAACAATTCGATTGAAGACCGGTTATTAACTAGTGGGAGCTAGGCAATGAGACAGATCATCACACAGGCAGCTGCAGCCTTGATTTTATGCAGTACGGCCGCCGTCGCACACGATGTTGCGCTCGACGGCGATATAGAAATTCCAAGTGGTGCCGGCTACGTTGTCGTTGATGGCGTTGCGCTCCGCACCGGTGATGGTGAGTGCTTGCGCCTGCCTAGTTGGTCCGAAGAAAATCAAGTCAATGCCTGTGAAGGTATCGAAGAGCCCACTGCGGAAGCTGAACCTGAGCCCGAGTCGGCCCCGGCGCCAGCACCGGAACCACCAAAGAAAGAGCCTATCGTCACAACAGCCACGCTCGGTGGCGAAGCCTTGTTTGAGAGCAATTCGGCTGTCTTGACCCCAGCCAGCGAACAAGCATTGGCAGATCTACTCGTACAACTGGAGTCATTCCAGGAAATCACGGATATGGCGGTTGTCGGACACACGGATTCAACCGGTGATGCTGGCTATAATCAAAGCCTGTCAGAGCAACGAGCTGCGGCGGTTCAGGCATTTCTTAAAGCTGCCTACCCCAACGTGAACATCACTAGTTCCGGTCTGGGCGAAGAAACCCCGGTTGCGACCAATTCGACACCCGAAGGTCGTCAATTGAACCGCCGAGTTGAAATTGAAGTAAAAGCGAAAAGTATCACCGAGTAATTCAACGAGTAGTTCACTGAATAATTAAATTTACTGTTTAACCACAATCATCCGTCTTACCCATTCTGCAATGGAGAATATTATGAATACACGTCTTGCTTTATCCATCGGCGCATGCCTGACACTTGCGTCATTCAACGCGACCGCCCATCAAGTCTCAGTCGACGGCGAAGTCGAAGACCCAGGCAGTAGCTATATCACTTCAGATGGTAATGCTCTTAAAACTGGACTGGGCGGATGCTTTCGCTCTGGCTCGTTTTTTGACGAAGATAACTCTAGTGATGCTTGCGAAGGTCGTGAACCAGAAGCTGAAGTAGCAGAAGCGCCTGCTGAAGTCGTTGAAGCACCGAAGCCTCCTGAGCCTACCAAAGCAAAAATCGACACTCGCGATTTCAGCGAACTCGCTTTGTTTGATACCAATTCCTCTGAGCTGAATGCCGCTGGACTGTCTGCCATGCAGTCAATGATTGAAGCAGTATCCGAGTTCAAAGGCGTTACTGAAATCAACGTAACTGGACACACTGACAGCCGTGGCTCAGAAGAATACAACCAGGCTCTGTCAGAGCGACGTGCTCAGACAGTAGCGGACTTGCTTGCGGTAGAATACCCTGATGCGAAAATGACCGTTTCCGGTCGCGGTGAATCAGAGCCTGCTGCCAATAACTTCAAACCGGAAGGTCGTCAGCAAAACCGACGTGTTGAAGTTGAGCTCACAGCCAATCGCATGATTTTCAACTAAGTACCTGTAGCAGGCCTGGGCCTGCTACAAGCTCCTACATTGAACGGCCGGTATAACCGGCCGTTTTTTTTGCCTGACAAATAGTCGTTGGCTGTGATTGAGATTCCATCGCCAAGGTATCACCTCCGAACCATTTTACCGGGTTATTCAGTGTCCATTTCATTCGGCCGATAACCTTGACTGAAAAGCGTAAACCAGCACGAAAGGTAGATTAAATTGAATAGCCAGATCAGCAAGCGCTCAACCGTCAACAAAGCCCTTCGGCTTAATCTTGATGAAAAAAAATATGGCACCATCGCTGAAATCGGCGCCGGGCAGGAAGTAGCGCGACAGTTTTTTCTGGCAGGAGCTGCGGCGGGTACAGTCGCCAAGACAATGTCAGCCTACGACATGCAATTTTCAGATGCGATCTATGGCACACAGGAAGGCGGTCGTTATGTCAGCAAGGCACGGGTCAGAGCCATGCTCGACAAAGAGTTCGATCTGGTCTTGACGCGTGTTGGCACCTCTCGCGCAAAAACATCACGCTATTTTTCTTACGCGGCAACTGTTGCCGCAAAAAGTTTCAATCGAGACAACGAATGTCATGCCTGGTGTGGAATTCGTTTGCAGATGTACCCCGGGGCAGAACCTTCGGACATTATTGTCCATGTGCGCTTACTCGACAAAACCGCAGAGCAACAACAAGACACTCTCGGCATACTTGGTGTCAATCTGATTTATGCGGCTTACTACTACTTTGAAGAACCCAAAAAACTAATAGATTCACTCACTGACAATATGAACTCCGGAGGCATCGAGATAGACTCGATCGACTTCCAAGGCCCTTACTTTGAAGATCTCGATAATCGTGCCTTGAATTTACACTTGATAAGGAGCTGGAAAACCCGTGCCATCGTGTTCCAGGCTGATGGACAAGTCGCAGTACCGGCAGAATTACTCTACAAGAAAAACGTGTTGACCATTCGCGGCTCATTCAAACCAGTAACTAAATTGAATGTAGACATGATCGAACAGGGTTTCGAAGCATTCAAGAAAACGGAAGGTGTTAATGCTGACAATTCCATTGTGCTTGCCGAAATATCACTCAACGATGCCTTTGGCAAGGATTTGATGGTGCCAGAAGGCGACCTAATTGCACGTGTACGGTTGCTCAATGCACTAGGGTATAGCGTGATGGTGTCAGATTACACTCGATACTTTTCACTGCGCGAATATTTTCGCCAATTCACCAGCATGCAAATCGGCATTGTGTTGGGAATGATAAACATCAAGGAAATATTTGACGAGAAAAAGTATGTAGGTGTTGAAGGCGGAATACTGGAAGGTTTCGGAAAATTGTTTCCAGACAATACTCGGTTATTTGTTTATCCAGAACTGGACGAAAACGACGAACTCAGTGACGTTACCAATATCGAAGTCGAACCTAAACTTCGCTACCTGTACAAGCACCTACTAGAGAACAAATACTTTACTGGCATCGACTGCAGCGACCCCGACTTGCTAAAAATATATTCTCGCCAAGTACTGGCAAAACTACCGACAGGCAGAGGCGACTGGGAAAACAGTTTGCCTGAAGACACCGCTGCGCGAATTATTCGAAATGGTTTGTTCGGGTTTCGCGAATAAATTGATTTCGGTGGGCTTATTGGAGGCCTTCAGCTGTAGAATTCGGACGGCGAGTTTCGATCTAATCAGACACTGTCTGTAAGATCAAGTCCAAGTTTACAGCTTAGCGAATTGCAGCTTAGCGAATTCAGAAGGTTCTTAAGTCAGCATCGACATTCTCATTGCTTCTGTTAATGATCCAGAAAAAGAAACACTTCACCGAAGAATCCATGATCTCAGATCTGGTACTCGACATCTAGAACAGTCTAGAATGACCGCTAACTAGCACTCAGGAACACCACGCGTCTGGTCGACGAAATCGCTGAAATCCTGAAACGCAATACCAATTGTGCTGTTGTCCGGTATCAGTGGAAAAATCACATTGTAGGCAGACTCAAAAAGCGCTGACGAATCGTCGGTTTGTGCTTGCTGTTCTGTTTGTGCGAGATTAGCGCCATTGAGGAATGAACTGAACAGTGCATAGCCTTGCACGAGCGAACTGTCCAATCCGGAGATTACGGGATTGGCGACGAAATCAAGCGTACCGTTAGTCGTCGGTACGACAATTGTTGTTTTGACACTCGCTGGCCGTGTTATCGCCGGATTCTTCATAACGGGGAAATCCGTCGTTATCGTTACCCTCCCCGGTTTGATTGTCAGTTTCGTCACCACCCGTTGAGCCGCCGTTTAACCAATGCGTTCCGTTATCCACATACTCAGGTAGCCCGCAATACGTGGCGCAAGCTATGGTCGTAATTTGTTAGTTGCGCACTGATTAATTGTGCCAGGTGCGCAAACGAATCTGGCTTTGGGTATCCGCTACATCCGGCATCGATCTCACATCATCGAGTATCTTATCCAGTACCACTAACGATTCGCAGCGAATCTCGATGACCAAATCAAACGAGCCACTCAATGTTGATACCTGGGTAATTTCTTTTGTTCGTTTAAGCGACGCTCTGACAACAGAGTCGTCACTGGCCACATTTAACTTCATTAGAGTGAAGGCGCTGACCTGATTCTCACGTTCGCCTTGCCCTAACTCCACCGTAAATTTTTCGATCACACCGCTGCTCGAGAGTTTATCGATACGATTTTGAATCGTTCCTCTGGATACCGATAACGCGCGTGCCAGATCGGCAGCAGAGGCGCGGCCATCACGAGTTAGGAGCAGTATCAGCCTTTTATCAATTTCATCCATAGGGCGAATAATCAGTCAGTAGTTGACTAAACGCCAATAGTTTAACTAATTGCTAGATAAATTGCTATTTCGTTTGACACAAAGATGCCACATAGTTTCGGCTCAAGCCGAAAGGAGAATTCTGTCGATGGCGACAAACACTGAAAATCACAGTTTTAGGGTTATTCCGGCAACAAGCCAACATTGCTGAATGTGCTCTATGTCAACTGATACTGCACAGCCCTATCTGTCGGTCGAAGGCCTTTATAAGTCTTTCGGTGCGTTTGAAGTCCTTAAGGGTGTGAGTTTTGAAGGCAAAAAGCATGAAGTGATTTCACTGCTTGGTGCTTCTGGCTCAGGTAAATCCACTGTTTTAAGGTGCATCAACCTTCTTGAGATGCCCAGCAGAGGTTCGATTCGCGTTAATGGCAAACACCTCCCCCTTGAGGAACATAATGGCCGGCTGCGGATTTCAAACAAACGCACATTGCGCGCAATACGTGCGGAAATCGGCATGGTGTTCCAGCAGTTTAATCTCTTCTCACACATGACCGTGCTCAACAATGTTGTTGAAGGTCCCGTTCATGTGCTTGGGCTTTCAAAGCGCGAAGCAACGCTCAAAGCGCAAGCACTGCTGGAACGCGTAGGCATTGCAGATAAAAGTGATTTCTATCCAAATCAACTGTCAGGCGGACAACAACAACGCGTAGCAATTGCGCGCACGCTCGCTATGGATCCAAAGATACTGCTGTTCGATGAACCCACTTCGGCACTGGATCCGGAAATGGTCGGTGAAGTGCTCAGCGTTATGAAAGACCTGGCTGCCGAAGGGCGAACAATGGTGGTTGTCACTCATGAGATGGGCTTTGCCAGAGAAGTATCAGACAAAGTTATTTTCTTACATCAGGGAAAAATTGCAGAACAGGGTACTGCGGAACAAGTTTTCGGTGCACCCAATACTGCGGTATGCCAGCAGTTTCTGGCAAAAGTGTTGTAGAGCGGTATAACTTTTAACTTAACCAATGGAAAAATTATGAAAAAGAGATTGCTGGGTGCTGCGTTTACGGCATTATCATTGTTCAGTACTGTGCATGCAGATGACGTATTGCGTATTGCCACAGAAGGTGCATACCCTCCGTTTAACAATATGACTGCTGACGGCAAGCTAGTTGGCTTTGATGTGGATATTGCGAATGTACTGTGTGCTGCAATGGAACGTCAGTGTGAGATTGTTGCGCAGGATTGGGATGGCATTATCCCGGGTCTGGTCAATAACAAATATGATGCAATTATCGCTTCAATGTCTATCACAGAAGAACGGCTTGAAGCAATTAACTTTAGCAGCCCCTACTACTCTAACTACTTGAGCATTATAGGCACAGCTGAGACCAAGCTTGATATGGACAGTCTCGGAAAAGTCGCGTTTGGTGCGCAGCGATCGACTGTAGGTTCACAGTGGTCGGAAGAAAAGTATGGTACACGAGCTGATCTACGATTGTACGACACCAACCTTGCGGCAGTGTCTGATCTCGAAGCAGGTCGTATCGAAGCCGTGGTGATGGACTTTTTACCAGGAGCCGACTTTGTAAAGAAAAATCCGGAGCTCGGATTCATTACTCGAAAGATCGATATTGACGACAAAATTGGCATTGGTATCCGCAAGGGTGAAGATGATCTGACCGAAGCCTTTAATGCTGCGCTAAAAGCTATCCGTGACGATGGTACTTACAAAGCTATCAGCGTTGAGTACTTCGGTACAGACATATTCTAGCTAATGCTTTGCACCCGGCTAAAGCTGCCGGGTGCAAAGGTTTCGACTCATGGACACTATAAATCACATGCTCGGCCCCCTTGCCTTTGGCAGTACCGGTTGGGGAGATGATCTACTACGCGGCGCCTGGATCACCGTACAGCTTGCGCTGTGGTCAATGTTGCTGGGCATGTTCTTCGGATTACTACTGGCGGCTGCCAAGGTATGCAAAATCGCAGCTGTCAGATGGCTGGCAGAGATATACACACTTTTCATTCGTGGTGTGCCGGAATTTCTTATTTTATTGATCGTGTTCTTTGGTTCTGACCAGATAATCAACCAGGCATTCATATTACTTGGTTTGGAAGCGGGTGTAGAAGTGCCTAAATTTACTGCAGCCGTGGCCGGGTTATCAGCAATTTTTGCGGCTTACGCCTGTGAGATTTTTCGTGGTGCGTACCTTGCCGTGCCTGCAGGGCAGATTGAAGCAGCCCAGGCCATTGGGTTGTCACGTGCGAAAGTGTTTCAACGCGTTCGATTTCCACAGATGTGGCGCTTTGCTATTCCGGGGCTCGGTAATCTATGGATGGTGGTGTTAAAAGACACCTCGTTAGCCGCCGTGATTGCATTGGACGAACTTCTTCGTATCGCAAAGCTTGGCGGTGAAACCGAGAGCAGACCACTATTGTTCTTTCTAACAGCCGGCCTACTTTATCTTTTGATGACGCTGTTTTCAGATCAGCTACGCATATGGGCTGAACGTCGTGCGCGTCGCGGTGTGTCGGTGGCATAAATGTATCAGGATTTAAAATACAGCTTATCCGACGGTGTGTGCGCAGCATTAGCCCCTGTTAGTGGTGCATTGTTCGAAAATTTCTGCTCTCGATTTATTGATGGTTTTTTTGTGACCGTTGAGCTGCTGCTATTGTCTTGTGTTATTGGTTTTGTACTGGCCTTGTTGCTGGTGCTAGCGCGCCTATCAGGTAATCGACTACTTTCCATACCCGCCAATCTGTTTGTTTATTGTTTTCGTGGTACGCCATTGCTGGTGCAACTATGGATTATATATTTTGGCATCGGCAGTTTAGGTGCGGAAGGTCTTGGCTCGCTATGGGGGTTTTTCAGTCAGCCCTGGTTGGTTGGACTATTAGTTCTGACACTAAATACCAGCGCCTATGTCTGTGAGATTCTACGTGGCGGGTTTATTAATGTTAATGCGGGCCAGCTGGAAGCCGCTATGTCTATCGGTATGTCGTGGCCGAAGGCAATGAGAAGAATAATGTTACCGCAGGCACTGCGGATTGCGTGGCCTGCCTACGGGAATGAGTTAATACTGCTTATGAAAGGCAGTGCCCTGATATCAACGATTACAGTAATGGATTTGATGGGGCAAACAAGAACGATTTTTGCCCGGAATTTCGATCTTTCTACCTACCTTTATTCAGCGATTCTCTACCTGATTCTTGCAGTGTTAATTACTTTGTTTATTACCAGCGTTCAGCGGTATTTTACAAAAAAGGGCTGCATAGAATAGTTACCTATGCAATTAGATCAGCGAATTTTTCACACTTGAACAATGGAATATAATTATGTCTAGTAATGCGGCTGTTGTTGACCAAACCTTACAACCGTCACCGATGGCCATGGTGCCCTTTGTCAGTGTAGACAATATGATGAAGGTTGTTAATACCATTGGCCTGCCAGAAGTACTTAGAGAAATGGGAAGCTATATACAAGACGACTTTCTGCGTTGGGAGAGTTTCGACAAAACACCTCGTGTTGCATCCCACTCCAGTGAAGGGGTTATTGAACTGATGCCAACGAGTGACGGGGCTACCTACGGGTTTAAATATGTGAACGGTCATCCAGCCAATATGGCCCGTGGATTTCAAACGGTAACTGCATTTGGTGTGTTAGCACGTGTTGATAATGGTTACCCGGTATTGATATCAGAGATGACCATTCTCACCGCGCTGAGAACCGCCGCAACATCGGCAGTGGCTGCAAAGCACCTTGCACCGGAACAGGCGGCAACAATGGCCATGATTGGCAACGGAGCACAATGCGAGTTTCAGGCACTGGCTTTTAAAGAGATTGTTGGAATCGATACGGTTCGACTATATGACATCGACCCGCAAGCAACGAAGAAAGCGGTTAAAAATTTACAAGATTCTGGTTTGAGCGTAATAGCTTGTGGTAGTGCAGAAGAGGCAGTACAGGGAGCACAGATAATTACTACCTGTACCGCTGATAAACAATACGCCACCGTGCTAAGCGACAACATGGTTGGATCGGGTATACATATCAATGCCATCGGAGGCGATTGTCCAGGCAAAACAGAACTACAAAAACGTATCCTTACCCGCTCTAATATTTTTGTAGAGTACCCGCCCCAGACACGTATAGAAGGCGAGATACAGCAACTCGACGAGGATCACCCTGTTACTGAGCTGTGGGAAGTAATGGCTGGAAAAAAATCGGGGCGATCGTCAAATGATGAAATTACACTTTTCGATAGTGTTGGGTTTGCTACTGAAGATTTCTCGGCGCTACGTTATATGCATGATCAACTACAACGTACCGGTCACTTTAGTGAGCTGGATATGATTGCAGATCCAGATGATCCTCGTGATCTATACGGCATGGTAAATCGGGCTCGGGTACACGTAGAAGGTTGATATGGGAATGCATAATAAAGCACAACGTACAGCGGGCATTAAAGTTATAAAAAACCGCTCAGATATCGGAGCAGGTACGCGTGGTTCGGATCTCGGTATTGATGCCATAGAAGTGGCAGCGATAAACCGTGGTGATGACTTCTTCAACCGATACGACTACCTCGACGTTGAGACCACGAACGAATCAGTCTACACCAAGGAAACCTGCGACTTCGCTAAGCGCGCCCAACATGTCTATGAACAGTGTAAACGCCTGTGCAATGCGGTTTCAGACACAGTAAGCAAAGGTTACTTCTCTGTGGTTATATCAGGTGATCATTCTTCTGCACTCGGTACTATTTCGGGTATTAAGTCTGCAAACCCAACCGAACGCCTCGGCGTTATCTGGCTGGATGCGCACGCCGACATACATTCCCCCTACACTTCGCCGTCAGGAAATCTACACGGTATGCCAATGGCGGCAGCGCTGAACGTAAATAATACCGATTGCATGATTAATGATATTAGTGTCGCAACCTCTGCCTGTTGGGAGTCGATGAAAAACCTCGGCCACAAAGGAGCAAAAATAAATGCCGATGACATTGTGTATTTTGGCGTACGTGAGACCGAACAGCCCGAAGATACACTGATGGATCGTTTAGGGATCAAAAATTACACCGTAGCAGATGTACGCCGTTGCGGTATTCAAAGCTGCGTGAGTGAAGCACTGGAGCGATTATCCAATTGTGATTCTATTTACCTGTCATTTGATGTAGATAGTATGGATTGCAATGTTGTGTCCACAGGCACTGGAACACCTGCGCCTGACGGTTTCAATCCACTTGAAATAATCGAAATCATTGAAACGGTTATTCGTTCACAACGGCTGGTATGTCTGGAGTTGGTTGAGGTGAACCCGCTATTGGATCTTAAGGGAAATCACATGGCAGAAACAGCTTTCACTGTATTGGAAAGGGCTGTCACTTTAAATGAGTCAATGAGTTTCAGGCTATCGCACTAGCGCTCCTGGTAATCCGCCTGAAAAAATTAGTTAAGCTGGATTGTGCCATAGCACTACATAACGCCCCTAATAGAGTTATAAGACATGTTCGGAGAATATTGGAAATACAGTAAGCTAATCGATCCATAGCTTCTCGGTTTTCAGTTCGATTAAGACTTGGTGCAAATAAAGCGGCTGGTAGACTATGGCTTTTTTGTGCTTGATGAAAAAGTATACAGAACAGCGGATCGTGCCCAAAGGCGACGATCAATGAGGTCGTGCGAATGTCCGGTTACAAGGTATTTCAATCTAACTTGTAAAAGTCGGTACTTGATGTGATCTACAGTGTACGATTTCATC
>CAYUZB010000006.1:61730-74556 GCA_964449565.1 uncultured Granulosicoccaceae bacterium | reverse complement strand
TGGATGTCACTATTGACACGGCCATTACGAGCCCAACAATTGATACGCCTATTGCGGCAAACGATATTGCGAACTCGAATGAGGCTGGAGCACTCACGCTTACGGGTACAGCCGAGCCAAACAGTATCGTGACAATCACTATAAGTGATATTGCTGCGACTGTTCTGACATTTGTTGCGACCGCAGATACGAATGGCGACTGGGAGATTGCAGGTGTCGATCTGACAAGCCTGCTCGATGGTGAGCTGTCCATTGATACTGAGGCCGATGATGACTCCGGTAACACAGCTTCTTCAGCTACCGTGTCGGTGGATCTCGATACAGAACCCCCAACCGTAACGTTGGCGTCGGTGTCTGATGACAATGTCATCAATGCTGCTGAATCCTTGCTCGATCAAACGATTTCGGGAACAAGCACCGGGCTTTTAGACGGAACAACGGTCACTATCAACGTCAATGACGTTGACTATAGTGCGTCGGTATTGGCAGGCGCCTGGAGTGTGTTGTTGCCGTCTGTTGAAGTGCAGGCATTCGATCCCGTGGAGACGATAACTGTTACGGCAGTTGATGAGGCTGGAAATTCAGCTACACCCGCTACTGCAGATATTCTTTCTGACACAACAGTACCGGTACTTGTATTTGATGTGATCGCTGGCGACAATCGATTGAATGCGACTGAAGTCCAGACGGACGTGCTCATCAGTGGTACTAGTACGAGTCTGAACGATGGTGCCAGCGTCGCTATTGAAGTTGATGGCGTGCCGTATGAAGCACTGGTGGCAGGAAACGTCTGGTCGATAAGCTTGCCATCTGCAATAGCAGCCGGATTACCGCCAAGTACACTGGTTACAGCTGATGCAAGCGACAGTGCCGGCAATATTGCGAATCAAGCTGAGTCAACATTAACTGTTGACCTTGTGCCGCCAGCCGTTGCAATCAACCCTTTGCAGTTGGCAACCTCCGTTAATCAAAACAGTTATCAGATCGGCGGTAGTTGTACTGTCAACAGTGGTGTCGTACAAGTCGCGATAATCGACGCATCACCAGATACACAAACGGTATCTTGTGCGGCTAACGGTACCTGGACCGCGACATTTGATGTTACAGCCGTTACGGAGGGTGTAAATACGATTATTGCAACCGCCAGCCAGGCTGATATAGCCGGTAATGTAGGAACGGCAGGTCCGGTCACAGCGAATAAAGATACCTCTATAGCTGCTATCAGCATTGCAACCGTTTCAGGCGATGACACAATCAATCTTTCCGAAGCCGGAAGCTCGTTGATTCTGCAAGGTACAACAGGTGGTGTGGAGAACAATCAAGTTGTGACGGTTAACGTCGCTGGTATTCCCTACTTTAGCAATGTGAATAACAATCAATGGCTGGTTATTGTACCTGCCTTTGCCGTTCAGACGTTTGGTTCGTCAGAACTGATCACTGCTGATGTTGCGACCTTAGCTGGGGTGGATGCGCAAACGGCGACCAGAACGATAACAGTCGATTTGATACCGCCAGATGCGCCGACTGTCATGACACTCGTCACCAATGTAACCAGGCCGATCATCACCGGTACCGCAAATACCGGTAATGGGGAAACTCTGGAAGTTCGGATCAACGGGGATCTATACACGACGGGTGATGGCCATCTTGTTGATCATGGTGACGGTACCTGGACACTGACCATACCGGCTGAATTGGGCGAAGGAGTGTTTGCGGTCGAAGTGACGTTGATTGATTTTGCCGGAAATCCGATCGTCGAATCAGGAGCCGGAGCTCTGACTATTGATACAACAGCCCCTGATGCACCGACGGTCGCTCTCGATCTTGTTGATGCAGATGATAGTGGTGCGAGCGATAGCGACAACATAACCAATGTAACGAACGCACGGTTTGCAGTCGCTGTTGGTGAGGCGTTGGCAAACACAGATTTGGAATTGCTTGCCGATGGAATCGTTGTTGGCGCTGGGCGTGTCGATGCCGATGGTAGCTTTGTCGTCGAATCTTCAGGTCTCACGGATGGAGCTATCGATATCACTTATCGCTATATTGACGAATCAGGGAATGTTGGCCCGCAGTCAACCGCATTGAGTGTCGTAATTGATACTGCTACGGATGTGCCACTAATCGATCAGCCAGTTATGTCTGATGATGTGATTAACGCAGCGGAGAGTAGCGTAACTATCGTCACGGGCACCAGTGAGCCTGATGCTAGTCTGATTCTGACCTTGGAAGACTCACTTGCCGGCAGTGTTGTGAGTGCACCTTTTTCAGCCGACAGTAGTGGCAACTTTAGCAGTGTTCAGCTTGATGCTTCGTCGCTGGAAGATGGCACAATTGATATTTTACTTGAAGCAACCGATATTGCCGGCAATGTTGCCAGCGCAATACCTGTATCAGTCACTCTGCAAACAACAGGTCCTGAATTACCTGTAGTTACACCTCTAGTGACCAATAATCCACTGCCGACCATTACCGGAACGGCACCGATCAGCGCCGGTAGTACCCTTGAAGTCGTCCTTGACGGTTTGGTGTATCGCCTGTCAGATGGAACTCTTGTCGATACGGGCTCAGGTGTCTGGTCCTTGACCGTTGACGCTAATTCTCCTCTTGTCGATGGCGTCTACGATCTGTCCGTAACGGCGACCGATGCGGCTGATAACTCCTCGGTCGATACGACGGTTGATGAATTGATAGTCGATACAGTTGCACCGACAGTCCCGACGATCACACCGCTGCTTGCCAACACCATGACTCCGGTTCTGAGCGGAACAGCGGTGGTTGGCAATGGCGAACGATTGACTGTCGAGATCGACGGGGTAACGTATGGCGCCCTTGAGGCAGCGCCGATTGCAGTTGATGCACTGGGATTCTGGTCAGTAGCCATCGATGCTGCGACACCGTTATCGCATGGCATCCATGAAGTTGTAGCCCGTGTATCGGATGCGGCTGGAAATATCAGTGTTGATACTTCAGTGTTCGAAGTAGAGGTGGATCTGATTGCACCTTCATTGACGCTAGCTGTTATCGATGATGATGATGTTATAGGTGTTGCTGAAACTTTACTGCCACTGAGCTTGAGCGGTAGTACCGATGTAGCCGATGGTACGTCGGTTACCCTGGATATTGCTGGTGACTTGTTCAGCGCGGTAGCTGCATCGGGTGGCTGGTCGGTCACTTTGACACCAGCTACGCTGTCATCCCTTGCCGACACGACACTGATATCGGCATCTGTTACAGATTTGGCGGGCAATGTGTCTGTCCCTGCGACGCGTACCCTCAGTATCGATCGCACGGCACCTAATTTGGTAATTGATCCGCTGCCTGCAATCACTGCTTTGTCAGCGCCTGCGGTTGATATATCGGGTAGTTGTGAAACCGGTGTGCCAGTTGACGTCAGTGTAGCGTCTGCGACGCCTGTGTCTCAATCAGTTGACTGTGTGGCTGGACGCTTCATCGCGACCTTCGATCTTTCAGCAATAGCTGATGGCCCAGATGCAATCACTGTTACCGTGGCGCAACTGGACATCGCAGGCAATCCGGCAAGCGGAAGCTTGTCTAGCGATAAGGATACCGTTGCGCCTTCAGTGACTATTACAAGCCTGAGTCACGGTAGCGATGCAGTTATCGATAATTCGGAAGCGCTCAGCTTCGATATTACTGGTGAAGTTTCTTCTGATGCAGTCATCGGTGACACGATTACTTTGATCGTCAGCGATGGTGTTTCTAACGTTGAAGCGACAACTACTGTCGAATCTGCAGATTCCTGGCAGGTGACTGGACTGGATATTTCGTCCTTGAATGATGGTCCGATTTCGTTCACAGCTACAGTGTCCGATTCGGCAGGTAATGTATCTCAACCAGATGTCCTTGGTTCGACTATTCGGGCCAGTCTGCCGCAGATCACAATTGAACTGGCGTCTCCTGTTTGGGAAAACGCGGTGATGTTGAGTGGTTTGTCCGGGGTGCCGGATGGATTGGGAGGGCCAGTCTCAGTAACGGATGTTGATGGCAACATTATCTGCATTCCTTTTACCGAGTCGGGTGTGTGGAACTGCGCGATCGCTGGAAGCACTCCGGATGGGGACTATGAATTCGTAGCCAGTGTCACTGATCTTTTCGGTAACGCGGGTACTGCAAACCTGTCAGTCACGATTGATTCAACGATTGATACCGATGCGGATACGATTCCAGATTCCGTCGAAGGCACGGTCGATACCGATGGCGATGGGCTCCCCGACAATGTCGATCTCGATTCTGACAACGATGGCATTCCGGATGCCGTTGAAGGTAGCGATGATCCTGATGGTGATTCCTTACCATCATTCCGCGATCCGGATTCGGATGGTGACGGTATTTCCGACAGCGATGAAGCTGGAACAGATCCTTCGAATCCGCGGGATACTGATGGCGACTCTATCGCAGATTTTATCGACCTGGACAGTGATAACGATGACGTGCCAGATTCTGAAGAAGGCACGGGTGATGCTGACGGTGATGGCATCATCGACGTATTGGATAACGACGACAATAGTAATGGTAATCCTAATAATCAAACGGGATCAGAGGACCCTGATTCAGATGGCGATGGCATTGCAGACGCGATCGAAGGCACAGGGGACAGTGATGATGATGGTATCGCCGATTTCCTTGATACCGACTCTGACAATGACAGTTTGCCGGATAGTCTGGAAGGTGAGTTGGATTCGGACAATGACGGAATACCCGATTTTCAGGATCGTGATTCGGATAATGACACGATCAGCGATGCGCTGGAGGGCACCGAAGACCCCGATGGTGACAGCCTGCCTAATTACATTGATGAAGACAGTGATGGTGACGGAATTAATGACATTATTGAGGCGACTCTGGATTCCGACTCAGATGGCATAACCAATCTGCTTGATCTTGATAGCGACAACGACCGCATACCGGATGCCATTGAAACCGCTGTTGATAGCGATGGTGATGGTGTCTATGACGCCATTGATCTGGATAGTGATAACGACGGTCTGCCTGACTCCTTTGAGAGTGTGCGAAGCGGTGTTTCTCCACTTGGCTTGAATTCCGAGTTAGCTGGTCGCTTGGGGCTCCTATTGGCCGATGATGTAGATCAGGATCAAACCGGTTTGCTCAATGACGATGTACCTGAAATTACAATCGATAGTGATAGTGACTCAGTGCCGGACCATCTTGATCTGGATAGCGACAACGATTCGATTCCTGACACCATCGAAGCAGGTGCATCGGATGCCAATCTGGATGGTCGCATCGACAATTTCATCGATCTGAACCAAAACGGATGGAATGATGCAACTGAACAGAACCCATTGGAAGCTGCTGACACTGATAATGACGGGCTACGGGATTTCCGTGATCTTGACTCGGATCAGGATGGTCTGTCAGATCTTTTTGAAGTTGCCGGTAACGATGCTGACAGTAACGGTCTTGTTGATGCCTTTGTTGATGCCGATAACGATGGGCTGGACGATGCGGTCGCCATATTCCAGGCAATGCTTATCGATAGTGATAATGACGGGATTTACGATTTTCTCGAAATCGATAGCAACAATGATGGCCAAAATGATCTTGTCGAGGCAGGAGGTAACGATGTTGATGGCGACGGCATCGTTGACACATTGAAGGATAGTGACAGCGATGGCATTCCGGATTCGGTTGATGTTGATGTGACTGGTGGCAGTGATGCTGACAACGATGGTATCGATGATCTAGCAGATGCTGACTTCGTTGCGGGTGAAGATCAGGATTTCGATGGTATTGTTGATGCTCGCGATCCGGACGCCAACGGCGATGGGTTTGCTGATGCTGGTGTACCGGTACTGGGAGAGTCAACGCCAAATACTGATGTTGATCAGCTTCCTGGTACTGAACAAACTACAGATACAAGGCCGGTACGCACTGGCGCTACGGGCAATGGATTCGGATGCTCGATTGGTGATGGCACTGGCAGTTCGTCAGATTCCGAATTGATGCTGTTGTTGTTCGCAGCGTTCGCCGCGATGTGGAGCTCCGCGAAGCGCAGACGGCGAATCACTGAAGCACGACTGGGTCGGACAGCAATGCTTGCTGCGGTTGTATTAAGTGTTTCTTCTTGCGGTACTTTCTCGAGAGTATTGCCGGGAGATAGAGGTAGTCAATCAAGCGATGGCTTGACGAGTCAGCAACGGATCGAGAGAGAAGAGAAACAGGCCAGAGCGGCACAGTTAAAAGAAGAAAAGAAACAGCGAAACCGTAGTATGCGTCGCTTTTATGCGGGTGTTGGCGTTGGTGCCTCAATATTGGATCCGATCACTGAGGATACTGCCTTCACACTTGAAACCGGTAGTAGCACTGCGGCTCATGTGCATCTTGGTTTCGATTACTCGCCTCGATTAACATTCGAGCTGAACGCAGGGTCGCTAGGCTCGGCGACTCTCGAGCCAACATCCACAATTGATTATAGTGTGGTCGCTGGTAATGCACTGTTCTATTTTGGCTCGAACAATGACTCCCTGATTCGTCGCGAAAACGTACATGCCTATGGTCGAGTGGGGCTCGGCGTATTGAGTACCAGCGGCTCAGGTGTCGATATCGAACAGGTCAATGGCGTTCAGCTTCTGGTTGGGCTTGGCGTTGAATATGGTTTTTCAAACGGTTTGGCATTACGTGGTGAACTCATTTCTTACGATAGTGATGCACGAGCTGTTCAACTGGGATTGATCTATCGTTTCAAGCGGTCGCAGAACGTTAACAGTACAACTGATATCACTCGTCGCGTTGAACCACAAAGAGAAACCCGTATATCGAAGCAAACACGAAAGTCTGCTGAAACGCAAAAGCGAGAGATAACGCGTAAGCAAGCGTCGACGCAAAAGATTGAGTCCGCTCAGAAATCTGATACCAGGAAGAAGTCTGAATCGGTTAATAAAGCGCTACAACAATCGACTGAGACTGTGCCATCGACGAAGCCTCGAATCAAACCTGAAGTCAAACCCCGGACAGCTCCAGAGCGAAAAGCCAAGGTGGTTCCGCCGGCTGATTCAAGGGCCAAGAAGACTGTGCCTAAGCCAAATGTTGACTCGGATCGTGATGGCATTAGCGATGATAAAGATGCCTGTCTGGATACTCGTCGAGGAGTTCAAGTTGACGCATTCGGTTGTGCGGTGACGCGTGGTGTCGTCAATGGACTTGTATTCGAAGCGAACACGGAAGTGTTCAAGCCAGGTGCAACCCGTGTGCTTGATCGTATTGTTACCGAGATGAAAGCGGCTCCAAGCTCTCGTATCACCATCAGCGTGCATACCGATAACAGCTTGCCGAAAAATCAGGCTAAGCAGATCACAACCAAACAGGTCATAAAAATTGTGAAGTACCTCGCAAAAAATGGCATATCGACGAAACGTGTCGTGGCTCGGTCCTACGGCAGCACAAAGCCATTGGCAGATAACGTTACAGATGCGAATCGATCACGAAATAGACGTGTGGAAATCACAAACCTTGCCGATAGTGTGAACAGATAAGCGAAGTTTTGAATCGACACCCCGGCTATTCAGGGTGTCAGAGGGACTCTGTAATGGCATCTAAGCTACTAGCAAGAAAAATGAACCTGTCTGTATCGATCCGTTTTGCATTGACGGCGCTGATGTTGTCGTCTGCCATCGGATGTGCGACCGTATCCGATCTGACATCAAATGAGCGATTTGCTCTTACGCCAAATACGGAAGACTTTCGTTCACGTCTCTATGCTGGCGCATCTGTTGGCACCTCGCAGGTAAACCCGGACACGTCTGGCACTCAGTTCAATGTTGAGTCGGATTCAGACGGTGCAACTCAACTACGTCTCGGTTACGACCATCACAATAGACTTGCCTTCGAGTTTGATACATCAGTACTTGGCTCGGCTGAACTGCAAGCCGGTACCAGTGTCAAGTATGCTGCCGCATCAGTCAGCGCGTTGTTCTATGGTATTAACGGCGTGCAGTTACGTTCACGTCGCGAAGGTTTCAGTGCGTACGGGCGTCTTGGCGCCGCAGCTTTAAGTCGCTCTTCACAAGTACAACCACTCGAGGACAGTAGCACGGTGCCCGTGTTGGGCCTTGGTGCTGAGTACGGGTTTGCCAATGGACTGGGCTTCCGGGCTGAAATCACTCGGTTTGATAGTGATGTGTCCTATGTTGGTATTGGTGCTGTCTACCGTTTCAACCAGTCGCCGCGCCACGTTCGCGACTCGTTGGCCGAAGCCTTCCGACCTTTGTTGAGCAAGAAGAAGACAACTGTTGCCAGCAATGGACGTATTTTGCATCGTGGTTCCGGAGGTTTTTCACGCTCCGCATCAAGTGCTTACTCGCCCTCTGTATCTCGAAATTCGGAGCCAAGTCTGGGTGCTGCAAAACCTAAACGCCAAGTGACCGGTACCCCGGTTCAGGCTGTTCAACCATCAGCATGGACTACCACAGTCAGCCGTAATGATCGAGACGGAGATGGCATTCGTGACAGCAAGGATAAATGCCTTGACACGGCTCCGGCAATCTCGGTAGACGCGGTAGGTTGTGGGTTGTTTGACACGGTACTTGATGACGTTACTTTTAAAAGCAACTCCGCATGGTTAACACCACTTGCCCGTCGTCAGTTGGACTCCCTGGCAGAAACCATGCTGGCGTTTCCAGAAGCGCAAGTAGAGATTCGTGCGCATACTGATTCGACCGGACCGGCTGATAAGAATCTGTCGTTATCTTCTAGACGCGCTGAAGCGGTAGTCCAATATTTGCAAAGCCGTGGTATCCATGAATTGCAGCTGAGAGCGCGTGGTCTGGGCGAAACGCAGCCACGAGATACGAACCGTGACGAAGATGGTCGCAAACGAAACCGGCGCGTTGATGTTGTCACATTGGCTAATCTGGATGATGCAGCCATACGCACTGGAACACGAACAATCGACGAACAGGCGATCGCAGCTGCCGTTGCTGTCATTCAAACGCCCAAGCAGTCAAAGGCTAGTGTTGTACCCAGCATTGCTGCGGCTAAACCGGCTGCCAAAAAGGCCACTGGCTTGGCCGAATCTGCGGTTTTCCCGGCTTATAAAGGCCTGCCTGTAGAACCCTTGCCGAAACCGGGTCTCGTGCCAGGCTTGACTATTACTGGTGTTATCGAAAATGTGAGTTTCGACACCGGGTCCGCCAACTTGACCGATGCCGCAGAGGCAGCGCTGATTCGGGTTGAGCGGGAACTGAAGGCGAATCCAACGGTGCGAATTGCAGTTATGGCGCACACTGACGATCAGGGTGATGCAGAGGACAATAAACAACTGTCCGTGCAACGCGCTGAGTCGGTAGTGTCTCACTTGGTCAGCCTCGGAATCGAGCGAACAAGACTTGAGGCCGAGGGCTATGGTGAGCTATTGCCATTGGTGCAAAACGTCACCGCAGACGACAGGACTCGGAATCGCCGCGTCGAAATTCGCGTTATTCATTAAATTTGAAGTAATGCCATGATTTATTTTGCCTGATCATGACGATCAGGCAATGTATGTAATGTGGTGTTATGCGTTGTGAATAACCTTGGAATCTTCCGATTCGACGGCGATTTCACTTATGTCTACATTATTCCCGCTTGATTTCTCCGACAATTGCCTACAATCCGGGTAGTCCGGTGTGTCTGGCATGCCGAGTTACTGACAATGATCAAGATGGTCAGAGCACATGAGAAAGCGCGGAATGAAAGTGGATCTTAATATTGAAGGTATCGTCACGAGTAAGCGGGTAGACGATCAAACGGGTAATCAAGATGCTCCTGACCTTGGCCGTCGGGTTCGGCAAGTTGCGCTCGTCCCCCTCTGTCTTTCTCTGACAGCCTGTGGATTTCTCGGTGGTGGTCGCGAAGATTACGACGGCCGATTTTACGTTGGTGCGGGTGCCTTGATCAGCGAAGTCGAGCCAGATACCGATAATGTGCCTGGGGTCTCGGTGGCCGATTCGTCGAGTGCCGGTGGCTCACTTGCGATTGGTTATGATTTCAGCCCGAGGTTCAGTCTCGAAGGGCATGTAGCTGACCTTGGCGAGGCCGATCTGTCACCTGATGGCTCGATCGATTATCAGGTCGGTGGCTTGAGCGCAATAGTTTACGCGCTTGCAAGTGAAGAGAGACGCGCGCGGCGGGAAGGCTTCTCTGTCTTTGGACGTCTGGGCGTTGGTGCCTTGGAAAATGATGCGGAGGTCGTAGAGTTCGAACGCTTGAATGACGTTCATCTTCTCGCCGGTATCGGTCTTGAATACGGCTTTGAAATGGGTCTGGGTATACGGGCTGAATTGGTCGCTCACGACACAGATGCGCAGTACGGACAACTGGGATTGGTGTATCGCTTTGGTCAGGCGAGTCGTGGGGGCGCTCCAGCAAGCAGATCAATTGATCCGGTAGCGCCTGAAGCTGATGTATCTACCCGGGCTGTCCCGGTTCCTGCACCTTCAAATTCACGCATAAACATTGATACCGATGGTGATGGGGTGACTGATGCGATCGATCAATGTGGGGATACTGCGCCAGGGCATCCTGTAGACAGCTCAGGTTGTGATGTTTTTGGTGGTGTTGTCGAAGGGGTAAATTTTAATTCGAGTTCAGATACGCTGACAGCTGAGGCGCAGTCGGTGCTTGACAAAGTGGCCGAAACGCTCGGCGAATACCCAGATGTGGTTGTCAGTGTTGAAGCTCACACGGACAACCAAGGTGCGGCGGCCGGTAATCTTGAATTATCCAAACAACGGGCTCTGTCTGTAGCACGTTATCTGGTTAGCAAGGGCGTTTCCGGAGCGCAACTGAAGCCACAAGCCTTTGGTGAGTCAAGACCTCGTACCAGTAATGCAACCGCAGCAGGCCGTGCGCAAAATCGACGTGTCGAAATCAATATCGTCGAGTAGTTCAGCTTTGTGTTAAATATTGTGGAGTAGGTCAATATCGAGCGCTAGGCTGAGTTTGTAAGGTAGATGAGCTGATAGCGATGCTATAAGATAGTGGTGTCAAATCCCGGTCACTGTTGTGATGACAGTCACCGGGTTAGCTCCGCGCTCTTTAGACAGCGCATCAATCGGAAAACCCAAGGATATGTTCAAACGTCATCCGCTCTCTGTATTGTTCCCCGCATTGATGGTCACTGCCGGTCCTGTCATGGCAGTCGATACTGGTGATGCGCCGGCAAGCTATGGTACCGCCAGCCACGAAGTGGTTGCCAATGGACCATTTCTTGGAACCATCCTCCCTGACGACAATGACCCTGTCGCTACAGCTGCCGCTGACGGTGATGACATAGCCAATGGCGATGATGAAGATGGAGTCACGACGATTCCAGTCCTGTTTCAAAATATCAAGGCTTATTCTCTGACGGTAGCCGCGACTAATCCGAGTTCAGTAGATGCAACCTACACCGCCTGGATAGACTTTGATGGCAATGGTATCTTCGATGCTGATGAGGCGTCCGCCCCTATGGCTATCCCAGCCGGTACAGGCGCTGATGACAACCTTCTTCTCTGGCCATCACTCGTAGGTATTGCTACAGACTTTATCGGTACCTCGTACATGCGTGTACGAATCACTACCGATGCCTTGGGTAATGATCAAGCGGCTAGTGCCGCATCAGACGGAGAAGTCGAAGACTACGTCCTGGAATTTATTGCTGATACCGACGGCGATACCATCCCTGACCAGGATGATCCGGATGACGATAACGATGGCATCCCGGATACAGTTGATGGTGTTGATGTTGATACGGACGGTGATGGTATCGACAACCCGCTGGATACTGATTCAGACAACGATGGTATTTCCGACGCTGAGGAAGCTGGCCCTGCGCCAGAGACTCCCGTAGATACCGACAGTGATGGCACGCCTGACTTCATAGACACTGATTCGAATAACGATGGCACGCCTGATTCGGGACCTGGTGATGATTCTGGACCTGGTGATGACTCTGGTGCGGATGCAGATTCTGATGGACTTGCTGATTCGGTTGAAGGGGCAGGTGACGCCGATGGCGACGGCATCCTGAATATTCTGGATATAGACAGTGACAACGACACTATTCTTGACGCGATTGAAGCGGGCGATACTGAAAGCCCGATAGACACCGATGCTGATGGTATCCCGGATTTTCTCGATCTTGATAGTGACAACGATGGTATCCCTGATTTATACGAAGCGAGCGCTGGTGAAATCGATACGGCATCGCTTGATGCTGACGGGGATGGTCGCGTTGACAGTGGGTTGGTTTTCGGGGCGAACGGTCTGGTAGACAGCGTTGAGACATCTGCAGACTCCGGCACTCTTATTTTTCAGCTGGTTGATACTGACGGCGATGGATCCCCTGACTACATTGATACTGATAGTGATAATGATGGCTTGAGCGACACTATCGAATCAGGTGGGCAGGATGCTGATGGCAACGGCATTGTTGACGCATTGGTGGACTCCGATAGTGATGGCATCGATGACAACGTGGATGCGTCAATTACCGGAGGGGCCGATACTGACTCCGATGGAATCGATGATGCGTTCGATAGCGACTTCATACCTACTGCCGATACCGATAGTGACGGTATCGTCGATGCCAGCGATCTTGATGCCAATGGTGACGGTATCGTTGATGATAGTAATGCGATTGCCAACGGTGGCTTGCTTGACGATGACAACGATGGCATTCCTGACTTCCAGGACACTGATGATTCGCCGGATACGGATACGGGGGGCGGCGTACCACCAGTACCACCAGTACCACCAGTATCACCACCCCAACCCCCGGTTGACACCGATGGCGACGATGTACCTCGAATAGAGACCGGCCTTG
>CAYUZB010000006.1:20377-61630 GCA_964449565.1 uncultured Granulosicoccaceae bacterium | reverse complement strand
ATAGAGACCGGCCTTGATGGTTTTGCTGGCTGTTCCATCATCGCAGGTAATGGCAGTGGGTTTGATCCTGTGCTGCTGTTGCTGATGCTCTCCGCGCTTGGCGTCCTCGCAAGAGGACGTCTGGCCAACCGGCGTCCGCAAGTCGTTCGCGTTCAGCCGCCAAAAAAAATGTGAATTTATAAGCATTTCTGTTCAGGTCTCGAAATTACCCCGACGCCCCAAATATGGGGCTGTCGGCCCTACAGAAAAGTGTGATTCGCACCTCAGAGATCTCCTAGGGTGTTGATCTTCATGGAAGTCTTGACCTGAGAATATGTAGTAAATCAGTAGCTAAACTACATAATCACGCCATATCACTCGCAAGCCCCTGATTTAACCCAGTTTTTGAGATGAAAGTCCGTTTTAAGTGACGTTGCGCTAGCGTATAGTTCCGTCCCTCGAAGCCGCTAGCAGTACGGATATGTAGCTGTTTAAGTGGCTTACTACATATAGCGCTGTTTCTCTTATAAATTGGAGTTTCTAATGAATCAGACGGCTCGCGCCATCTCCCCCGGCATTGATCTTTCAGAGATCGGAATTACCCAATCGCACGAGGTTGTTTACAACCCGAGTTATGAACAACTCTTCCGCGAAGAAACGCGCCCAGAGCTGGAAGGCCTGGAAACCGGCATCGTGACCGACAGTGGTGCGATTGCTGTGGATACCGGTTCGTTTACCGGTCGGAGCCCCAAAGATAAATACATCGTCAGCGATTCGCTGACCAAAGACACATTGTGGTGGGCCGATCAGGGTGCAAATGACAACAATCCGATCTCCCAGGACGTGTGGAATGATCTGAAGTCACTTGTTACCACACAGCTTGATGGCAAGCGACTTTTTGTCGTAGATGCATACTGTGGGGCCAATGAAAATTCTCGTTTGCAAGTTCGATTTGTCACGGAGGTCGCCTGGCAGGCCCACTTTGTCACAAACATGTTCATTCGACCATCGATCGATGAGTTGGCAACCTTTGAGCCGGATTTCGTCGTCATGAATGCCGCCCGTGCTGTTAACGACAAATGGCAAGAACACGGCCTGAACTCCGAAAATTTTGTCGCTTTTAATTTTACGGAAAAGATGCAGTTGATCGGTGGTACCTGGTATGGCGGTGAGATGAAGAAAGGTCTGTTCTCATACATGAATTTTCTGTTGCCGCTGCAAGGCATAGCTTCCATGCATTGTTCTGCCAATGTGGGTGAAGACGGTGACACAGCAGTATTTTTCGGTTTGTCCGGTACGGGCAAAACCACACTGTCAACTGATCCAAAACGTCGCCTGATTGGTGATGATGAGCATGGGTGGGACGATGATGGTGTGTTCAATTTTGAGGGTGGCTGTTATGCCAAGACAATAAGACTCTCTGCCGAAGCCGAACCGGATATTCATGGCGCGATTCGTCGTGACGCACTGCTGGAAAACGTTACGGTTCGTGAAGATGGCAGCGTCGACTATGACGATGCAAGCAAGACCGAAAATACACGCGTGTCATACCCGATTAATCATATCGACAATATCGCCAAGCCGGTATCAAAAGCTGGCCATGCAAATAAGGTTATCTTTTTGACCGCTGATGCATTCGGTGTACTGCCGGCCGTATCCTTGCTGACCCCGGAGCAGACTCAATACCATTTTCTGTCAGGCTTCACGGCAAAACTTGCGGGTACAGAATTAGGTGTCACCAGTCCGCAGCCCACCTTCTCGGCATGTTTCGGCAAGGCTTTCCTGAGCTTGCACCCAACCAAGTATGCCGACGAACTGGCGAAGCGCATGGCAAGCTCAGGTGCAACTGCGTACCTTGTCAACACCGGCTGGAACGGCAGTGGCGAGCGCATTTCTATCCAGGCCACGCGTGCCATTATTGATGCGATACTCGATGGGTCAATCGATACGGCGACTACAACGACGATTCCGATGTTCAATCTTAGAATTCCAACAGCGTTGCCTGGTGTTGAAACTCAGCTGCTTGATCCACGCAAGACATACGACAATGAAGATCAGTGGACGACAGAGGCTGAAAAACTTGCACGTCTCTTTATCGACAACTTCATTCAATATACGGATACTGATAGCGGACTTGATCTGGTTTGCGCGGGCCCTGAGATTACTTCCTGAGCCAACTGACCGTTAACCATGTTAACGATAGACAAAGGCCACTTGTGCGTAAGCCATGTGGCCTTTTTTGATTGTGTGGGCGCGCCTTTGAATCTCGGCAAACGTGTTGGCCGAGAGGTGTTTATATCTAACTAACGAGCGTTGCGTTTCCCGAGCGCTTTGATACTAGCTTGTAAACGCAATTCGTCTTGAGATGCTGTTGGAACCATTTGCAGTGCAAGCTCAAATTGGCTTCTTGCTCTTTGCAGTTCATTAACGCCAGCGAAGTAATGGGCGAGTGATTCATGACTTGCTGCCGCATCGCCAAGCCTTTGCTGGATACTGGCCAGTTCACGCCAGGCAAGCGGGTGAGGGTCGGTGGCATCGCGCAGATAGGTTTTCGCAGTATCCAGTGCCGTACCGAAACGTCGTTTTCGAACTAATTGTTGCAACTGCTTTTCAATAATGGAGTAGCGATCCGGGTAGAGCTCCGCCAGATCATCCAATCTTGATTCATCTATTCGAGCCCCTTTCGCATCCATGATTTCAGAGCGTAACAACTCAACCATTGGATGTGCACTTGCCAATTTCTCCAGCGATGCCAGATAAGAATCGATATTTGACAGGCGGTTAGCGCGCAGGCTCAACAAGGCGAGTGCATAGCTATTTTCAACATCAGGCTTGCGTCGGTGTTTTGAACGATAGGTGCGTGTGAGTTGTCCCTCGTCGAGTGAGGTCAAAACGGCAAGTCTTGCCTTGAACAATTGAAAGTCATG
The DNA here is from genome assembly GCA_964449565.1 of uncultured Granulosicoccaceae bacterium. GTDB lineage: Bacteria > Pseudomonadota > Gammaproteobacteria > Granulosicoccales > Granulosicoccaceae > Granulosicoccus. Next base: position 58,724 of record CAYUZB010000006.1, on the reverse strand, counting down.
TTGTGATACACGTCGACGGCTGGATCTGACACTGCTTGCCCGGTCAGCGGCTTCGGCGATTCGGTTATTGTCGAGGGGGTGGGTACGCAGGTATTCAAGTTGAAGACCAGCGGTATTAAGACTGTTCTTGCGCCGAAGAATGTCGAACGATTCTGCCATTGCCGATGCGTCATACTGAGCATTGGCAAGAATCTCGATGCCAATGCGATCAGCCTCGATTTCATTGCTACGAGTAAAATTGATGGCCGATTGCCGAGTAGCGGCCAGTCCAGCGGCTAGGGCAGCCTGCCCAGCCTGAGGAGAGGCTTGTCCGATAAGGATGGCAGCCAAAACCGCTGCTGCCGTAGTGACCGAGGATCGCGTACCGGTCGCAAATGCGCGAGCGTGATGTCGCTGAGTTACGTGTGCAACTTCGTGAGCAACCACTGCCGCGAGCTGCTCTTCATAATCCATAGCAAGAGCAAGCCCGGAATTGACACCCACATACCCGCCCGGTATGGCGAAGGCATTGATCTGATTATTGTCGATGATGAAGAAGGTGAATTCATTTTGGTCCGCTTTGCCTGACGCGAGCGCGAGTCGCGAGCCGAGGGAATGGATGTATTCAGTGAGCTGCACATCACTTACAAGTGGTAGCTGTGCCCTGATCTGACGCATGAAGCTGGCACCGAGCTGACGCTCTTGATTGGGTGACAGGGCGTTGTCGGCGGGCTCCCCCATACTGGGTAGATTTTGTTGAGCGTAGGCAATAGGTGTTGTGCTGACCAAGCAGGTAATCAGGGCGATCAGGACACCTGTAGATACTGCCAGGGCGTGCATCCGGTCGCACAATTTCATCCCCATACGTCTAGTATCAGGAAACGGCTTGTTAGTGCCATGAATCTGACGATTCTTGCCGTAAAACACTGATGTCAGAGAAGTTTGTGGCACGTTATTCGTCGGCGAATCGGGGTAGGCGATTGCAATGCTTGAGGGTAAATTGTGATTCGGTCGCATGATCCTCGTTTTGCAGCGCGGTTCATGCCAATTTATCACGACTGCCACTCAGACACGATCGCTGTGCGCAGGTTCCGCCTGTGACATCCCCGTAACACGCGCAAATAGTTATACTGCGCAGTCGTTCCGGGGCTCGATACAATCAGGTCCTGCAGCTTTTCTCAGGTCGCGCGGCTGTCACCACACGTGCTGCGATATCAAGACGGTCCACCCACCACCGTCTGTCCGATCAGAGTGATGTGATGCTGCTGACCACCTCAGAATAACGAAAATCGTGACATGCTTCTCATTGAGCGCAGCTGTGCTCACGGCGAAGTAGTCTCCATAAGATTTGGCTAATTGAGGAATTACGGTGGAATTATCCGGTGGAGAGGTGCTGATTCAGGCACTGAAAGAAGAAAATGTCGAATTCATATTTGGCTATCCAGGTGGGGCAGTACTACATATATACGACGCCCTGTACGAGCAAAACTCAGTCAAGCACATTCTTGTACGCCATGAGCAAGGTGCGACGCATGCAGCCGATGGCTATGCGCGGGCAACAGGCAAGCCGGGTGTCGTATTAGTGACATCAGGCCCAGGTGCGACCAATGCGGTAACAGGTATCGCAACGGCCTTTATGGATTCGATTCCTATGGTCGTCATTTCCGGGCAGGTGCAAAGTCGCTTTATTGGTAGCGATGCGTTTCAGGAAGTAGATTGTGTTGGTATTACGCGCCCCTGTGTCAAACACAACTTTTTGGTTGAATCACTGGAAACATTTGCAGAAACGATCAAGAAAGCCTTTCACGTGGCCACGACAGGACGCCCTGGCCCGGTTGTCGTTGATATACCCAAAGACTTTACAACGCCCGGCGTGACGGTACCGTTCAACTACCCGAAAACGGTCAATATGCGTTCCTATAGTCCTGCTGAGCAGGGACACCCCGGACAGATCAGAAAAGCAGTCGATCTAATTCTTTCAGCGAAACGTCCAATGATCTATTCCGGCGGTGGGGTGGTATTGGGTGATGCGGCAGAGCAGCTGACAAGTTTTACTGAATTACTGGGTTACCCGATAACGCAAACGTTGATGGGGCTCGGCGCCTTCCCGGCATCGAATCAACAAAATCTGGGCATGCTTGGCATGCACGGTACTTATGAAGCCAATATGGCCATGCACGACTGCGATGTGTTGATTGCCATTGGTGCTCGATTCGATGATCGAGTCACCGGTGAAACAAAGAGCTTCTGTCCAAATGCAAAGATAGTCCATATAGACGTTGACCCGGCCTCGATATCGAAGAACGTTACCGTTGATGTGCCGATTGTCGGCAATGTGTCGCAGGTTCTCGATGCAATGATCAGCCTGATAAAAGAAACCGACAAACGGGCCGATGCGGCCGATATTGCACAGTGGTGGAAGCAGATCAAATCCTGGCAGGCAAGCGATTGTCTCAAGTACGAATTAAGCGATACCCTGATCAAACCGCAGGCAGTTGTTGAATCGCTTTGGCGAGAAACCAAAGGTGATGCGTATATTACGTCCGATGTCGGACAGCATCAGATGTGGGCTGCGCAGTTTTATGGGTTTGACAAACCGCGACGCTGGATAAACTCTGGAGGCTTGGGCACGATGGGTTTTGGCCTGCCGGCGGCGATGGGCGTCCAGTTGGCGTTTCCAGAAGAGACAGTAGCTTGTATTACCGGTGAAGCAAGTGTTCAGATGTGTATTCAGGAACTCTCGACATGCTTGCAGTATGGCTTGCCAATCAAGTTGGTTAATCTGAACAATCGTTATATGGGGATGGTTCGCCAATGGCAGGAGTTCAGTTACGAAAAACGTTACTCCCATTCCTACATGGATGCACTACCTGACTTTGTCGCATTGGCTGAAAGCTATGGGCATGTCGGTATGCGCATCGACAAACCATCTGATGTCGATGCGGCGATGAAAGAGGCCTTCTCGATGAAGGATCGTCTGGTTTTTCTCGACTTCCAGACTGATCAATCAGAAAACGTATACCCGATGATTGAAGCTGGTAAAGGTCATCATGAAATGCGTCTGAATCCGGCTCGGGAGCTTGCCTGATGCGTCGCCATGTTATTTCTGTTCTGATGGAAAACGAGTCTGGTGCCCTGTCGCGGGTAGCAGGACTGTTCAGCGCTCGTGGCTACAATATCGAATCCTTGACTGTTGCCGCCACTAATGACCCCACTTTGTCTCGCATGACGATCGTCACCATTGGCACGGAGCGTGTCGTTGAGCAGATCATCAAGCAGCTCAACAAATTGATTGATGTGGTTCGTCTGACCGATCTGACTGAGGTTCAGTTCATCGAGCGAGAAATCATGCTCGTTAAAGCGCGTGCAGTCGAGCAGGGACGTGAAGAGCTAAAACGCATGACCGATATTTTTCGAGGGCGTATTCTCGACGTTACCGACACTAGCTACGTTATTGAGCTTACCGGTGATGATCACAAGCTAGGGGCGTTTCTCGAAGCCATTGGTCATGACAACATCATAGAAGTCGTTCGCTCCGGTGCTACGGGTATCGCCCGTGGTGAAAAGAGCCTGAAAATTTAATCAACCCCCTGACGGAGACCACCATGCAGGTGTATTACGACAAAGATGCAGATCTTTCCATCATTCAAAACAAGACGGTTGCCATCATTGGTTATGGCTCGCAAGGCCATGCCCATGCCAACAACCTGAAGGATTCCGGTGTCAAAGTCGTGGTTGGCTTGCGTAAGGGTTCGCAGTCGGCACAGAAAGCTGAAAAAGCGGGTCTGGAAGTACGCGAGATTGACGAAGCAGTACGCCTGGCAGACCTTGTCATGATGCTGGCGCCGGATGAGCATCAGGCGAAAATCTACAGCGATCATATTGCTGACAATATTCGTGACGGCGCCGCTCTTGCGTTTGCCCATGGTTTCAATGTGCATTATCAGCAAATTCAGCCAAAATCTGAAGTCGATGTACTTATGATCGCCCCGAAAGGGCCTGGCCATCTTGTGCGCTCTACCTATGTTGAAGGTGGCGGAGTGCCGACCTTGATTGCCGTTTCGCAGGATGCTTCAGGTATGGCGTCCCAGATTGCTCTTTCTTACGCGTCGGCAAATGGTGGTGGTCGTGCCGGTGTCATCGAAACAACATTTCAGGAAGAGACAGAGACGGATCTTTTCGGCGAACAAGTCGTTCTTTGTGGCGGCACTACCGCTCTGGTTCAGGCTGGCTTTGAAACGTTGGTGGAAGCAGGTTATGCTCCGGAAATGGCCTACTTTGAGTGCCTGCATGAGCTCAAGCTAATTGTCGATCTGATGTATGAAGGCGGTATTGCCAACATGCGTTACTCGATTTCCAATACCGCTGAGTACGGCGATATCAAAACGGGTCCGCGTATCGTTACCGATGAAACCAAGGCTGAAATGAAGCGCATTCTTGCCGAGATTCAAAATGGTGAATTTGCTCGTGACTTCATACAGGAAAACCAGGCTGGCGCTGCAACGCTTAAAGCCAAGCGTCGTATCGCCTATGAGCATCCTATCGAACTGGTGGGCGAACGTTTGCGTGGCATGATGCCGTGGATCAAGGCATCGGCGAAAGTCGATCGCAGCGTTAACTGATCGAATCATCAACCAGGTATCCGCAGCAGACATTGGACATACAACGCGATAAACAGCAACGCTCGAGAGGTATCTACCTCTTGCCTAATCTGTTTACGACCAGTGCTCTGTTTGCGGGTTTCTATAGCGTCATTGCAGCTTTCAATGGTCACTTCGAGGCGGCGGCAATTTCCATATTGGTGGCAATGATCCTCGATGGCTTTGATGGTCGTGTCGCTCGAATGACCAATACAACTACGGAGTTTGGTGCCGAGTACGACAGCATGGCTGATATGGTCTCCTTTGGCCTGGCGCCTGCGTTTCTGATGTACACATGGTCCTTGTCGAGTTTGACTGCTGCCGAGTTTGGCCAGCTGGGCTGGGTCATTGCCTTTGTGTTTACAGCCTGTTGTGGACTTCGACTTGCCCGCTTCAACGTGGCAGTAGGTACGGCTGACAAACGGTTCTTTCAGGGACTTGCCTGTCCAGCCGCCGCCGCGGTTGTTGCTAGCTTTGTCTGGGTGATGGGTGATCTTGGCTATTCAGGTTCTGATGTAGTAGTTCTGGTGGCCATCATCACGATTTTCGGTGGATTGCTCATGGTCAGCACGTTCACCTACTACAGTTTCAAGGATCTTGGTTCCAACCGTCGTATACCGTTTGCGATGTTGATCGGTTTGTTATCTTTGTTTGTTGTGACGGCTGTGGATCCGCCGAAAATGATCCTCATTGCAACAAGCTTGTATGCTATCTCGGGCCCTGGGTATTGGTTGTTTCGCTGGTTCCGAAAACGTAATCGTCCACCGCGTGGTTCCGCTTCCTGATGTCGTACACCCAGCGCCAGCAGCAGTTGTTGAAGGCTATGGGTTTCGTGCCTTGGGTACAGCGAGAGGCTAGTTCTGCTCCGGTAGTAACAGGTTCGCCGCAAGCAGTAGCCGTTTCGGCGGAGAGACAAGCGATCGACCTGGCCGTTATCGCTGCGAACGAAGTCGATATTGCTCATGCCGCGGCTGATGTGGCGACAATAGCCTCCAGACCCTTATGCTCACTTGCTAACGGCTTCTCGATCGGTCATGCACAAGCACCCTTGCTGGTGGTTGTCGAGACGAGCGACTCGAACATCAAAGCTCCTCTTGAGGGCGATGCTGCCCAATTGTTCGAGCAAATGATGCGTTCAATCGATGTTACTCGCGGGTTGGTGTGTCAATGCGCGGTGCTTGCCGAGGCCAAGCAGGTGGAGTCTGGTCAGGCGACAGTGCTGAGCCTGGTGTCCTCTCATGTTACGGCTGGCTTGGTGCTCTGTCACGATATAGATGATGTTGAGGCGGCGTCTGCTCATGCCTTTTCCTTAGCGTTTGCCGAGAGAAACGCATTGCCCATGTGGCGTATTCCACACCCGGATATTCTGCTGACTCAACCGTTGAAAAAGCGTCAGGCCTGGCAAGCTCTGAAGGCTGTACGACAAGTTCTTCGACCTTGATCTGATGTCTTCCCGTGTTGTAAATCCGCCTCACGCGGGCAATGCACGTCGCAGTTTCCTGCAAATGCGTGGTGGGGATGTTGCGCTGGTCAGTGAGATGGAACAACGAAATTATGAATTCCCGTGGAGTGCCGGAATTTTTCGCGATTGCATCAAGGCGGGTTATGCGTGTCAGGTGATGTACTTCGGAGATCAACTGATCGGCTACGGCATACTGCAGAGCGCTGCGAACGAGGCACATATTCTGAACCTTTGCATTGATAAGTCCGCACAACGACAGGGCCATGCACGCCATCTGCTTGATCATCTCCTGAACCTGGCTCGGCAGGCGCCGGCCGATATCGTCTTTCTTGAAGTGCGGCCATCGAATCCTCGTGCAATATCTTTGTATGAGCAGAATGGATTCAATGAAATAGGCCTCCGACGCGACTACTATGATTCGGTGGCGGGGCGTGAGGATGCAGTCGTGATGGCGCGGAGTCTTAACTCGGATTAGCCGCTGTTTCGCAGGAGCCGCGCGGGTAAACGGTTATACTGGGTGCCTCCAAGTAAGTTACCCATCTTAATTTCCCATGGATCTCTCGGACGAAATAGCGCGTCGGCGCACATTCGCCATCATTTCGCACCCCGATGCCGGCAAGACTACGCTGACTGAAAAACTCCTGTTATTTGGTGGTGCGATTCAGCTAGCGGGTACCGTCAAGGGACGCAAGGCCGCCCGTCATGCAACCTCGGACTGGATGGCGATGGAGCAGGAGCGTGGCATTTCAGTCACCTCATCGGTCATGCAGTTCCCCTATGAAGAGAAAATCGTAAATCTGCTGGACACGCCGGGGCACGAAGACTTCTCCGAAGACACCTATCGTACGTTGACCGCTGTGGATTCTGCTCTGATGGTTATCGATGTTGCCAAGGGTGTCGAGACGCGTACGGAAAAATTGATGGATGTCTGTCGGCTGCGAGCCACACCGGTCATGACCTTCATCAACAAGCTTGATCGAGAGGGGCGGGATCCGATCGAACTGATGGACGAAGTCGAGCGCATGCTCGACATACGCTGTGCACCGGTTACCTGGCCAATTGGCATGGGTAAGCGATTCAAAGGTGTTTACCACTTGCATACTGGCGCTGTACATTTCTACTCGCCCACGCATGGTGGCAAGGTGCAAGAAGGTGAGGTGGTGCAGGGGATCGACAACCCGAAGCTCGACGAGATTCTCGGTGATATGGCAACGGAACTGCGTGAAGAGCTTGAACTTGTCGAAGGGGCATGTCATGCGTTCGACAGAGAAGCCTACCTTCACGGGGAGCTGACACCGGTGTACTTCGGCTCGGCGATCAATAACTTTGGTGTTGCCGAACTGCTGGATGATTTTGTCAAGTACGCACCCGAACCACAAGCACGCTCGACAGTGACGCGTGAAGTGCAGCCCACTGAAGCCAAGTTCACCGGATTTGCCTTCAAGATTCAGGCAAATATGGATCCACAGCATCGTGATCGTGTGGCGTTTGTGCGCATTTGTTCGGGTCAATACACTAAAGGCATGAAAGCGCATCATGTTCGGCTTGGCAAGGAAGTTCGCTTCAATGATGCCCTGACTTTCATGGCGTCGGATCGTGGGCATGTGGATGAGGCCTTCAGTGGTGACATCATCGGCTTGCACAACCACGGTACCATTCGCATAGGCGATACCTTCACCGTTGGCGAAGAGCTCGCCTTTACGGGTATTCCAAACTTTGCACCGGAATTGTTCAGACGAGCGGTTCTCAAGGATCCGCTTAAAATGAAAGCTTTGCAAAAAGGCCTTACTCAGCTTTGTGAGGAGGGGGCCACTCAGCTTTTCAAACCCATCATCAGTAACGATCTTGTACTGGGTGCCGTAGGGGTTCTACAGTTCGAGGTTGTTGCACAACGTCTACGGGATGAGTACAAAGTCGAATGTCAATTCGAGGCAGTCGGCGTGCAGCAAGCGCGTTGGATTCGTTGCCAGGATGACAATATGTTGAGCGACTTCAAACGCAAGCTTGATACAAATCTGTCGTATGACCATGCAGAAGAGCTGGTGTATCTGGCACCGACCAGAATTAATCTACAGATGTCTCAGGAGCGTTGGCCTGATGTTGAATTTCTGGCTACTCGAGAGCAAGTCTTCAACTAGCTGTGAGCCAATGTTCTGGCGATATTGAAGCAGCTGCGTATACGCCAGATTATCTAGCCAACGTTAACCTTTTTTACAAAACTTGCGTTAGTGTATCGATTCTTTTTAGCGCCCTATCATCAACTAAATAAGGAAATGTAATGCGTAAATTTGCTTTTTTGTTGTTGTGCATCGGTATGTTTGTGACCCTGCCGGTTCACGCTGAGTTATTTGGCTTGGCTAATGGGCGCAGTGCGGATATTACCAATGCTCCCGAGCGGTCGATAGAAGGCGGTGTGGCCTTGGGTGATTTTTTTGATGCGGACTACACCCATTTTGGTCTTCGCTACAACCACAAAACTCGTCCTCAGCTCATGTTTTTCGGAAACCTTGGTTTATCAGAAGTAGGAAGTGAAGATGGCTTGTCTTTTGGTATTGGCGCGTTTTATCAATTGCACGGCCTGTTGAGTAATCAGGATGTCGCTGTGAAAGGCGTTATCAACCGCGCAGATGGCGATAATGATGACGTCACCGGCATATCAATTGAAGGCTTGGTCAGTGGGCGTCAGGGATTCGGTGTCAATGGCAACATCGGCTGGTACGGTAATATCGGCCTGCACAGATTTTCAGGTGGTGGCGACAGCGAGACCGAAATCGGTATTGGCGGTGGTGTGACTTTTCCTGCCTCGAATGGCGAGTTCTTTGCGGGCATCGACTTGATCGAAGATCTTATATTCGGTGGTGGTTATCGTTATTATTTGCAATAAGGCATCACGTGATGTCGAATTCGACTCGTTGAATTCACTGGGAGCGGCATATGAATTTGTGCAAAGCGTGGCTTTTACTAGTCTCTATGATGTTTGTCTCAGGGCATGTGCAGGCGGAATACCTTGGCCTGCCTAATGCCCGTTCGGCAAACCCCGGGGTCTATCCAGACTTTACTGTCGAATTCGGGTTTGTAACTGGAGACCTCGGTAGTCAGGACTACCAGAACATTGCCGCTCGGGTGAACTATCGCCTGTCGGATCATACGGTGTTATTCGGCACTGTCGGGATTAGCGAGTTTGGTATTGGCGATGCCAATCCGATTGGAGCCGGGCTTTTTTACTTCCTGTCGAATCAGCGCATTGCACGCAGCCTGGATATAGCCGGCAAGGTCAGCTTTCACACTGGCAATTATGAAGTCAGTAACGTTGACCTGGATGTGACTGTCATTGCTTTTGAAGCCTTGATCAGTAACCCGACCCCTATTTTAAACAACGGTCTTTCCTGGTATGGCAATTTCGGTCTTCACCATCTGAGTGAGGATCCGGGTGAGAGTGATCTGGAATTTGGGTTTGGCGGTGGCTTATATCTGCCGTTGGGTGCTGGCGAGGCCTATTTTGGCGCTGATGTTGTTGATCAATTCACTTTCGGTTTGGGGTATCGGTATTTCCTCAAGTAGGTTAACGTTCGCATACAGATTTCCGGTATCGAAAAAAAGACCATAGAAAGAATATGATCATCAAGACTGACGTTGTCATTGTTGGAGCAGGCCCGTGTGGTCTGTTTCAGGTATTCGAATTAGGCTTGCAAGGTCTCAAATGCGAAATTGTTGATGCGCTACCGCATGTGGGCGGGCAGTGTGCCGAGCTCTATCCCGACAAACCTATCTTCGATATACCCGCCGTGCCGGAATGCACCGGTCAGCAACTGACCGATCAACTGTTAAAGCAAATAGCACCCTTCAAGGCAGGTACCCATCTGGATCAGACAGTCGAGGTTCTCGACAAGCGCGGTGACAATGACTTTTACCTGAAGACGTCGGCGGGTCAGGAGTTCGAGTGTCGAGCAGTGATTGTCGCATCTGGAGCAGGTTCATTTACTCCCGTAAGAGTGCGTGTCGAAGGAATCGACAAGTTCGAAAATTCGCAACTCTTTTATCGGGTCAGAGATCCCAAGGCGCATGCCAACAAGGATATCGTGATACTCGGTGGCGGCGATTCAGCGCTCGATTGGGCACTGACTTTGGTTGACACTGCTAAAAGTATTACGGTGGTCAATCGTACCGAGCGTTTCCGAGCGGCTGAAGCCTCGGTCGCAAAGTTAAATGCATTGGCCGATGCTGGCAAGGCAAAAGTGATGTTAGCTACTTTGAAGTCGTTTACTGAAAAAGAGGGAAAGCTTAGTGAACTGATATTCCAGGCGCGTGATGAAGAAAAGTCTGAAGTCAAGATGCCGGTAGATGATCTACTGGTGTTTTTCGGTTTGTCGCCCAAGTTGGGGCCGATAGAAAACTGGGGTATGGCGCTCGAGAAAAAATTGTTGACTGTCGATATGTCAACGTTCGAGACGTCTGTGCCAGGTGTTTACGCAATAGGCGATATCAATACCTACAAAGGTAAGAAAAAGCTGATACTAAGCGGTTTTCATGAAGCGGCGTTAGCAGCCTTTGCCATTAAACAGGCATTCGAGCCAGATAAAAAGCTGAATGTGCAATACACCACAACCAGCCCGTTGATGCATGAAAGGTTGGGTGTTGAGTAACTGTCATTGGGTGACAAGTCGTTTTGTCGGCTGACCTAGTATCAGTGTGTCGAATATGGAACGTTCGTCACCTAACATCATTAACATGAATAGTTTTTCGCGCCAGTCTGTCATGGTGCTTGAGCGACGTGCGGTCAGAGTTGTTGCTGAATCGTCCAGTACTACCATGTCTGCTTCTTTGCCTTTGCTAAAGTTGCCGATAACGCCATCGAGATCCAGCGAACGAGCACCGCCGAGTGTGGCCAGATATAGAGCGCGTTCGGGTGACAAGGACACCTGTTGAAGCTGTTGTACTTTGTATGCTTCATTAATTGTCCGCAGAATTGAAAAGCTGTCACCGCCGCCAATGTCGGTGCCCAGCCCTACGCGTACTTTGTGTTCATCGGCTTTCTTGAGTTTGAACAAACCACTGCCAATAAACAAGTTGGATGTCGGGCAGTGAGCGATGCTTGCGTCAGCATGAGCAAGGGCCCGCCATTCTCGATCAGATAGATGAAGCGAATGAGCAAACACGGATCGTTTTCTAACCAGTGAAAACTTTTCATAAACACCAAGATAGTCAGCACAATCAGGGAACAGTTCTCCGACCCAGGCACACTCGTCGTGGTTTTCGGATAGATGAGTGTGAAGATGCACGCCGGGATTTTCGTCCAGCAGCTGACCGGCTACTGCCAACTGTGCTTCTGTACTCGTTGGTGCAAATCGTGGGGTGACTGCATAGCCTAAACGTGACTTGCAATGCCATTGGCGAATCAAGTCGGACGAGTCTCTGTAAGCCGTCTCTGGTGTGTCGCAGAGTTCAGGTGGGGCGTTTCGATCCATCAGTACCTTGCCGCAAATCATGCGCAAGGATCGTTTGGCAGCGGCCTCGAAAAATGCATCTACCGAGGCTTTGTGTACTGTGCCGAAAACCAGGGCGGTTGTCGTGCCATTGGCAAGTAACTGGTCGAGAAAGAATGTTGCAGTATCACGAGCAACGGTTAGGTCTGCAAATCGCGATTCGGCCGGGAAGGTATAGCGCTCGAGCCAGTCGAGTAACTGTGTACCGTAAGAAGCAATGACATCAACTTGTGGAAAATGTACATGAGTGTCAATAAAGCCGGGAACGATCAGCTTACCTTGATAATTCAGTTGTTGGGTACCAGAAGGAACCTCAATCGACGCAACCGGACCAAGTGCACTGATATGTCCGTCTTCTATTAACATCATGCCGTCGTCGATATACTCAACAGCCTCTTGACCGCCGGTATGTGGGTCATCTACACAGTGCAAGAAATTTCCTGTAATAGCGATGGCATTTGCATTCATGAAAATTTTAGCGACAAACAATCGACTGACAAAGCATAGTCTTTATGCAACAGTTCGGGTTACACTTTGAATCAAGTAAACGGCGAAAACTGATGTCTGTCACCGAACCGCAAAGTCCTGGTCAGTCAGGATCCGACCATGATTCGAATGAGCTTGCGGCGCGTATGTCTGGGCAGGTACCAGCACCGTTGGTATCGATGCGGCAAATCACCAAGGCATTTCCCGGTTGTATTGCTAACGATCAAATTGATCTTGATCTCGTCACCGGTCGAGTGCATGCATTGTTGGGCGAAAACGGTGCGGGAAAAAGCACCCTTGTCAAGATTCTCTACGGACTGCTTCAGGCTGACACCGGGCAAGTTCTCTGGGACGGACAGCCCGTTCAGGTAGACAGTCCGAGCAAGGCGCGTGAGCTGGGTATCGCGATGGTGTTTCAGCATTTCTCCTTGTTCGATTCATTGACCGTTTTGGAAAATATTGCACTGGGAATGGATATTGATGCCAATAGCCATTTAAAGCAGCGAATCCAGGATGTGTCTGCGCACTATGGCTTGCCGCTTGATCCTGATCGCTCCGTGTATACCTTGTCAGTCGGTGAACGGCAACGAATTGAAATCGTTCGTTGTCTGTTGCAGGAGCCGCGACTACTGATCATGGATGAACCGACATCGGTGTTGACCCCGCAAGAGGTCGAGGTGCTGTTTACCACCCTTGAACGACTAGCCAATGAAGGCATGTCGATTCTCTATATCAGTCACAAGCTAGAAGAGATACGCAAGCTATGTCATGACGCGACTATTTTACGCGCGGGAAAAAGAGTTGCGACAGCAGATCCATCCGTTGAAACCGCTAGCAGTCTTGCTGCGTTGATGATGGGTGACGAGGTAGCCACACTGGATACAAAATCATCGGCGCCTATCGGCGAGGTGCTTTTTTCGGCTAACGGTGTATCACTTCCAGCCAATGAAAATAATCAGCAATCCTTGTCTTCTATCTCGTTGTCCATTCACGCTGGGGAGATCCTGGGTATAGCCGGTGTTGCTGGCAATGGTCAGGACGAACTGATGCAGGTTCTAGCAGGTGAAATAACAAGTAACAAGGCTGAAGATGTGATGCTCAATGGCCAGGATGTCGGGCTTCTGGATGCAGGCGCTCGTCGTCAGGCCGGTCTGTGCTGTGTGCCCGAAGAACGACTTGGACATGCAGCGGTGCCGAGTATGTCGCTGACGGAAAACGTATTTCTGACCGGGCATCACGTCAAGCGCTTGCGTGTGATGGGTTTAACGTCGCAGGGAAGATGTCGTGCCTTTACACGTGAAGTTATCGAGACGTTCAATGTTCAGTGCAATGGTCCGTCCAGTATTGCGTCGAGCCTGTCGGGCGGTAATCTGCAGAAATTCATTGTGGGCCGGGAGATCTTGCAGAACCCGAAGGTGTTGATTGTGTCTCAGCCAACCTGGGGCGTAGACGCCGGTGCTGCAGCAGCGATACACAAAGCGTTACTGACGCTTGCCCAAAATGGCTCTGCTGTGTTGGTGATCTCTCAGGACCTTGATGAATTGATGATGATTACCGACCGACTTGGCGCCTTGTGTGCCGGTGTCCTGTCTCCATTTTATCGAACCGCTGATGTTTCGGTTCAGGATGTTGGTTTGTTGATGGGTGGCGAAAACCTGCCTGAGCGTGATGCCGCTGGAGTGGGCTTGTGATAGCACTGAAAAAGCGAGCCAATCCTTCTCGTTTGATGGGCTATCTGGCACCGGTCTTTGCGCTTGGAATTACTCTGATTGCAGGCTTGTTGATGTTTGCCGTATTGGGTGTTCCCCTAGGTGAAGCTATTCATGCGTTTTTCATTGAGCCATTGAGCTCTCGTTACGGACTTGCCGAGCTGGGGGTCAAGGCCGCACCATTGGCAATGATTGGCGTGGCATTGTCCATCGGCTTTCGGGCGCAAGTGTGGAATATTGGTGCCGAGGGGCAACTTATTCTCGGTGGTATCTTTGGCGGCGCTGTCGCGTTGTTTTTCTATGAAGTCGATAGCTGGTTTGTTCTGCCACTGATGGTTATCGCAGGTGCTATTGGCGGCATGCTGTGGGCCTCCGTACCCGCTTTGCTTAAAACCCGATTCAATGCCAACGAAATTTTAACCAGCCTGATGCTGACCTATGTCGCTGGCTTGTTGTTGTCCTATCTGGTCTCCGGACCTATGCGTGATCCAGATGGCTTCAATTTTCCTGAGTCAAGATTGTTTCATGATGCCGCGTTGTTACCTCTGATCATGGATGGTACGCGCCTGCATGCCGGTGCGTTGGTGGCCATCGCGGTGGTATTGCTTGGCTGGTTACTGTTGACCCGCACCTTGTTGGGCTTTGCGCTCAAGGTCAATGGCGCCGCCCCCAGAGCAGGGGCGCATACGGGCTTCAATCAGACCCGTCTTGTGTGGTTCTCATTGTTACTCGGCGGTGGTATTGCAGGGGTAGCTGGTCTTTTCGAAGTGGCGGGTCCGATCGGGCAATTGATTCCGACTATCTCACCTGGCTACGGCTTTACCGCCATCATTGTGGCATTCCTTGGGCGACTGCATCCGCTCGGAGTATTGCTTGCTTCATTGGTCATGGCCTTGTCGTATCTCGGCGGAGAAAATGCGCAGATCATGTTGAATCTGCCGCTGGCAATTACGGGTGTGTTTCAAGGTATGTTGTTGTTCTTTCTTTTGGCCACCGATGTACTTATCAATTATTCGATTACCTTCACCTCTAGAGCGGTAAGCAGCGCATGAACGAAACCGTTGTATTGACACTGTTAACGATCATCACCGCGGCGACACCCCTTGTATACGCGTCGATTGGAGAGCTGGTCGTCGAGCGTAGTGGTGTGCTCAACCTTGGTGTTGAAGGTATGATGTTAGTGGGTGCAGTTTCGAGCTTTGCTGTTGCGCATTACACTGGCAACGCGACGCTTGGAGTTCTTGCAGGGTTGTTCGCGGGAATGACGATGGCTTTGCTGTTCGCTTTTCTGACCTTGACATTGCAATCGTCGCAAGTGGCGACGGGGCTCGCCCTGACTATCTTTGGTATCGGTGTCAGCTCACTGATCGGTCAGCCATTGGTTGGCATAGCCTTCGGTGGATTATCCGAAATACCTATCCCTTTTCTGAGTGAAATCCCGTTTTTGGGTCGATTGCTTTTCGACCATGACGTGTTGGTTTATGGTTCGATTGTACTTGTTGGTCTTGTCGCGTACTTTCTCAATCGAACGCGTGCAGGATTGGTACTGCGGTCGGTGGGTGATTCACATGATGCCGCGCATGCACTGGGTTTGAAGGTCATTCGCGTCCGCTATCTTGCAACGCTATTTGGTGGTGCGTGCGCAGGCATCGCAGGTGCCTATCTGTCGATGGCCTACACACCGATGTGGGTCGAGAACATGAGCGGAGGCCGTGGGTGGATTGCCCTGGCGCTGGTTGTTTTCGCCGTGTGGCAGCCCGGGCGGCTGCTGCTGGGGGCCTATTTGTTCGGCAGTATCAGTATTTTACAATTACATGGGCAGGCGCTCGGAATAAACCTTCCATCGCAATTGATGTCAATGCTACCCTATCTGACCACGATTCTTGTGTTGGTACTGATCTCACGAGATCGAGGCCGAATACGCCGCAATGCGCCGGCGAGTATAGGTCGGGCTTTCCATCCAGCGACCTGAATTTAATGTATGGGGTAGGTCGTTTTGTAAAACTTCAGGAGTAAAGATGTCACTATCGTCAAAGAAGAAATTTATCAAGGCAACCGCCAGTGTGATTGGTGCAGCTGCTTTGACATTGGGCACACTGTCAGTTTATGCGGCTGACAAGGTCAAGGTCGGGTTCGTTTATGTTGGGCCTGTGGGTGATCATGGCTGGACTTATCGCCACGATATCGGGCGTCAGGCGATTGAAGCGGAATTCGGCGACAAGGTTGAAACAACTTTTGTCGAAAGCGTGCCGGAAGGTGCCGATGCCGAGCGCGTCATTCGCAAACTGGCAAGCAGTGGTCACGATCTTATCTTCACTACGTCGTTCGGCTATATGAACCCGACGGTCAAGGTTGCCAAGTCATTCCCGAAGGTCAAATTTGAACACGCAACGGGTTACAAGCGCGCAGATAATGTGTCTACCTACTCGGGGCGTTTTTATGAAGGCCGCGCCGTAATCGGTACCCTGGCAGGAATGATGACCAAGACGAACACCGTCGGTTATATTGCGTCTTTTCCTATCCCTGAAGTGGTACGCGGTATCAATGCATTCACACTTGCCATGCGTAAAGTGAATCCAGATGCCGTGACCAAGGTAGTTTGGGTAAATACTTGGTACGATCCAGGCAAGGAAGCGGATGCGGCAAAGGCGCTGATCGATCAAGGTGTTGACATCATCACCCAACATACTGATTCTCCTGCACCACTACAAGTTGCAGAAGAACGTGGTGTGTTCGGATTTGGCCAGGCTTCTGATATGTCAGCATTCGCACCTGCGTCTCAGCTCACAGCAATCATTGACGACTGGAATAGCTACTACGTTGAGCGCACTCGTGCAGTGCTTGAAGAAACCTGGGAATCGCAAGACGTATGGGACGGTATTGCATCTGGAATGGTTGCATTTCCGGAATACAGCGGTGCAGTGCCTGAGGATGTCAAAGCCGCGGCTGAAGTGGTTCGAGAAGGTATCCTTGATGGTTCAGTACACCCATTTCAAGGACCGATCGTGAATCAGGACGGCGAGCAAATTATTGGCGAAGGCGAGGTACTGACTGATGACGTACTGCTCGGTATGAACTATTACGTCGAAGGCGTACAGGGTGAGTTGCCCAAGTAATTTGTTCCAGATATTAATTTGTTCCAGATAAACCTGCCTTTTCTAAAAGTTGGAATGATGTAATCCGGGGCGTGCGTGGTTAACGCAACACGTACGCCCTCAAGAACGGGCATAAGCAGGGCTTATCTCTTTTAAGTCTTCGCCAAATTGAGTCTACGCAAAATGCGGCTGCCGCGACGCAAGACGGTCAAAGCGCTTCCCAAAAGTAATACCACCATGCCTAGAAAAAGCGTGGTTTGACTCGGCAGCCATCGCGCAATCAGTGCCGCGATCACGCAAGTGGCTGTGACCAGCGCCATTCGATGTGGTTTTGCCATTGGCCCGATGAAGTCGACAACTCCATCAATCCCTTTGCCTAGCTCGCGCACATAGCTGACCAGTATTGCCAAGGTTGCAGCCGCCCAACCCAGGGTGATGTTGCCTGCGGCCAGCCCAAAACCGACGATAATTAGCAGGTCGGCGATGCGATCCGGGAACTCGTTCCAGAAAGCGCCGTCTGCTGTTTGCTTGCCTGCCTCGATCGCAACCATGCCGTCAAACAGATTACAGGCGAGGCGTAGCTGACAGAATATGGCTGCCAGAATCAACCAGACACCGCTCAGTCCCAGTGCTGTGACGCCAAATGCGTAAAAGCAGGCGAAGGACAGAGCCGCTGCGACCATTGACCCGTAGGAAATCTGATTCGGCGTTATGGATGTTTGCGCCAACCGGGCTGCCATCTTTCGCGCTAGTGGCGTATCGCGACTTGCCAGCGGCCGTCGATCTTTGGATTCGTCAGACATCAGGTGATATCCCAACCGTAGCGAACGAAATGAAAGAAAACCGGTGCCGAGAACAGTACGGAGTCCATCCGGTCAATGAAGCCACCGTGACCGGCGATCAGATGCCCCCAATCCTTTACGCCACGATCTCGCTTGATGGCGGACAGAACAAGACCGCCAAGGAAGCCCATGATCGTGATTAGCAGCGAAAGACATAGGGACTCGATGACGTTGAATGGTGTTATCCAGAACAAGGCGCCACCGATCAGTGTGGCACTTAGAATGCCACCTACAGCGCCTTCAACGGTTTTTGATGGGGATAGGCTTGGCGCAATTTTATGTTTGCCGACAAGCTTTCCCCAAACGTACTGCAGCACATCACTGATTTGTACGACAAATACGAGGTACGCGATAAGCAGAACGTTTCGCCCTTCGAAGCCAGGAATCTGTAAGGTCAAAAGTGCCGGCACATGAGAGGCGCAGAATACGCAGATCATCAATGCCCACTGAGTTTCTGCAACCCGTATCAGATAACCGTCTGTGTTTCCGCCAAGTACCGATAGTATTGGCATCAATAGAAATGCATAGACCGGAATGAAAATCGAGTACAGCCCGTACCATTCATGCCAGACAAGCGTGTATTGAACCGGCACGATGACAAAGAAGGCGACGACCAAAGCGATATGATCTTCACGCGCGGTATTGGTCAATGTCATGAATTCACGTAGCGCGGCAAATGAAATCAAGCCGAATAGAATAACGACCCCGGTACGCCCACCTAGAAACGCGATACCAAGCAGTATGACCATCGCCCACCAGGCATTGATACGCGCATTGAGGTTATCAATGACTGCCGATGGAGCACCTTCGGCCTGACGATACGCCAGCACTTTTCCGATCGCGGTTGCTACCAGAAGTATTATTCCCGCGCCGCCTAACAGCAGCAATAGGTCTGAGGTTGAGTCATTCATTTAGGCCTCAGCTGTGTCTGCTTGATCATGTTGGCGTCAGCGAAAGCAGCGATTGCTCGGCGCGTATCAGGAAGTCTTTTTTAGCTTCGCCCGGATTTATCTGCAAGGGGTCGCCAAAAATTACCGTACATACCAGAGGCACCGGAATGATCTCGCCCTTGGGCAGTACGCGATTCAGATTATTGATCCATACCGGAACAAGCTCGATGGTGGGTCGGCTGTGGGCAAGATGGTAAAGGCCACTTTTGAAAGGAAGCAAAGCGCTGTCGCTGACGTTGCGTGTGCCTTCAGGGAAGAGGATCAGCGAATCACCAGCATCAAGTGCCGATTGCATGATAGCGATCGGATTGTGGGTTTCTGTCTCGTCAATGCCGTCAGTTTCAATGTCTTTACTTTTAGTAACGGCAGTTTTGCGTTCGATCAATAGTGAATGGAATACATCGCAGCCAATAAATCGCTTGAAGGATGATCCTGTCCAGTAGTCTGCACCTGCGACTGGCCGAGTTTTCTGACGTTGACGTGGAGGCAGTACCGTCCACAGCAGGACAAAATCGCCATGGCTGCGATGGTTTGCGAAGTAGATTCTCTGGGTATCGTCAGGTTCGATACCGTCCCAGATACCTCGCACGGCCGTGATCAACCGCGCAACGATGATGATCGCGCTTGCCGTCAAACTCGCAAGCAGCGGCTTCATCAGATGTCGAACTCCGACCATACGGGGCAATGGTCTGATGGCTTTTCCATACCGCGAATGTCGTAATCAATACCGCTGTCGACTAACTTGTCGGTCATGCTGCGTGTGCTGAGCAAGTGGTCAATTCTAAGCCCACGTTTTGGTTCACGATCAAAGCCTTTGCTGCGGTAGTCAAACCAGCTGAATTTATCGTCCTTTTTGGGGTACTTGATGCGATAGCTGTCATCGAGACCCCAGTCGCACAAACGTTGTAGCCATTCACGCTCTTCAGGCAGAAAGCTTGTGGCGCCACTTCTAAGCCAGCGTTTTACATTGTCGGGCCCGATACCGAGATCTTCATCAATCGGTGCGACATTAAAGTCTCCCATCACGATCATGTGATCGCTGGCACTGTGTTCATTGCTGAGCTTGTCGGAAAGATCCGCGTAGAATTTTTGTTTGGCCGGAAATTTTACCGGATGATCACGCTTTTCGCCCTGCGGGAAATAGCCGTTGATAACGGTAATATCGGCACCTTTGGGACTTGAGACGGTCGCCGTAATCAGGCGCTTTTGCGCATCAGCATTGTCACCCTTGAAACCGACATGGACATTGCGTGGTTCGGCGAGTGTCATCATGGCCACGCCATAGTGAGTTTTCTGGCCAGCAAATACGCTGTGATAACCCAATTCCTTGAGTGCATCGACTGGGAAGTCGTCATCGACTACCTTGGTTTCCTGCAAGCCGATGACATCGGGGGCATAGGTATCAACCAGTGCTTGCAACTGATGCAAGCGCAGGCGAACACTATTGACGTTGAAAGAGACAAATTTCACAAGCGCAGCCGTTACTCAATTGTTAAACATCACACGCAATGATACCGCTCGCGCGTGTGTACCGTCGAGTGCTTCAAGCAATGCCTGGTGGCGCGCATCCAGGTCATCGATTTCGTCCTCCTTGACCAGAGAGTTCACACGAGCCAGGGATACCAGACGCTGGCGCTCGCTCGTGTGCTCTTCGTCGATTGTGGTGCGAGCCTGACTGATCAACTCCGGGACCTGAGCCTCTGCAATAGCATTGGTTTTAGCGATCAATTGTTCGAAAGTATCGCGGTTTTTAAGGACTACTTTGCGCAATGCATTACGGTCGTATCGTAACTTCCGGCTATCGAGTTCCATCTCATTAACGATGGATGTGTAGTCCTTGCCGTCATTACCCACGACAAAACTCTGCACGCTGGCAGGCAGGTAGCGTTCAATGTTGAGCTGTTTGTCCGCAACACATTGCAGGCTGTAGCTTGCTTCGATAAAAGCAAGACCTTTTGGTAGTTCTTCAATGCGAACAACCTGACTGTCTGCCTGACCGTAGCCTTCATCCAGAATCAGATCCATGGCGGCTGTGACCATGGGATGATCCCATGTCAGATAGGTGAATTCCTCACGGGTCAAAGCCGTTGCCCGGTCAAACGTCAGGCTCATGCCAGCCGCAGGCAGATGAGGGAAGTGTTCAACTTGCATGTGGTCGCTGGGGTGACAGATCCAGTGGTCGCGCTGCTCTGTGACATCCACACCAAAGCGGTCAAATATGGCCTCCATGAAATCCTGCAAACGATAATCGCGGTCAACACGGGCCAGTGCGTCAAGATGTTCCTGAATCATCTCTGGGCGATTCGAGTTGAGTTCGAGCAGGCGGTCGCGGCCTTGCTCAACACGTGAATCAAGGGAGGCTGCCAATTCCCGGGCCTGCACGATTAGCGCGTCCAGCTCAGGCGTCGGTGAGCCCGTGTCAATCGCTGCAAGCGTAGACGTCAGTGACGTTGCAAGTTCAGTCTTTACAGCGTTGCCCGATTTGGCAATCGTCTCAAAAGCATTGAGCCCCTCGTGATACCAGCGACGTAAAGCTTCGTCGCGGCTGCCCACGGCTGCGGGTACATGTATCTGTACAGTCTCTGTTTGGCCGATTCGATCCAGACGTCCTATGCGTTGTTCGAGAAGATCAGGAGAATCGGGCAGTTCAAGCATCACCAGATGATGCAGAAACTGGAAGTTGCGCCCCTCGCTGCCAATTTCGGAACATAGCAAGAGTCTGCAATCCTCCTCTGGGTCGGCGAACCAGGCAGCGGCGCGATCACGCTCTACGATACTCATCTCTTCGTGGAACTGCGCTGTTGCAAAGCCCATGACGCGGAGATTTTCACCGAGCGCTTTGACGGTGTCGATTGATGAACAAATTAACAAGACCTTGGCCGGATACAGATCTGACAGGAATTCGAGTAACCAGGCGGCTTTGCTGTCGTGACTGTCGTCGTCCAGGGTGTAGGCGTTGAACTGCCGTTCAGGAAAACCTTGAATCGCCTGACGGGTATTGCGAAACAATAGTCGTCCGGTACCATGACGATCGATCAGTTTGTCAATCAAGGAATATTTGAGATCACTGATAGCGATGGCGCTTGAGGAGCCCAAGGTCTTTTGTTCAGCTTCGGAGAAATCTTCACCAAGTAGACGCCCTAGTTCATCAATCGCCTTTGCGTCCAGAGCTTGATCATTCATCAATTGATTAGCGATGTCTGCGATGTCGGTAAAGGCGGCTTCTTCGCTGATGAATTGTTCCAGTGATGCAAAACGTTCTGGATCAAGTAGTCGAAGCCGTGCGAAATGACCCGCCTGCCCGAGTTGTTCCGGGGTTGCCGTGAGTAGCAGCACCGAGGGCGTTTCCAGTGCCAGTGACTCCACCAGTGTGTAAGCATCGGAGGGTTCGTCAGGTTGCCAGCTGAGATGATGGGCTTCATCGGCGATCATCATGTCGAAACCAGCAGCAATGGCGGCGTCGCCGATCTCCTCGTTGTCCAGTAAAGTGTCAAGCGACGTCAATACCAGTTGCTCCGCAAGAAACGGGTTGCCATCTGGGGCTGAGGGTAACAACTCCATATAGCGTTCTTCATCCATGATGGACATTTTGAGGTTGAATTTGCGCAGCATCTCGACAAGCCACTGATGGAGCAGTGCAGAGGGCACGATAATCAACACGCGAGACACCTGGTTAGTGATCAAGGAGGCGTGCAAGATCATGCCTGCCTCAATGGTTTTTCCCAGACCGACCTCATCGGCGAGTAGAACGCGAGGGTGACGGCGCTTGAGCGCTTCTACCGCAATGAAAACCTGATGAGGCAATACCGACACGCGCGCGCCCATCAGGCCGTAGGCTGCCGAGTGTGCCAGTTGGTGGCGATGATCGAATACGGCTCGGCGCAAGGCAAACCAGCGCTGTCCGTCGATGAGACCGGCGAACAGTCGATCGCGTGGCGTTCTGAATTGTAGAAAATTATCGAGTCCGGACTCGGCGAGGATGGCCTGTTCCCCGGTATCTATGCGGCGTCCGCGATAGGTCAGAAGACCATCCTCTTCGATTGATGCCTCGACAGCCAACTGCCAACCTTCATGACTTGTAATCGAATCACCGGCTTGGAAAGCCACACGTGTCAGTGGTGCAGTCTCTTTGGCGTAGATACGAGTATCTCCAGTTGCCAGAAACACAACGGTAATCTGTCGATGCTCCACCTCGAGAATGGTGCCGAGGCCCAGGTCTGATTCGGTATCGCTGATCCAGCGCTGACCGGCCACATACTCTTGATTCATGGATTTTTTTTCTGGAAAACGTGTCTGTGTGCGGAAGTCATGTCGGAGACGTCACGGGTGAGTCTCGAGTGACAGGTGCGAAATATAATGCTTTTGGGTTAGAAATCTGTTGTTTTGGGTACGTTTCGAGTGCTCGACAAGCCTGAACCGAAGCGTCCGTAATTGTAGCCGAACAGTGGCCCAAGTCGGATTCGCTGCAAAACACCACTCTCTAGGACTTGTATTCGCCTCGTAAAATACCTATATTGGGTTATCGAGGGGTAAAAGCCTCGTGAAAGCGACCATCCGGGTTTTCCTGGAGGTTATTTTTAAAGACAGGGTTGGCTTCGGTTTTTGAGCGATGCAAGTCGTTTTTTGATCAGTAGTTATCCGTCTATATGTTGTTTTAATAAGGGTATTATCTTGAGTACTGGTACAGTAAAGTGGTTTGACGCGGCGAAGGGATTTGGTTTCATCGCTCCTGAAGACGGTGGCAAAGACGTATTTGTTCACCACACAGCTATCACGGGTGACGGTTACAAAACGCTCGACGAAGGGCAGAAAGTCTCTTTTGATGTTGAGCAGGGCCAAAAAGGTCCAGCGGCAGTAAATGTCTCAGCCATGTAAGTTTGTGGCCTGAATCATCCAGCACAACAAAAAAGCCCCGCTTAGCGGGGCTTTTTTTGTCTTAAGTTCAAGGTTGTCAGTGACCAAGGTCAAGCCGCTCGTCAGGCCGCCCGATTCTCATGGGTGGTTGAGCTTGAGGTTGGGCTGGAATCGGCAGCCTCATCGGCTGAATGTGTATCGGTTCTGTTTTCATTGACCGGTGACGTTTCTTTGGCCGCGAACAGAGAGGCTAGCTTGCGCAGTGACCCGATAATCGGTTCAACCACTTCGAGTTCGGCGAACAAAACCGCGGGGTCGGCCGAGAAGACTTCAGTTCGATCGAGATGCAGTGCACTGTAACGACGATTGTTGTTACCAACAGTCATGATGCGCTCATAGCCTTGTTCCGTTAGCGAGGTTACAGCTGATTCGGTGAAATACCCGAATGGGTAAGCAAAAGTATTGGTGTTGGTCAATGCGCGAACATCGCTATCATCGAGTTGCTGCGAGAGTTCTGCCTGAGTGCAGTTTCTTAGATTGTAGTGATCCTGGGTATGGAATCCGAATTCGATCCCTTGCGTTTGCATGTGACGAATATTGTCTGGCGTCGCAAATACTCCTTCAGTCGTTACACTGATCCCGGGTATTTGTTGCAGCAGATGATCAAACAGTGCTTCGATTTTTGACGGTGCGAAATTGACTTGAACATGATGAACGAGGTCTGCCAGCGGTACATCAGTCAGTCCCTCGTATTCCGCCAGGGCCTCGCGGGTTTCATCAGGAAATACTCGGAGGGCATGATTCAGGAGGTTGACCCAGACCATACGGCCATTGACTGCCCGTCCAATCAGATAGACGCAAGCGGGTAGATTACGTTCGTGCAGCAGCGGCGTGGCATGTTCGCCAACACTCAAGTAACCATCGTCGAACGTTATGACCAGCCCACGATGAGGAATATCGCCTTTGGCCACGTCTGACATGGAAATAACTTTGTAATAACGTTTGAAGTACTCCAGATGCGTCACGAACGTAGTGCAGTTGACCGTGATGTTCAAGCCATCTGTCGCACTGCCGGGATTGTCATCGACATCGTGGTACAACATCGCACGGAGGCTGCGTGGACTCAAGCCGATCACGACACGCGCGAGGCCCAAGCGAAACATGATTACGCCAATATTGCGTAGCCAGCGTCGTATCGTGTTATCTGGTTTCGTGCTCATCAATCACTCTGCGCGCTTGCGTTCGATGCCCATTTTTCAAGGTTCTTCAGTACCTGCTTCTCAGCGGCAACCGTGCGATGAATCCAGCGAAACTCCTGCCCTTGCGAGAGATCCTGCGGCTTGCACACCAGTGTTCCGTTCAGTGCCGACTCTGCCGCCGACAAATACAATTCGGTGCCGATCTTCACACCTTTGGCAAACAAATCAGCTTCGCTGTCACCTTGTACGTAGACCACTTTTCCAGTTGATGCAATATCACCGCCATCTACCGCTGCCACCAATTCATGCACGGTAACGCCTAAATGATCCGGGTCGTCGTAAAAAACGGGCCAGAACAGCGTGCTGTCACCGCGGTACCACGGGGAAAGGCCGGTATGCATGTTCAATGTAATGATTCGAGCGCGGTCAAATAATGGTGCTTTCAGTATGGCGGTACCGTAAACAATGATGACATCAGGCTGTTCCTGATCGAGAAGAGCCAGGCAATCCGGGCCGTTGTGTGATGAAACTATGCTGTGTCGTGCACCACCGGGCATCTTGTCGATCGGATTGCCGTCAAACAGGGCGGCACTCAGCGCCTCGGAATCAGGACCGTAGCCACCTTTGTATAAGGCGCGTCGAACGCGCTCGGCATAGTTTCCGCGTTTTAGCATGCGCTTCAGGCGTGTCTTCAGGGGGCGCCTGGTCGGCTCTGCAGAGATGATTCGAGTCACCTTGTCGCCAAATCGTGACAGAAAAGCGTTCACCAGGTAGCGGTGCTCTGGATTACCGTTGCCGCTTTCTCCACCGACCAAAATAACAATACTCATGCTTTTTTCATCGCCTGCTGTTCAGAATGGCGTTTGATGAAGGCTGGCCGCTGTTAGTCTCCTCGGCGCTCGAGCCGGTGTCGAGTGTGGCGGTGCTCATGGCATCGCAGTTGACCACGCTGGACATCTCAGAAGCGCTGTTCAGTGTCGAGAACAGTCTCATGCACAGGAACACTACCCAGATCGCGACAAAGGTCTCTGCCGTCAGCACACCGAGGATCGACAGGTGGATCGGCAGGGTCAGAACAGCGAGGGTCACGAGAGATAGGCTCAGGATCGAGCCGTAGACGGTGGCGAGGGCCAGCGATTTGAAAGCTTTAAGGGATTGCAGAGCAGCGAATGGCCCATTTTGCACAGCTGCAATCAGGGTGATGGCGGCCCAGAGCAGCACAATATCTCTCATTGGTTCGTCGCTGTATTGATCCTGATAAAGCAATTCGTTGAGCAGCGGCCATCCTAACAGGGTCAAGACTGAAAGCGTTGCAATTGCCGCCACAGAAATGACGCTGACCATGATCATCTGCCTGGCGGCCGTTCTGGACTGCCCTTGCGCGATAGACAAGGCCATTTCAGGCTTGATCACGTTCTGGATCGTCATGAATACCACGCGAACCGGCCCAAACAAGATAAACCCGGCCGCAAGTGGTGCGAAAGCCGCGGGACCTTCGAGCCCGGAGACAATCAGGCTATGCGCCTGTGACACCAGTACGGTGGTAACAGCGCCGACCAGTGCCCAGCGAGACTGGAACCAGATGGGCCGATAGTCTCTCAATGCCCGTCGCAGTGATAGCAGTGGAATTGGCGAGGGCAGACGGGCCATTTCCGTCAGTACGCCCAAGGCGTTGGCGATTGTCAAAACCGTAAGCACGTCGAACACGGTCAGTGAAATATCGTGCCAGAGCAATAGGCTGAACAGAGCCGTACCGGTCACGACATACATCATGTCGCCAAGCAATACCGCGGTTACATCAAATCGAGCATAGCCTACACTGCGGCTGTACTGTCTAGCGAGATAGGCGATTGTGAATCCGAGAGCGGCAACCAGAGTTCGCAGTTCCAGCGCGCTACTGGTAAGGCTGAATGTCATCATCAATCCTAGACACAGGCCCGCGCCAAGCAGGAAAGCCATCAGCGTGGTCAGCAGGGATTCGGTATGTTGGCGTTCGTTGCCCGTTCGTGCCGATGGCGCGAAAACGCACAGCGGCGTTGAGAAAAGCGCATTGCTGATCGAATTAGCCATGACTGCGATGACAAAAGTCAGTGCGAAGACACCGAAATCCTCGGCGAGCAGTATGCTGACCAGCAGCAGATTCAAGACGAAATGGAAGCCGCTGACCAGGCCTTGGCTCAACACAGCCGACAGGTACCGAGGGATGGCGCTCAGGCGGGGTGTGAATCCTTGGTATGTGGGTGTAGATTTCATGACATGATCGTCGTCAGATCGTCTTTAAACAGTTATGGCCGCCTAGTTAGTGTAGTCGGGCGGCAGGGTAGTAAAGTTGCGGAGAATTACCGTTTATCGTGAACCGATCGAGGTTCGGTCGCGTGTAAGTCGTTGCGATCACTCACATCAACGAACAGGACACAAAAAATTTCGTTATGAACATTCTGGTTATCAATTGCGGTTCCTCGAGTATCAAGTACGCGCTTTTTGACGATGCTGGTGAGATTCTCACCAAGGGCAAACGCGAGCGACTCGGCGGTGATGCGTCCGCCCGGGCAGGAACTCATGGTGAGGCCATCAAGGACATCCTCGCGGAGTTGTCCGAGTACACCGTTGATGCCTTGGGGCATCGCGTTGTTCATGGCGGGCCTGACTACCACGAGCCGCAGTTGATTACCGAGACCGTGATCGAGGCGATTCGCGCTTATATTCCGGATGCGCCGATGCACAACCCCTACAGTCTGGCAGCGATTGAAGCAGCTGCTGTTGCCATGCCAGGTATCCCACAAGTCGCGGTATTTGATACCGCCTTTCATGCGCGTATGCCACGTCGCTCGATCAACTACGCGATTGATCAGGACGTTGCAAACAAGCATGGTATTCGCCGTTATGGGTTTCATGGAATTTCTCATGAGTATGCTGCGGGTATTGCCTCTGATTTTCTTGAACGTCCGTTGAACGAGTTGCGTTTGATCACGCTGCATCTGGGCAACGGTGCCAGTGCTTGTGCTGTCGAGTTTGGTCGCTCGGCTGAAACGAGCATGGGCAACACACCGCTTGAAGGATTGGTCATGGGTACTCGTTCGGGTGATGTCGATGCGGGTGTTCTGCTGGGTCTTCTGCGAGAAGGCATGAGCGTGGATGAGCTTGATGAGCTGCTCAATCATCGCAGTGGACTTGCCGGTCTGTCAGGCCTTGGCAATGACTTGCGTGAAATAGAGCTTGCCGCGGCTGATGGTCATGACCGAGCTCGGTTGGCGATCAATGTGTTTGCTCATCGTGCAAGGAAATATATTGGTGCTTATGCGGCAGCGATGGGAGGTGTTGATGCGATTGTGTTTACCGGCGGCATCGGAGAAAACAGTGCCAGCATGCGTGCGCGTATCGTGCAACGACTGGAGTTTCTTGGTGTAGTTCTCGACGAAGACCGTAATCGGGATGCGAGTGTGCGTAATGACAATGAGTATGCATTGATTACAACCGCTCGCTCACGCGTCGAAGCGATCGTTGTCAAGACCAACGAAGAGTTGATGATCGCTCGGCAGACCCGTCAACTGTTGAGTGTTGATCGTTCGGACGTCGCACAGGCCATACCAATCGCGGTTAGCGGGCGCCATTGTCACTTGACAGAGGAAACCTTCAAAACATTGTTTGGTAAGGATACAAGTCCAACGCCCTATAAGGATTTATCCCAGCCGGGTCAATATGCCTGCGAACAGAAAGTCAATCTGATTGGTCCACGTGATCGTATCGATGGCGTGCGTTTGCTGGGCCCGCTCAGATCAGTTGATCAGATCGAGATTTCGCGTACGGATGAGTTTCGTCTGGGTGTTGATGCGCCAGTGCGTGATTCTGGAAATGTGCGCGGTTCTGCGCCGATCACGCTGGAAGGCCCCGCGGGTACGGTTGTCTTGACTGAAGGCTTGATTTGCGCGCGGCGCCATATTCATATGCATAGCGATGACGCCAAACGGTGTGGCGTTGCCGACAAGGATGAGGTGTCTGTGTCGATCGTCGGCGGTGCGCGTGACCTGATATTTGGGGATGTGCTGATTCGTGTCAAGGACAGCTACAAGCTCGAAATGCATATTGACACTGATGAAGCCAATGCGGCGGAGCTTGGGCGAGACGCCAAGGGTGGCTTGTCGCTTACCGATGTCGATGAGGAACCACTGATAAATATTGAGAATTCACATGCTGTGGTCAAGCAACAGGCATGAGCGTTGGCATTGTCTGGTTTCGTCAGGATTTAAGACTTGCCGATAATCCAGCACTGACAGCAGCAGTACGAGAATGCGATACGGTTCTACCGCTGTTCATTGATGATCCCATTGATGGTTCGGTCAGTCGCTTGGGGTCGGCGAGCCGTGCGTGGTTACATCATTCACTTGCGACGCTTGATGCATCACTAGCGAAAAAAGGTGGTCAGCTTCTGTTGGCACAGGGCGAAGCTTTGGAAGTGTTAGACGCGGTTGCGCAAGAGGTCGGAGCCAGTCGCTTGTACTGGAATCGTTGCTATGACCCCACATCGATCAAGCGAGACAAGCGTATCAAATCAACGTTGGGAAAACTGAAACCACAGTCTTTCAATGCTTCTCTGCTCATTGAACCGTGGGATACCGTTAAGGCTGATGGACTCCCGTACAGGGTGTTTACGCCTTTTTGGCGTGCGATGGCGCGCGCGCTTGATGAAACGCCTATGCTCCTTAAACCATTGACGACGCCACGTTCAATAACGTTATGGAACAAGACCCGAAAAATAAAAGCGTCTACGGTTTTCTTGACTCTGGAAGCGCTTGAGCTCGAACCACCCGAGAGCGAAGGTTTATGGCATCGCGAGATGCTGACTGCTTGGCGAACAGGGGAAGCTGCGGCAATGGCAAGTGCAAAAAAATTCTACAAAGATGGCGTGCATTTTTACAAAGAGGGTAGGGATTTACCTGCGCTTGCCGGGACCTCGCGACTGTCACCACATTTGCATTTTGGCGAGATAAGCCCACGGCAGGCTATGCATCGATTACTTGCCGGTCGATCCTTGTCAGAGTTGTCTCCAAATGAGGAGATTTATGCCAAGGAAATCGGTTGGCGGGAGTTTGCTCATAGCCTGCTGTATTTTTTCCCGAAAACCTTGAAAGATCCGCTGGACGTCAGGTTTACTCGTTTCCCGTGGGTAAAAAATCACGGCGCCCACTTGCGTGCCTGGCAAAGGGGCATGACGGGTGTGCCGATTGTCGATGCGGGTATGCGCGAGCTGTACGCGACCGGATGGATGCATAATCGTGTACGTATGATCGTCGCGTCCTTTCTTATCAAGAATCTGTTGATCCCGTGGCGTGCGGGAGAGGCTTGGTTTCGCGACACGCTGGTCGATGCTGATCTGGCCAGTAATACGATGGGCTGGCAATGGACGGCTGGATGCGGGGCGGATGCTGCTCCTTTTTTTCGTGTGTTCAACCCAGTCCTGCAGGGCGAGAAATTTGACAAGGACGGCGTCTACGTCAAACGGTGGGTGCCGGAAATTGCCGAATTTGCGGCAATTCACGATATGGGCAAATATCTGCATAAACCGTGGGAGCTCGATGCGGTTCTGCGCGCAAAGCTGTCCTACCCCAAGCCTCTGGTTGATTTGAAGATTAGCCGCCAGCGCGCACTCGATGCCTTTACCTTGATCAAGCAAAATTGACACGATTTATGCATATCTGCCACATCTGTATAGGGAACCAACTGCGTTTGTCAGGCACTTATAGGGATATGAACAGACGGACATCACATTTGTTTCGATGCGCTTCTGCGTTCGGCTTGCTGTTGTGTGTCGCATTAAGTAATGCGCAGGCTGCCGAAAAACCAATCAAGCTGATTGAGCTCTTTACCTCCCAAGGGTGCTCGTCGTGCCCACCTGCTGATGAGCTTGCAGGAAGAATGCGTGAGGCTGATAAAGACCTCGTATTGATCGAATATCACGTCGACTATTGGAACTCGCTGATACACGGCAGGGATGGAAATTTTGTCGATCCATACTCCAAGCCTGAATATTCCGATCGGCAGCGTTTGTATAATCGTGTTGGTTTGCGTGGTCGCCCGGGAGTCTACACGCCGCAAGCTGTCATCAATGGTCGTGTAGCGGCGGTTGGATCGGACAAGCGCAGGATCACCAAGGCGCTGAATTATGAAACCCGTTCGATAATGTCCATCGACATTGCCGCTTCTGATAACAAATCTTTGACGATCAAGGTCACGGGTAGCGAGGCCGACAGAGCTTTGGCAAAGGGTGCCGATGTGTGGCTGGTCAGTATCATCGACAAAGTACAAACTGAGATCACCGGTGGTGAAAATCGTTATAAGACGCTAACCAATCATCACGTTGCGACGGATGTCAAGCGCCTTGGCCGAGTTGGTACTGATGCCGATCTATCGTTTCGTGTGGCAAAACCAACTGGGAACAACGGCTGTGTCGTGCTGATTCAGGGTGCCGAACTGAATCCCGTCTATGCTGCTGCCAGTTGTCCTTGATCAATGATGGTGAAAGCGACATGGGTTACGTCGCCGTAGTCTGAGCTCACCTTGCGACTGCAGGGTGCTATCTTTAAGTCGATCGAGGATTCAGGCGGAATATCTGTGCACGTCAGCCATGTTTTAAGAAAGCACATGACACTGTTTGCCATAGTGCTTTGCAGTGTTTCGCCGAGTCTGGTTCTGGCATCGGATCGAAACACGGGTTCATTGGATTTCGGACTTTCGCAAATCCGATCCGATTTTTACGGTGAGCTTCATTTCGGAGCAAATGGTATCCGGCATTCGGATCTGGATTTCTTCCCACTGTTTGCCAGTATCACGGCCGGCGCTTTTGTCTTGCCGAATATTGGTATAGAGGTGTTTGGCGACTTGGCGCTGGCAGAAGAGGACAATGCCGGGTTCGATGTCGAGCTTACTTCTGCGCTTGGCATAGCAGCTCGTTTCCAATCACCGCCGTGGCAGGGCCTGAGTGGGTATATCGTGCTGGGTGTGGTCGACTATACGGTGACGCAATCGCCACAAAATGCATCGATAGGCAGTGGGAGCATTGAAGAGGATTTCCTTGGTGTGAGAGTAAGCGTCGGCGTTATTCAACAACTCAAGCGTCTGCCCAGGCTGTCGGTCAGTGCCGAGTGGCGAAGCTACGCTGTCGATGAACCGATAAGAGTCGATAGCCTGGTGATCGGCTTGAGGATAACGCCATGAGTCCGAAAATTCGCACCCTTTTGATGCCTGCGTTTGTGGTTGGGTTCAGCGCCATTCAAGCGTGTTCAGGTGACGCTCGACCTTTTGAAGAGGCAATTGAAGCGTCTCAGGCAGGTTTGACATCCCTGTCTGTCGAAGTGCCGGAAGGGGGGCTTGAAAATGTCATTCTCAATTTCGGACAGAGAATCACCTTGAATCTTGAAGGTGGCAATGCAGATAACGAAGTTTTTGAAATCTCCGGTAGTAATCGTCGTTGGGTATCTGAAAATCCGGATATTGCATCAGTCGATGAGGACGGGACGGTAACCGGGATCAGTAACGGCACTACTACGGTGAGTGTGAGTATTGCCGATGTAGTCTCTAATGCGTTTCTGATCGAAGTGTCGAATTCTCCCTTGATCGCCATTCAGGGTGTGATCGGCGCGACAAGCCTCGACCCTTGCGTCGCTGCGAACTATGGCGCGATCGGTACCTTTGGCGATGGTAGTGAGAGAAATCTACCATCAGTCAGCTTCACAGCGACGCCCACTGACACAACAAGCGTTATCAGTCTCTCTGAGAATTCGGCGTCCTTGCTGGCAACAAGCCCTGGCACTGTTGTGCTTACGGCAGCAGTTGATACGCTGACCGGATCCTCGACAATCACGGTGAACGATAGTCTTACTGATATTGCCATTTCACCAAGTGTTGCCACCGTGACCGTTGATGGCACCCTACAGATGGTCGCGAGTGGGACGTTTACGAGTGGTGACTCCTTCATCACACGTGATCTGACTGAATCACTCGTCTGGACGATCAACAGCGAGGATGAAACGGCGACCATCAGCAATGCTATAGGCAGCCGTGGCCTGGTGTCGGGTGAGGCCGCAGGTTCGGCAACTGTTACCGCAGCCTGTGGTGACACCTCAGGCTTGGCGACATTGACAGTCTTGACGTCTGATGTCGAAGCGACGAGTTTGAGTTTCGAGCAGGGTTTGTCATTGAACTTACCCTTACTGGGTGGTCAGGTTTCATTGAGAGTCTCAACCGGTTCGAGTTTCTCTGAAGATGATGATGTAACATCCAGTACGGAGTTTTCGATTGTTGGCGATACATCGGTAGTCAGTATCGGTACCGATGCTGACACCAACGGTATCATCAACCCGCTGACCATTGGTAGCACTACCATTCGTGCGGTATTCGATGGGCGCCTGGTTGCTGAGCTGGATGTTAACGTCACTTTGTAATAGTTCAAATCCTTAACCCAACGATTTAGATTAAGAAAAGTCAATGAGTGTTCTTCCTGCGGTTCAAGCACTGCAATCTCAGCTTGAAAATGCGGTTATTGGTCAACCTTTGTTGGTTAATCGTTTGCTACTTGCCTTGTTGGTCGATGGTCATCTGCTGGTTGAGGGTGCACCAGGTCTGGCAAAAACACGAGCGATCAAGGCGCTCGCTGATCACATCGAATCCAACTATCAGCGTGTACAGTTCACGCCTGATTTACTACCTGCGGATTTAACCGGAACCGAGGTGTATCGGCCGGCTGATGGGTCATTCGTGTTTCAGGAAGGACCCTTGTTCAATAATCTGATTCTCGCTGACGAAGTCAATCGGGCTCCGGCAAAGGTGCAGTCCGCATTGCTTGAAGCCATGGCGGAACAGCAGATTTCTGTTGGACACAAAACTTATGCCTTGCCTGCGCCATTCATGGTTATGGCGACACAAAATCCGATAGAGCAGGAAGGTACTTATCCCTTGCCCGAAGCACAACTGGACCGTTTTCTGATGCAGGTGATCATTGACTATCCTGATCCGCAACATGAGGCAGATATTCTACGACTTGTCAGAGGTGAAGCCTTGTCGGATGTAGTGTCGCTAAATGAGACTCAAGCTCAATCTGCTTCTGCTTCGTCAGAACCATCGTTAACGCTGTCACTCGATGCGCTATTCGCCGCACGTCGTGAAGTTCTCGAAGTGTACCTGGCTGACAACGTCGAAGCGTATCTGGTGCGTCTTGTTACCACGAGCCGTAATGCCGCGCAGCTTGACGAAGAGCTGGGTCGATGGATCAGTTACGGCGCTAGTCCGCGTGGCACCTTGTCTCTCGATTCTGCAGCTCGTGCGCACGCCTGGTTGGCTGGGCGTGACTATGTATCGCCGGGCGATGTGCAGGCGGTCATACACGATGTGTTGCGCCATCGCATCTTGCTGACATTTGAGGCCGAAGCTGATGGTGTCGGGGCAAGCGATGTAATAGATCGTTTACTGCAACTTGTTGCTGTGCCGTGATGCCTGCGCCTTCTCGCGAGAAGCACTCGTCGATTCTCAACGGGGTACTCAAGGGACCAACATTTGCCTCGCC
The DNA here is from genome assembly GCA_964449565.1 of uncultured Granulosicoccaceae bacterium. Classification (GTDB taxonomy): domain Bacteria; phylum Pseudomonadota; class Gammaproteobacteria; order Granulosicoccales; family Granulosicoccaceae; genus Granulosicoccus. The sequence goes on along the minus strand of CAYUZB010000006.1, from coordinate 24,469 downwards.
GGTAAGCACTACTCTGGATGAGCTCGTACAACTGCGATCCTCGGCAACAGCAATGCAACGACGGGTCAAGAAACGCAGTGCATCCCAACAAGGCGGAAATTCAGTATCGAGTCGTCTGGGGCGCGGCCTGGATTTCGCCGAAGTGCGTGAATATCAGCCTGGCGATGATGTGCGCATGATTGATTGGAAAGTTACTGCACGCTCCGGACGTGCGCACACCAAGCTGTTTGTAGAAGAACGCGAAAGGCCTGTTTTGTTGTTCATCGACTATCGTCGCTGTATGCGATTTGGTACACAAGGCATGTACAAATCAGTTCTGGCGGCACGCCTGGCAGCTTTGCTTGGTTGGTGTGCGGTCAGTGGTAGAGACCGTGTCGGTGGTTTCGTTTTCACCGATGACTGGCATGCTGAAGTGCGTCCAGCGATGGGACGGCGCGGTCTGATGAGTCTGTTTCGTGCCATTGTCAAAAGCCAGATGCATGTCCCAACGTCGAGTATCTTTCACTTTTCTGACATGATGGAGAAGCTGGCACGGGGTGCGCACAGTGGTAGCACCGTTGTATTGCTAAGTGATTTTCATGATTTTGATGAGAGCGCGACAAAAGCTCTCGGCCGGGTGTTACATACACTCGACATGGTTGCCGTGCAAATCGCTGATCCACTTGATTACAATTTGCCGAGTGATGGTCGTTTTGCGATTACTTCGATGCAGGCGCCTGGTAGTACAAATAGATTGTCACTGTCGATGAATTCAACGCACTCGCATCGTGACTATCGACGGCGATTCGATGAGCGGCAACAGGCTGTGAGTCATTTTTTTGCACAGGGTAGACATACAACCATACAGGCGGATACAGCTGCACCGTTGATCGACACTGCGGTGCGTATCCTGCAACGTAAATGAACGATAGCGACGCATTACTTGCGGAGCTTCACCCTCTTGAAGTTCCAGATGTCAGCAGCGTGCCTGCGGCCGGATGGTGGGTGGTGTTTCTGATTGTTATTGTTGTGCTTCTAGTCATTTGGTTCATGCTTCGAAACTATCGACAACGTCGCTGGTTACGGGATGCAACTCAAGAGCTTGAAGCGATCAGTCGTCAGTCCGCAGAGACTGATCCACATACATTTCTGAGCGCTCTGTCTCAGTTACTGCGTCGTGTGTTGATCAAACGGGATTCAAGAGAGGCTGTTGCGTCGCTGCAGGGCGATGAATGGTTGAACCGTTTGGATGAGTTGCACGGCGATGGTGTGTTTCGATCCGAGCTTGGCTTGCTGTTAAGCGAAGGGCCCTATCAACGAACAGCCTCTATAACTATGGAGGATCGGCAGGCATTGATCTCCGCCAGTGCAACGCTTATACAGCGTGCCGGGAAATCCGATGCTTGAATTGCAGGCGAGTATTACTCGATTCTCAGGTGTGCTGCAGGAATTGATCTGGGCCTGGCCGTTGGTCTGGCTAGCCTTGCCATTGCCGTTAATCGCCTGGTACACCTTGCCGCGAATGGGTGATCTGGGTGGTCGCGCGCTTCGCGTGCCTGATTTGTCACGCTATAGTGAATTTACTGCCGAGGTTGGGCAGTCCCGTTTTTGGTGGTCTCTTTTCTTGCTGGGTTTGATGTGGTTCTTTCTTGTCGCAGCGAGCGCCCGACCTCAGTCCTATGGTGAACCTCTACAAGTGCCAGTCAGTGGGCGCGATCTGATGTTGGGTATCGATATATCGGGCAGCATGAACGAGCCCGATCTGTATGCAGGTAACCGACGAGCTACCCGCATGGCTGTTGTCAAGGCCGTAGCTCGTGGTTTTATCGCTGAACGCCAAAGCGATCGAATCGGCTTGATCATGTTCGGTTCAAACGCCTACGTACAAACCCCTCTGACATTCGATCACGACACTGTGCAACATTTCCTGAACGAGGCAACGGTTGGTCTGGCGGGGCGTTCAACGGCTATCGGTGATGCAATTGGCCTTGGGGTCAAGCGTTTACGTTCGCGTCCAGAGGCGTCTCGGGTGCTGATTCTGCTTACCGATGGCCAGAACTCGGCTGGTATTGTCGACCCCATTGAAGCGGCTGGCCTGGCCGCCGAGAATGATATTCGTATTCACACGATTGGTATTGGTTCCGGTCGCGCGCGTCGCACCGAGCTTGATGAACGTTCTTTGATGGAAATTGCATCGGTCACTGGAGGACGCTATTTTCGCGCACGTAACCAGCAGGAGCTGGAGTCGATTTACGCGGAAATTGATCGTCTTGAGCCAAGCGACGATGACGGTGAACAATTTCGACCGCGTCTGGAGTGGTATCAGTGGCCGTTGGCGTTGTCCCTTATATGCAGTATGTTATGGGCGCTGCTGCGTTACGGCAAGCTAGATCGTTGGGGTCAGGGAAATGACTGAAGTCGGACTTTCCTGGCTCAGGCCTTGGTGGTTAATAGCCTTGGTGCCGCTTGCAATACTGGCGATTCAGTGGTGGCGTACGCACGGCGGCAATAGCGACTGGACGCGATATGTGGATGTTGCCTTACAACCTTATGTTATCGAGTCGGGGGCGGGTTCGTCGAAGCGTGCTTCATGGATTTTATTTCTGGTATGGGCAATCGCTATCATCATTCTGGCAGGGCCCGTGTGGGAGAAAACCGAAGTTCCGGTTTTTGCCGCAAGGCCGGCAGTGGTTACCTTGTTGGATCTGTCGCCATCTATGCGACTCGACGATGTAAAACCCGATCGTTTGTCGCGCGCAAGATTCAAGCTCGAAGACTTTCTTGATCAAAGCAAAGATATGCAAGTCGGGCTTATCGCATTCAGTGAACGGCCCTATGTGATCAGTCCCTTGACCGATGACATTACGACTGTCTCGGCCTTTCTACCGTCATTGACGCCTGAGATAATGCCAGTGCAGGGTAGTCGACTCGATCTCGCCATTGTCCGAGCTGTCGAACTGCTTGACCAGGCAAGCGTGTCGAGCGGTTCCATTTTTTTGATCACCGATAGCCGGGTCGGGCAGCGCGATATCGATGCAGCCGTGCATGCCAGATCGCGTGGTCATAGTGTCTCCGTGCTGGCGGTAGGGACGGAATCGGGTGCGCCACTGCGTGGTCCGAACGGTCAGTTCATCAAGAGTCGCAGCGGTTCAGTGGTTGTACCGCAGCTTGATCTCGTACAGCTGAGAAAACTGACAGATGCAGGGGGTGGTATCACGGTCAAAATGAGTCCTGGTCAGCGCGATGTCGATACCATTCTGGATATCGCACTTCGAGCTCGTATTGATCTTGAACGAAACTCGTCAGGTGAACCGGTCGCACACTATTGGGTTGAGCGATCTCCCTGGTTGTTGCCACTAGTGTTACTTGCTTCTTTACTGCTGTTTCGTCGAGGTGTTGCCTAGATGGCTGCGCTGACAACAGTTAAGCGTTGGTATCATTCCTTATCGGCCAAGCGCCCGATGTTGCATCCGTTGTCCCATCCGATGTTGCGTTTGCTTTTGCCCTGCATGAGTCTGTTGCTTGTTCCGTCCGTGAGCCTGGCCCAATGGCAGGACTGGTTTCGCACACCCGAACAACAGGCTGCACAGTTATTGGACAATGGTGATTCGGAGAAGCTGATCGACATGGCGCCTTCTGATAGCTGGAAAGGCCTTGGCCATTTTCAGGCAGGTGAGCTTGATGCGGCGACGGCGTCCTTTGAGCGAGCCAGAAATATTGCTGAAGAATCTGGTGACAGTGATGCTGTTCAGCGGGAGCTTTTCAATGCCGCTACGAGCAACGTACATAATGGTCGACTCGATGAGGCGATCAATCAGTTCGACGAGTTACTCGAGTTGAACCCTGGCCATCAACGAGCGTTGCATAACAAGGAGATCGCCGAGAAAATTCGTGCACGACAGGAGCAGCAACAGCAACAATCCGGGGGTGATGGTGAACAGGGTGACCAGAGCTCGGATAGTGAATCAGGCGAGCAAGGTGAAAACCAGGCTGGCAATGAGCAGCAGGGTGAGCAAAGTGATTCCAGCGATGCTGGCGATCAGCGCGATTCATCCGCCGAGGAGTCTACCTCTGAAGATGGACAGCAAGATGGGCAGCAAGATGGGCAGCAAG
>CAYUZB010000006.1:7569-20277 GCA_964449565.1 uncultured Granulosicoccaceae bacterium | reverse complement strand
CAGCAAGATGGGCAGCAAGATGGGCAGCAAGCCAATGCCGATAATTCTGCAGCCGGCCAGCAACAGCGGCAGGGTGAGTCGGAAGATAGTCGCGAGGAGAATTCCGAAGCGGCAGCACGCGCAGCACTTGAAGCCGAAGAGCAGCTAAACACAGAAGAGGCGGAGGCTGGAGAACCTGAAGAAGATGAAGAGCTTTCAGGTTATGCCGCTCAGGAATCGAACCAGCCCTTGACTGAACAACAACAAGCAACGGAACAATGGTTAAGGCAGATACCGGATGACCCTGCCGGATTGTTGCGCAACAAATTACAACAGAGTCATCAACTAGAATACCCGGGAGTGCAAAGTAGTGAAGAGCGCTGGTAGCCTGATTCTTTGGTTGTTGCTGACCTTGTTTGCTGCTGTCTCGCATGCGCAGCAGGGCACGGTGCTCATGGAACTTGGCGCTGGCGAGATCTCGATAGAAGAAAGCGTAACCTTAACGGTTATCGCCAACTCTCTGGAAGGAGAGTTAGACACAACAGCGCTCGAGCAACACTTTGACATTGTTGGCCGATCAAGCAATATAGAATCTCAGACTCGCATCAGTGGTGGCAAGACAACCGTCGTGCAAACACGCAATTGGGCGTTGGAGCTGATGCCTCGAACGATTGGCAACTTTGTCGTACCACCGGTACTCGTTGGGTCAAAAAGAAGTAATTCCTTGAGCCTGACTGTCACGTCAGCGCCGACGGGTGCAGCACGGGATATCTATGTTGAAGCGACAGTGGACACGAAAACACCTTGGGTACAGTCGCAAGTTCTGTTGACGCTACGCGTGTATCAGGCTATCGAGATAGTTGATGGTGCGCTGGGAGCGCCCGATGGGGATGCCCTCAATGTTGAACAACTGGGTGAGGACAGGCGATTTGAAGACGTGCGTGATGGCAGACGCTATGCCGTAACTGAGCGGCGTTTTGCCGTGTTTCCGCAACGTAGCGGTAAGCTATTGATTGATCCTGTACGTCTGAATGTATCCGTGCCTGTTGATCCGTCACGGGCTCGCGGTTTTTTTACGCCAACGAAAAACATTCGACGACAAACCGATTCAATTGAACTCGATGTGCAAGCTCGGCCAGCGGTCGGTGGAAGCTGGTGGTTACCGGCGCAAGCGGTGACTCTAGAGGAAAGATGGTCTGCTGATCCCGAGATGGCAACGGTTGATCAACCCCTGACCCGTACGCTTGTGCTCAGAGCGGTTGGCGCAACTGCAACGCAGTTGCCGTTAATTGAGCGACCGAAGGTTCAAGGTCTGAGTATTTACGCTGAGGAGCCGGTCAGTGCCACCGGACAATCCGATAACGGTCTGATATCGGAACAGCGTTTCAGTTGGGCGATCATTCCGGAGTCAGCCGGTGAACAGGTGCTGCCCGCTATTGCCATAGAGTGGTTCAACACGATAAGCGGTCAACTGGAAACGGTTGAGTTGGGAGCCACCCTCTTGCGTGTGGCTCCGCCGGAGAAAAGTGCGGCTCAGACAAGCGCGACGAGTGCCGATAATGCTGCGTCAACAAGTGACTCCTCCGTTGCCGCTTTATCGGGATCATCGGTAAATAATTCGCAAAGAGATGGACTAAGCCTCGATGATTCGACGGCTCAGTCGAATGATGCGCTGGCAAGCAATCGGGATGATAACGGCTCAGTGAACAGTCAGGACTCCGCAATTGGTCAGGAGGCAGGGGCGGACGGTTTATTGGTGCAGGGCACTGGCAGTACTGTCCATACGGTTGCGGAAATCGCTGCGAGCGTCAAACGTTGGCAATGGATTTCGGCAGCTTTGTTGTTTGCCTGGATAGCGACGCTTTTCTGGATATTCATGCAACGGTTCACGGCTCAAAAGCATCTCGGTGGGTATTCCACCTCGATGGTCAATCGTCTCGGGGCTGTGCGTGATAGTGTGCGTCAGTCGTATACAAATATGGCGCCGCTGGCCGAGGTCGAACTTAGCTGTCGCGAGTCCGATCTCAATGCCGTGTCACAGGCGGTTCTGCGCTGGGCAGCCAGACAGTTTCCAGACCAGCCTCCGAGGAGTCTGTCCGTTCTCGCTGATCGACTACAGCCTCACCCGGTAAGTGATGAGTTGCGGGCACTGGATGCCGATCTGTACCGTTCGCGTTCTGCACAGGAGCTGGATGAACAGCGATACAGTGGCTTGCCCGGCAACATCCGCAGCGCGATACAGGCTATTTCCTCGGCAGAGGACGCGGAATTCCGTGATTCGAACACCGCCCGAGGCTCGCAGGGCAGAACATCCGGCGATTCCCACGGTTTGCCTGAGCTCTAGCCATTGCGGGCGACCTGATTTGACCTTGGCAGCACAAAACAACTAACCCGAGTTAGATCTTCGACCCCCATCGGCATGATCCTTGAGTCGATTCCGGTAACGGGCACCTTCATGTGTCTACTGGAACACCGAGCAAAATCGTGTGAACGGTCTGATTCTAATCAGTCGAGGGTTTTCGTGTCTGCTAGTACGGCGTGTACGGCCTAGCTGCGCCTGCGCGCTTTTGATGATATATATTGCATTAGGGCTCGTCATGTGGTCGGGGCCAGTGGCTGCAGCTGACGCAATTCCGGGTGAAGAATACTGCAATCGCGAAATCGATAGCATTCGCTTTGTCGGCAACGATGTCACCAAGGCGGCAGTACTCATCCGCGAGCTGCCACAGAAATCTGGAGCACAGTGTTCGCTTGACGACATTATCGACGGTATCCAGAATATTCAGGATCTTGGTTTGTTCAAGTCGGTACGGTCAGAGCTCGAACTCATCGATGGCCTACTTGAACTTCGCTATATTGTTGATGAGAAGATTTTCGTTCTTCCATTACCTCGCTTGAGCCGAACGAGTGATGGTGAGCTTAGAGTTGGCGTGCAGATTCGCTGGGAAAATTTTCGGGGTCGGCTACATCGTCTTAAGTTAACCAGCGAAAAGCGTCAGGAAGATAATGGTCGAGGGCGATCAGGGTTTGTCCACTCAGTGCGCTACACCGTGCCACGATTTCTGGGTTCAGACTTCGGTCTGTTTCTTAACGTAGCGGCCGAGCGGCGTAACGTTGAGCTCGAGCAGAATGAAGTAATCTTTGGTGAGGCGGAACGCCAATCATTTGTATTTGAAACTCAAGTCGCGCGTTGGCTTAATCACACCAAGGGTGTTCGCGGGTTGAGATACCATGCCGGTTTTCGTGTGATTGATCGTGAATACGATGTCACAGAGGGTGAAGCCGGCCCTTTTGTCGATGGTACGGATTTAAGCTTTGTATTCGGTGTGGAGAATCAGTTGGTCCGTCGCGATACCTTTCGGCGTCGCGGCAAGAGCTACGGCTTTACATTACGCGTCGCTGATGAGAATCTGGCTTCCAGCTTCAGCTACAAGCGTCTCGACTTGTGGGGTATCTGGTACCTTCCACTCGTCGACCCACAAAAGAATCTGAATGTTCAACTGCGGCTCGGTCTGAGTGATGGTGCGCCTTTTGGAGACCACTCGTTTTCAATCGGTGGTGGTGATGTCCTGCGCGGCGTGGACAAGGGTCGCGATTCGGGAGATATCCTGATGCTGCTGAATGTCGAATATCTTTCCGGATTTTTCTCGTATCCCGCGTGGCGCTGGGTCGTATTTCTTGATGCAGGTAATGTATTTGAAACGAGTGATGTTGATCTTCTGGATCAGAATCTGCGCGGTGGCTTGGGGCTGCGTTATAAGCTTCGGGCATTGGCTAACACAGATCTCCGGATCGACCTGGCCTGGGATCCCGATAGAAATAGCGTGCGGCCATTCTTTGCGACCCGCCTGACATTCTGAGTACTCTGTTCAACGCATATTGATCACGTGGGAAATCAGCGTTTGAATACATGGCTGATATCGTTTTGGCTCATGGATCGCTGATCGGATTCTTCCGACAGACACTTTTATGTATCAGTCAGCCTCCCTTGTGTGGCGTGCGAACGAATTCGACTCAAGGACGTCAGAGTCATTCTTGAGTGTTCAGAAAACAGGCAATGTGATTTTGTACATGCTTGTAGCAATTCTAACGGCTCTATACACTCTATATCCATTGAATAAAGTCCACAGAGTGATGCTATGAATACTTCTGCCGCCCAAGCCAACTCTGGATCGTCCAAGAGCTACCAGCACTGGAAGATCCAGCGTGATATGGAGGGAATTGTTTGGCTCGCGTGTGACCGGGCTGGAGAAACTGCCAATTCCTTGTCGGAAGATTTGCTGCGTGAGCTAGGTGAGATTGTTGGCGATCTTGAAAAAGATGTTCCAGCAGGAGTCGTGATCACCTCGGCCAAGCCTGACAGTTTCATCATGGGTGCGGATATTCGGGAATTCGATGCGTTCGAGCGAGCGGAGGATGTCACCGAAAAGATTCGTCAGGGTCATGAGGTGTTTTCCCGGCTTGAAAATCTGTCCTGCCATACGGTGGCTGCGATTCATGGATTTTGTCTTGGTGGTGGGCTTGAACTTGCACTTTGTTGCAACTACATCGTTGCGCTGAACGTACCTGCGACGCGAGTGGGTTTCCCGGAAGTGAAGCTTGGGATTTTCCCTGGCCTTGGCGGGACGACTCGATTGACCGAGCGCGTTGGCGGGATGCAAGGCATGCAACTGATGTTGACCGGGCGCATGTTGCGAGCACCGGCAGCACGCAAGATGGGCGTCATTGACGAACTCGTCAGTGAGTTTGCTTCATTGCGTTGGAGTGCACGTCGCGCCGTCCTGAAAAAACGCAAGAAAAAAGCAGCTTCAACGTCTGCCTCGTTGACTAATCGCCAACCAGCGCGAGCCGCGCTTGCCCGTGTTCTGAAAAAGAAAACGGCCGAAAAAGCCAACCCGGATCACTATCCCGCACCGTTCGAAATGATTGATCTATGGGCTGAAGAACGTGACAATCGCCGTCGTATGCTGGACGGTGAAGCGGTACGTGTTGGCGAGCTGATGGTCAGTCCAACAGCGCGGAATCTTCGTCGTGTTTTCTTCTTGACTGAACGCATGAAAGCGCTCGGTAAGGCGGAGGATTTCAAAGTTCGTCGCGTCCATGTCGTGGGTGCTGGGGTTATGGGTGGAGACATTGCCGCGTGGTGTGTTTTGCAGGGAATGGAAGTGACCTTGCAAGATCGCGAAATGGAATTCATAGAACCTGCGCTGAAACGTGCACGATCATTATTCAAAAAACGACTCAAGAAAAAGCCCACTGTCTCAGCGGCTGTTGCTCGTCTGATACCTGATGTCAACGGTGATGGCGTGCCTCGCGCCGATGTTGTTATTGAAGCCATCTATGAAGATGCAGATGCCAAGCGTTCACTCTATGCTGCTCTGGAACCTCGTATGGCAGAGCATGCAGTGTTGGCGACGAACACGTCGGCATTGCCACTGGAGGATCTCGCCAAAGATCTCAACGATCCAAAGCGATTGATCGGTCTGCATTTTTTCAACCCGGTTGTGAAGATGCCATTGGTCGAAGTCGTACATGGCGCTGATACACAGGATGTTTGGATTACTCGTGGCTGCGCATTCTGTTCGCAGATCAATCGCTTCCCGCTACCAACGAAAAGCGCTCCTGGTTTTCTCGTCAATCGCGTGCTTGCACCGTATTTGATGGAAGCGTTCACAATGATGCTTGAAGGGATAGACAAGGAAACTATTGATGCATCAGCCATACGGTTTGGCATGCCTATGGGTCCTGTCGAGCTTGCTGATATTGTTGGTCTGGATGTCTGTATGAAAGTCGCCGAAACGCTCGCCAAGGGCGATGTGGGAGCGCAAAGAAAATTGCTTGAAGACAAACTTGCCCGTGGTGAGCTCGGCAAAAAATCCGGAACCGGTTTTTATGTCTGGGAGAAAGGTCGATCCAACCGAAAAGCGGTTGATGTTGACAGCCCGTACGGGGACCAATTGGCCGAACGTTTGATGAAGCCGTTTCTTGACGAATGCAAGGCAGTTTCTGCCGAAGGCATTGTTGAGGATGACGACCTGCTGGACGCAGGTATTATATTCGGCACCGGCTTTGCGCCGTTCCACGGTGGCCCGATGAAATATCTGGAAACTCAGGCAGCTAATGCCTGATGGATCTGCTTGAAAAATGAGGCTGGAAGTGTCTACTGCACACGCACTTTGGTTCTTTAAGCGGGTATTTACTTCTGGTTTATTGACTGTTGTATAACTTGAGAATTTCTAGACATGGCTGACACTTTGAAACCAGTTGCTATCGTAGGTGGCTTACGCATTCCGTTTTGCCGCTCGAATTCATCGTACTCGGCGATCTCGAATCAGAAAATGCTGACGACCGTGCTCGAAGGCATTGTTGAACGCTACGAATTGCAAGGCGTGCGCTTGGGTGAGGTAAATGCCGGTGCGGTTATTACACATTCACGTGACTGGAATCTGGCTCGTGAAGCCGTGCTTGGTACCAAGCTGAGTCCCGCAACACCAGGCTTGACCATGCAACAGGCTTGCGGTACCTCTTTGCAAGCGGCAATGGTTGCTGGAGCAAAGATCGCCAGTGGTCAGATAGATTCGGCCATTGCCGCGGGTACTGATACCGTCAGCGATGTGCCCATCGTTTTCAACAAGAAGTTTTCCAAACGACTCGTTGCATTGGGCAAGGCGCGCGATATCAAGTCGAAGCTCGCGATATTCAAAGGCTTCGGCCCAAAGGAGCTTGCGCCTGTACCGCCATCTGTTAACGAGCCGCGCACGCTGATGAGCATGGGACAGCATTGCGAAATGATGGCCAAAACGTGGGAAATTACGCGCGAGGCACAGGATGAACTCGCATTTCATTCTCATCATAATGCCGCCGCTGCATATAACGATGGGTTCTTCGATGATCTGTTGCTGCCATGTGAAGGCGTGGTACGCGATAACAACATGCGTCCAGATACGACTATGGAAGCCATGGCGGGTTTGCGAACGGCCTATGACAAAAGCGATGCGGGTACCTTGACTGCCGGCAACAGTACGCCGCTAACTGACGGAGCAGCTGGTGTACTGCTTTGTAGTGAAGAGTGGGCGAAAGAGAGAGGCTTGCCTATTCAAGCCTACCTGACCCATTCGTCTACGGCCGCAGTTGATTTCGTCGGTGGAGCAGGATTGCTTATGGCGCCGACGTTGGCCGTCAGTGATATGCTGAAGAAAGCGAATCTGACTTTGCAGGACTTCGATATATATGAAATACATGAGGCCTTTGCAGCGCAGGTTCTTTGTACCCTGAAAGCGTGGGAAGACGACGAATATTGTCGTACCGAGCTTGGACAGGATGGTGCTCTTGGCTCGATTGACCGAGCGAAGATGAACCCCAAGGGCTCGAGTCTCGCCGTCGGCCATCCCTTCGCTGCAACCGGTGCGCGCATCGTCGGAACACTTGCCAAACAGCTCAACGAGCGCGGCAATGGCCGTGGCCTGATATCAGTCTGCACCGCCGGCGGAATCGGCGTCTCCGCCATTTTGGAGAAGTAACGGGGGTCGGACCCCGGTAAGTTATTGTTTTTGTTGTTAATGGGGGACGAATCTAGCTGATATGGGGTTTTATATCGCGGTTTTCGAGGGGCAAAACAAGTGAATAAGCGTCGTGATTTGGCTATGAGGTTGTCGATTGGCCTGGTGCTCGTGTTCCTCGGCTCAACCGTGACGTTCGCAAACGATGCCGGTTCCAATACTTTATATGGTGTCTTCAGTTTGAGTGCGTCTGCCAGTGCTGATATCGATAACGACCGGATGACAGCGACACTGGTGGTGCAGGCTGAAGACAAGGATGCAGCTCAACTTGCCAACCGGGTCAATGCGGCGATGTCGTGGGCTGTAAACCAGTTGCGACCTTTTGCAACGCTTGAAACCAAGACTCGCGACTATCAGACCTTCCCGCGATACGACACGAGTCAGTCCAGGCGATTGATTGGCTGGCGGGCTACTCAGACACTTGAAATCACGACAGGCGATTTCAAAGCAGCTGGAAAAGCCATTCAACAGTTGCAGGAACGTCTACAGGTGCAAGGTATTCGTCTCAGTGCCAAAGAAGAAACTCGAAAAGTAGCGAGTGATCGCTTGATCAATCAGGCGCTTGATGCCTTCAAACGACGTGCGCTTCTGGTTCAGACAAATATGGGAGCGACTGGTTATCGCATCATCGATATGAATATTCAAACAGATAACGATAAAGCACATTTCAATAGTTTCGAACGGGCCGACGTGCTGCGCTCGAGTGTCGAAAAAGCACCTGTTATTGAAGGCGGTAGTAGCAGAGTGTCGGTTCAGGTGTCCGGGCGTATACAGCTTGATTAATCCAAAAATACCAACAGGGTAAAATAGACGTATGTCAGAGCATCGCGAATTCATGCAGGCTGCTATCGAGGAAGCTCGTAAAGGGCGTGCCGCAGGTGGCATCCCAATTGGTTCCGTGCTGGTAGTTGATGGCAAGGTCATTGGACGCGGGCACAATCAGCGTGTACAAAAAGGTAGCTCGATACGCCATGCCGAGATGGATTGCCTTGAAGAAACTGGCCGCTTGCCAGCGAGCACCTATCAGCGCGCCATTTTGTATTCAACCTTGTCCCCATGCGATATGTGTAGCGGCGCTGTTTTGCTCTATGGCATCCCGCATGTCGTGATTGGCGAGAACAAGACTTTCCAAGGTCCGGAAGACTATGTGCGTAGTCGAGGAGTGAAAGTTGAAGTGCTGGATGATGCGGAGTGCGTCACATTGATGGAGGAGTTCATCAGTGCTGAACCTGCGCTATGGAATGAAGACATTGGTGAATAGATTAAAGCCGACAGAACTGAACCGTTATCGAACCAATCTAGCCGAGCGACGCTTCGGTATGAACTGCGGCGACCAACTTGACGTAAAAATCGCCATCGTGCTAACGATGGATGTGTCAGAGACCGGGTTACCGGGTACCATTTTGGCGTAATATTCCGGATATCAATTCGAGAGGAATTCCATGAAAATTATCGTAGGTGTCAAACGCGTGCTTGACTACAACGTCAAAGCTCGCGTCAAGGCGGACAAATCCGGCATTGAGCTCGCGAACGTCAAGATGTCGATGAACCCGTTTGACGAAATCGCGGTCGAAGAATCGCTTCGTATCAAAGAAGCAGGCAACGCGGATGAGGTTATCGCGGTATCCATCGGGCCCAGCCAGAGTCAGGAGACCATTCGCACAGCACTTGCCATGGGAGCTGACCGAGGTATTCTGCTCGAGACTGACGAACTGCTGGAGCCGTTGGCTATCGCCAAGCTCTTCAAGCACATTGTTGAAAAAGAACAGCCGGGTCTGGTGATTCTCGGCAAGCAAGCCATCGACGATGATGCGAATCAGACTGGTCAGATGTTGTCTGTGCTTACTGGCATGCCGCAAGCAACCTTCGCTTCAAAGGTTGAGCTTGATGGCGATTCCTTGAAAGTTACGCGTGAAGTTGATGCCGGTCTTGAGTCAATCAAGGTTGCCATGCCTGCGATTGTCACGACGGATCTCCGTCTGAACGAACCGCGTTACGCAAAGCTGCCTAATATCATGAAGGCAAAGAAGAAACCTTTGGATATCACACCGGTCGCGGAAACTGGTGTCGATGTATCAAGTGGGTTGTCAGTCGTTGAAGTCAATGAGCCTCCACAACGTGAAGCGGGCATCATTGTCAACAGTGTTGCCGAGCTGGTTGAAAAGCTGCGCAACGAAGCCAAAGTCATCTGATCGGTCAATACAAGAGGATATATCTATGAGCATTCTTATTCTGGCCGAACACGAAGGCGGTTCTCTGCGACCCGCTACCTTGAACGTTGTGACCGCAGCAAAAGAAATCGGTGGCGATGTCCATGTACTTGTCGCTGGCAAAGATGCAGCAGCGGTGGCTGACAAAGCTGCAAAAGTTGCAGGCGTCGATAAGGTATTGCTGGCAGACGATGCAGCCTACGAACATGAACTGGCTGAAAATCTATCGGCTCTGGTCGTCAAACACGCCGGTGACTACTCGCACCTACTCTTTGCCGCAACGGCGGCGGGCAAGAATGTGATGCCACGCGTTGCAGCCTCGCTTGATGTATCTGCGATTTCGGACATCATCGCTGTGAATAGTGACGACACCTTTGTGCGTCCTATATATGCAGGCAACGCCCTTGCGACTGTCAAGAGCAGCGATAAGGTGAAAGTGGTAGGCGTTCGAACCACTTCTTTTGAGTCTGCGAGTGAAGAGGGCGGCAGTGCATCGGTTGATGCAGTTGATTCCGCTGAGATCAGCGCGCAGGTCTCGTTCGTTGGACAGGAGCTCTCGACATCGGATCGACCTGAACTCACCAGCGCAGGTATTGTCGTATCAGGTGGTCGTGGCATGCAGAATGGCGAGAATTTTTCGATGCTGGACGAAATCGCCGTGAAGCTGAATGCTGCTGTGGGAGCATCGCGTGCCGCCGTTGATGCGGGCTTTGTTCCCAATGAATACCAGGTGGGTCAGACCGGTAAGGTAGTTGCGCCTGATTTATACATTGCGGTTGGCATTTCCGGTGCCATCCAGCATCTTGCCGGCATGAAGGATAGTAAGGTTATCGTGGCCATCAACAAGGACGAAGAAGCCCCGATCTTTCAAGTCGCCGACTACGGTCTGGTGGCTGATTTGTTTGACGCGCTGCCCGAGTTGTCGAAGGCGCTGCAGGAGTAGGGTTAACCGAAACGCTTTATCGGCGTCTCCATCTTGGGGGCGTCGGCCTCGGCCACCTTGGGCGGTAGCGTTTTCGGTCTGGTAGCGCCATAATTAAGCATCACATTGCCGGTTTTGGCGATTTTTATTTTTCGGAATACGGGATGTTTCTACGATGACTTACACCGCACCTGTCAAAGACATTGCCTTTGTCTTGAATCATGTAATCGGCATTGCCGATATCGCAAAGCTTGAAGGGTTCGAAGAGGCGACCCCGGAGTTGGTCGAAGCCATACTTGATGAATCAGGCAAATTCACTGGCGAGGTTTTAGCGCCGCTCAACGTGATTGGCGATCAGCAAGGAAGCAAGTGGGACAACGGTAAAGTCGACACTCCCGAGGGCTGGAAAGAAGCCTATCAACAATTTATCGAAAACGGTTGGGGTAGTTTGTCCTTTCCGGTCGAGTTCGGTGGTCAGGGATTACCAATGACAGTTTCCGCCGCCGTTCAGGAAATGTGGCATAGCGCGAACATGTCATTTGGTCTTTGCCCTTTGCTAACGCAAGGTGCGGTTGATGCCATTGCCCATCACGCGTCTGATGAGTTAAAAGCCCGGTACTTACCGAGTATGGTCGAAGGCTCGTGGTCAGGCACGATGAATCTGACCGAACCGCAAGCCGGTTCGGATCTTGCGGCGGTACGTACCAAGGCAACGCCTGCTGGTGATCATTACCTGATTAAAGGTCAGAAGATATACATCACCTATGGTGAACACGACATGACCGACAACATCATTCATCTGGTGCTTGCGCGGTTACCGGATGCACCGCCGGGGGTCAAAGGCATCTCTCTGTTTATCGTGCCGAAATTCCTGATCAACGATGATGGATCTTTGGGTGAGCACAATGACCTGAGCTGCGTCTCTATCGAGCATAAGCTTGGTATTCATGGTAGCCCCACCTGTGTGATGTCATTTGGTGACAACGAAGGTGCGATTGGTTATCTCGTTGGCAAAGAACATCATGGACTTTCTTATATGTTCACGATGATGAATCAGGCACGTCATGCGGTTGGTGTAGAGGGATATGGAATATCAGAACGTGCTTATCAACAGGCACTACAGTACGCAAAGGATCGAAAGCAGGGCAAAACCTTACTCGGTAAGTCTGAAGACGATCAAGGCATCGTCAATCATCCCGATGTGCGACGCATCTTGATGACGATGCGTTCAAGCATTGAGGCGATGCGAGGACTCGGCCTCGAATGCGCTGCGGCTTTTGATCATGCTGACAAACATCCGGACGCTGACGTTCGCGAGAGAATGCAACGTCGCGGAGAACTTCTGACGCCATTGGTCAAGGGTTGGTCTACGGAGCTGGGGGTCGAACTCTGCTCACTCGGTGTGCAAGTTCACGGTGGAATGGGCTTTATCGAAGAAACAGGTGCTGCACAGTACTTGCGCGATTCACGGATTGCGCCGATTTATGAAGGCACTACTGCCATCCAGGCCAACGATCTGATCGGACGCAAGACGTCTCGCGATGGTGGCAAGGGCATGAGCGAATTGATGGCCGATATGAAAGAGACACTGGGCGAGATAACGTCTTCAGATGCCTTGGACATGAAGGCAATTGCCAATCGTATGACCCCGGCCATTGCCGCAGCTGAGTCAGCAAATGAATGGTTGTTGGGGCAAAACGATGCCACTTTACCTTCGGCGACATCCGTGGAGTTTCTGATGATGCACGGCCGGCTGGCTGGTGCATGGATGATCGCACGATCGGCGCTTGCAGCTGTTGCACTGAAAAAAGAAGATGGAGCAGATCACGATTATCTCGATGCGCGAATCACACTGGCACGATATTACGCCGAGCGTGTATTACCTTTAGTCGAAGCCGGCGCGGTCATCGTCAGTGATGGGGCGGAGAGTACAATTGCCCTGGAGGTCGCCCAGCTATAACTGTCAATGGCTGTAGCCATTGCGGCCTGTACCAAAAGTACGTGCAAGCATCTGGCGAAGTGCGAAGTGCGAAGTGCG
>CAYUZB010000006.1:0-7469 GCA_964449565.1 uncultured Granulosicoccaceae bacterium | reverse complement strand
GGCCTGTACCAAAAGTACGTGCAAGCATCTGGCGAAGTGCGAAGTGCGAAGTGCGAAGTGCGAAGTGCGAAGTGCGGCCATCAGCTTGATTGCCACTGTGGGTTCCGGTCCTTGTCGACCAGCACAGCTCGCACACCTTCTATGAAATCCGGATGAAAGGCCGCCTCCATCGAGGCGGTCTTTTCGTGTTTCAGACAATTCTCGAGCGGTAGACCTTGTGTTTTTGCGAATAAGTCCAACGTCGTTGCGATGGAATAGGGAGAGGCCTCGTCCAGAAGCTTGAGCAAATAGGCGGCATCTTCATTACTTGGCTGAGCTTGCCGCAAAGCGGCTCGAATATCAGCAACAGACTGATGTGAAAACCAGCGGGATCGGTGTTCCAGTAATTGCAGGAATTCCGGATTGCTGCGCGTTTCTGACAGCTTGTCGACAATAGTGCTGACAGCCACGTTGTCCGAGTTTTCAAGCTCAAGTAGCAAGTTTTCCAGATGGATTGAATCAATGAAGTGCGTGCCGAGGCCGACTAACACGGTTTCATCACCGCGGACGGGTGCGGCTGTCATGGCAAGCCAACGTCCCGCATTTGCGACAAGCGCTGGCAGGAAGAAACTGCCACCGACATCGGGGAAAAAACCGATACGTGTTTCTGGCATTGCCATTACTGCACGTTCAGTAACAATCCGATGACTACCATGTACTGACAAGCCCAAACCACCGCCCATGGCTACACCATCAATGATGGCGATGAAGGGTTTACTGCATTCGGCGATTGCGAGATTCAAGGCGTATTCTTTTTCGAAGAACGAATCGATCGCCTTCTTGTCGTTGTTTAGCGACAATTCCCGAATACGTTTCATATCTCCACCAGCACAAAAGGCACGTGAAGAGCTGGAATTGATTACCACCGCCTCGACACTATCCTCTGCTTCAAAACGTTGCAGGCCTTCGGTGAGCTCATCTATCATGGACTCGGTCAAGGCGTTCAATGTCGCGGGTTTGTCGAGTGTCAGGTACCCGATGCGTCTGCGCTGATGTGTATTGATGTCCATGGAATGTTTCGTTTGATTGCGTTGAACGGAGTACTGATTCAGCGACCTGTTGATTCCGGGGTGAGCTGGATGTTTGAAACTTTCGGTACCATTATTCGCTTGAGTCTTCGATCGCTATTCTTTCCGTGGATCCGATATCGAAATTAGTCGCGGAAATAATAGCCGCCAGATCCAGTGGTCCGTATACATGAGGGAATAGTTCGCTGCCACCGACAGTATTTTCCCGAATCAAGGCAGCAGTCAATTTATCCGGATCGATCATCAGCAGGGTCAAGTCATCGACTCCTTCGTAGTATCTTTGAACGACACCAGCGAGTTGTTGGCTTTCACAACAGTGAATGAATGATTCGAATTCGAGTGACGCACACTGATAGCTCTCACCGTCATACTTGGCCTGCAGCCAGTCACGTGTGTTGGCAACGTGGAAAATCGAGGACGAGGCGCTCATGAATCCCGGCTCACCTGAATATGAAATGGGCATGCTACCAGAGCCTACTTGACGAGGTGTGCTTGCCCTGTGAGGATGGTCTGAACTTATCGATGGAATTACCGCCAATGGCTTATCAAACTCTCAAGACCTCGATCACGAATCATGTTGCTACCTTGACCTTGGATAGAGCTGATGCAATGAACGCATTGAACGCCGAGATGCTTGATGAGGTAGCGGCTGTATTTGCACAATGGGAGGCCGATGACGAGGTCCGAGTGATTGTACTGACGGGATCTGACAAGGCTTTTGCAGCTGGGGCCGATATTAAGGAAATGCTTGATATCGATTACCTCGATGCCTTGAAAGATGATTTTCTGGGCGGTTGGAATTGTATTGCGCAATGCCGAAAACCGAAGATTGCGGCCGTAGCCGGCTATGCGCTTGGGGGTGGCTGCGAAGTTGCCATGATGTGTGATTTCATCCTCGCGGCTGACAACGCCCGATTTGGTCAGCCGGAAATTCGCATTGGTACCATGCCGGGTCTGGGTGGAACACAGCGTCTTACTCGTCTTGTTGGTGCTGCCAAAGCCATGGAGATGTGTCTGACGGGGCGTATGATGGATGCGGAGGAGGCAGAGCGAAGTGGTCTTGTGTCGCGTGTTATTCCGCTCGCTGAATTTCGTCAAGAAACTCAAAACGTGGCGGAATCCATTGCGCAACTTTCCGCCAGTGCGGTTTTTCTAACCAGAGAGTCAGTTCTTGCTTCAGCGAATACGACGCTTGAACAAGGACTTGCGTCCGAACGCCGTGCTTTTTTGTCCTTGTTCGGATCCGACGATCAGCGTGAAGGTATGTCCGCGTTTGTTGAGAAACGCGATGCGGATTTTTCGCGCTGAGGTTGCGTGTGAGGTGTAGTCTTTTAGAGCTCGTTGATAGGGGGTAGGTGATCGCGGCTAACGGCAATGCGACCGCCCATAAATCCTCACTATCTAACTCATGGCGCTTTTGGAAAACTGTGCGCAACCCTTGATACCCGGCGCCAACGATAGCAACGTCCGCGGTTAGAGGTTCGTGTAATTAGGGGTTCGTGTAAGAGGAACGGCTGACCGGCCGGGTGTTGCCGTCGCAGCCCACAAGGAATTCAGAAATGTTGGGTGTGCCCATATCCGAATGCCTTGTAGGTGCGGCGCAATTATTAGCCTTTACCACGCCATGGGATGGTCTTATCGATAATCCAGCGCATGATCAAATCAAACAAGAGGCCTAATAAGCCCATGATCAAAATGGTCACCCAAATCAGTTCGTAGTCAGACACGGTTCGCGCGATGTTTTCGATAAAACCCACACCGGTGGTTCCTGCAAGCATTTCGGCTGCAACCAAGGTACCCCAGCACACACCAACGGATATACGGATGCCAGTGAGTATCTCCGGCAGGGCATTTGGCAAGATAACGTTTCGCATAATCTGCCCATCAGTGGAGCCTAGTGAATGCGCTGCTCGGATTTTCGATAGCTGTGTACCGATTGCTCCGGTACGTGCTGAGATAACCATGATTGCAAACGCGACCATAAAGAGCAGGAAGATCTTACCGTCGTCCTGAATACCAAAAATAGTAAGGATCAGCGGTGCCCACGCAAGTGGTGGTACTGGGCGATAGAGCTCGATTAAGGGATCAAAGAACGATTTAAAGAACTTTGATATACCCATAAACAAGCCCAGTGGTACACCCAGCAAAATACCTAAGCTCAGCGCCATCAATACACGGAATAGTGAATCCCAAATGTGACCATCGAGCATCGGAATGTGGCCAAGGTTAGTGTCACCTTGCGCAAATGCCAGCACCTTATCTTTGGTGTTAGGCGTTATTGTGCCGTCAGGGCCATGGCTGGCATAGTCGCCGGGAATCACATCGGCAATCCAGTCTGGTACCAAGAAGCCCACTACGTCTGCGATGGGTAACCATTTCCACCACAGCAGGGTAAAGCCGCGATAACCACCACCGTTTTCCAGATCAGGGTTTGCCAGTTTCGCAAAGGTGGCAACCACGTCGGTGGGTTTTGGCAACCAGCGAGCAGAACTTTGCTCAGTGCATTGCGTTTTCGATTTTACAATACCGTCGCCTGGTAGAAATAAGGCATCAACAACGCGCAAGCCACCGCGGGCTTTGTTCTGCGCTTCTTCTAAATTTTCGACAGCAGAATTTACACCGCTGAGGGCTGCAGCTGGGAATATCGTTCCGTCGTCTAGGCGTTTGAAAATCCGCTCAACTGCCTTCATGTAATCATCACGTACTTCAGCTACCTCGGCATCGAAGCTACCTGATTTACTAGCCGCTTTAACAGCTTTGATGCGCTCAGCAATGCTTGCAATGAGCTCATCATTGGCGGGAATGTGGTTGCGGATCTTGAGAAAACGGCCAGTGATAGCTTTGGCTTCAACTGACGCTTCGTCAAACATCACCCCTCTGGGCGTCATCGGCAATATGGGGATCTCGACATTCGACACGCCCCACTTTGGTTGGGCGAGTGCTTCAGCGGTGGGTTCTAAATTACCTGGGCCTGCACTTAAACGTTCGGCTAAATCGTTGAGCTCAGATGACAATGCCTCTAGCTCTCCGGCTAGCTCTGGCCTCATGTTCGCTTCATTAGACGAATTGGCAATCAGCTGGAGAGTGTCTTCGACAATTGATGAGAGCTCGTCTTGTTCCGCTTCATTAAAGGCGTCTGCCGGAATCGCTACCATCAAGTCTCTTAGTTGATCAGCGTTTCGAGAAACGAGTAAGGTCGATTTGTAGTAGCGTGAACCAATAGGTAGCGTCGCTTTGATTGGCGACATGGCCTCTTCAATTTTCGCTACCTGACACATCTCGTTGGCAGCCATCGGGTAGTAAGCACGACCAACGCCCCAGGAAAAATAAAACCAAAGCAGGAGTAGGGCAGAAACGCCACAAATCGACCAATACCAACCACCCTTGGTGCGTTCCGGGTCACCGAATACGGCTTCCTTTTCTGCGTCGGCTAGGCGTTTGCGGCCAATGTAGATTGATGAGATAAATGAAATGAGCAGCAACAGTATGATAACCGCTGCTACGGTTGCACGATTGTCTGATAGCCACTCAAGCACGACCCATAATCTCCTCTTCCATATTCCAGATCATCGTGAGAATTTCTTCACGTACATCTGAAAAGTGTGCATCTTGTTTGATGTCTCGAAGGGATTCGGTTAACCCACGTTCCGCAAACGGCAGATTGTATTCTTTGTATATTCGCCCTGGGCGTGGTGCCATAACGAATAGACGTTCGCCCAGTAGTAGCGCTTCTTCTACTGAGTGAGTAATGATCATGATGGTTTTGCCAGTCTCTTTCCAAAGCTCCAGCACCAGTGATTGCATTTTTTCTCGCGTTAATGCATCTAAGGCACCGAGTGGCTCATCCATCAAGATAAGGTCCGGATCGTTAACCAGGCAACGCGCCAAGGCAACACGTTGTTGCATACCACCGGACAGCTGGTAGGTGGGGGTATTGCCAAAACCTTGCAAGCCTACAATGTCCAACCATTTTTCAACTAGCTGCTCGCTCTCTTTAGCCGGCATCTTTTTCATACGCAGGCCGTAGTCTACGTTTTTTGATACCGGTAGCCATTCAAACAAGGCGCCCTGTTGAAATACCATGCCGCGTTCCACGCCTGGGCCATGTATTTCGTTTTCACCTAGCGTTGTTTTGCCGGACGTGGGGATTAAAAAACCAGCCAGCAAATTGAGCAGCGTTGTTTTACCGCAGCCCGATGGGCCAAGAACGGAGAGCAATTCCCCTTTTTTAAGTGTGAAGTTAATATCTTTTAACGCCTCTACATCCGCCCCGGTTTGCGGATTCGTAAACGTCATATTGAGATCTTCACAGACGAGATCTGCCATAGTGATAGTCGTAGGTAGTTAAACAAAAAGCGCTTGATACAAGGGGGTGCTTTAAAACATTCGATTACCAATAAAAAAACCAGGCCACACAACGCGTGGCCTGGTTTGATCGTACGGTTACAACCTAAAAATTACTGAAGGAATGAACCATCAATAGTTTTTGCGATTTCAGAACCATCTGAATCATCAGCGAATACCAAGCCAAGTGATGCAGCGGCAGATGCTGCAGTACCACCTTCGCTGAAGTAGTTATCAAGCTGCTCTTGAGTAGTAGGCATAATAAAATCAGCCATCTGTGTTTTGGTGGTTTCTAGATCCATACCAGAAGCTTCAGCAATTTTAGCGAACTCTTCGTCAGTGCCTTTGAAGCCTTCGTTTGCTTCTTCAGTTGCTTCCAGGAAGGCTTTAAGTAGTTCAGGCTCTTCCGTGGCGAATTTCTCTGTTACAGAGATAACATCGAAAGAACCGATATCTGCTTCTACTTTCTGCTCTTTAGACATAATGGCAGTTCCAACTTCCGCAGCGGCAGATGATGCAACGCCACCGAAAACACAAGCCATATCTACAGCGCCATCGGCTAGTGACTTGGCACCATCAGGTGGAGCTTGATCAACGATAGTCATGGTATCGATGTCAACATTAAGGTGTGACATATACTTACGGAAAGCAAAGTCAGCCATTGTGTTTAATGGGACAGCAACTGTTTTTCCTTCTAGTTCAGAAGCGTTTGAAGAGTCAATACCTAAATCGTTCTTTACGAAGCAATCATTTGCGGTGTAAACAACAGCGATACCTACCATCTTCAGAGGCGCGCCCTGTTGGATGGCAGTAACGAATGGTGCGAGGCCCTGTGAGTAAGAGATATCGATATCTCCAGCTAACATGGCTTCGGTCATCGCTGTACCAGTAGTGAAGTCAACCCAGTTAACGTCAACGCCCATGGCATCGGCATAAGAGTTGTCACCCTTGGCAAGCATGTTAGGAGTTGCCCACTCAAGAAAGAATGCAACGTTTACTGAATCAGCTGAGTGTGAAACGGTAGCTGCTGACATTGCGGTAGCCGCAGTAGCCGCCAACAGAGTAGATTTGAGTTTAGATTTCATTTTGTATAATGCTCTCATTAATATTGGGCCTTAAGCTTTTCTAGGTTAATGTGTATCGACTCCTGTGTCCAGCAGGATAAAGTACCTCCGCGGCCTTGGTTTTTTCCCTAAAACCGTGTTTAGGGACCATAAAATCGGTGTTGATTTAGGGCAAAAGCGTGAGCTGTTCGATTTTTTATCACGCCCTAAGCCAAAGTTGCATTTTTTTACACATAAACGCGTGTCGGGGTGGTGGATCCAAGGGGTGCGATGGATCCAAACGCGAGTGCAAACTGGGTCACTAAATTTAAGCTGGCGACGCCGATTTCATAACGACAAATGGCTTCTTGACGATGCCGTCCACACGCCAAAACGGCTGCAGGCCGTTTTGCATAACGAAGCCATCACCAGCTTTCACTGTGAAAGCCGAACCATAGCCGAGCACAATTTTGGCGCCACCTTCTTCTATGCGGAAAAACTCAATTTGATCGTTCATTGGCCTTTTAAACACAGCTGCGGTGCTTTGCCATTGATCTGACAAAAAAGTGTCATTACTCTAGGGAAATGTAACCATGAAGTTTGCACAGGGTTTCCGCTTACAATGAGATCGGTGACATCTTTTTGGACCGGCGCAATTTGGTTAGATGAACGGTGTGTAAATGCCATCCTGGTGGTTTACTCTCGTTTAGCGTTTGCCTATCGAGAATTTAACGACAAATAATTGTATGAGGGGTTGCCGCATGAATTATTTTGTAAATCAATTTAACAAAATTGTCACTGCTGCCATCGATGGAAACAATGCAACAGTTTTTCTAGCGCTGGGTGCCTCGGCTCTTTGCAATCAACTTTGGCGAGTTTGCGCTACTGGCGGGTTTGCTTCATTGGTATTTGCATATCCATACAGGTCAAGTGATTCAACTGAAGTCTGATACTCGCCGAATGGAAAAACACTCGCGCTTTACGTTTGTCGATCAAGTGTGGACAACATGTTTTT
>CAYUZB010000005.1:44962-77939 GCA_964449565.1 uncultured Granulosicoccaceae bacterium | reverse complement strand
GCCCACGCTGCACTTCGCCCAGCGCATCATCATGCGTCTTGCCATGTTCACGCGAAATTTCCCGCGCCACAGCATCCGCATTCTGTGTCAGTAGCTCGTTGAACTTGAACATGATCCCGGCACGTTTAAGAGGCGGTAAATTCGCCCAGGCCGGCAGAGCCTCATGTGCAGCATCAATCGCCGCATCAACTTCGGCTGTCGACGACAAACCGAGGGTATCTATGACCTCGCCGGTGGCGGGGTTGAAGACGTCCTGCTGGCGACCGCTGTTCGAGGCGACACGTTGGCCGGAAACTAAATTTTCGATCATGGTGATTCCAAATTTTTGTAGACTGGTAACGAGACCGTGGCTATCGTACACCGACCATGACAATTCGAGCCGGTCGATACGTGAAACCCTGAACGTGGGCTCATCTGCAGACTCAGAATGAAGTGATGATTGTAACCGTTGCTCCAGATATATTCTCTTTCTCGGCCGTTGGCCGTCACGCTGCCAAACTCAGGAAATCAGCCGCAAAGGCGGATGGGCTCAAGGCTAACGCCAAAGCGCTGAGTGTCAACCATTGAATTCGTTCGACCCACTCATCGGGTGCAACGCCAGAGTTCTGGTTCTGGGCACCATGCCTGGTCAGGCATCACTTGAAAAGGTCGAATATTACGCCCACCCGCAAAACGCCTTTTGGCCAATTGCCTTGGCGCACATTCTCAAGGAACCCGTCAATAGAGATTTATTTCATAAAAGAAGTTACCAAACTCGAACCACCTTGTTGGCAAACAGCCACATCGCACTGTGGGATGTTCTGGCCCAATGTGATCGCGAGGGTAGTTTGGACAGCAAGATCGTCAGGCAATCCGAGCTACCTAACCCGATCAACGATCTGCTAACAGGCAAGCCACACATCAAAGCGATCTTGTTCAACGGAAAAACCGCCGAAAAATTGTTCAAGCGTCACATCAATATCGACTCGTCCATCGCCATGCACAGCCTTCCCTCTACAAGCCCGGCAATGGCATCACTGACGCTGGAAGAAAAATATGCCCAGTGGCGCAAAGCCCTGGATCAATATTGCGTTAGCTGAGCAGGCAACTCAAGCCGCAAACAACTCGACCAACTGACTCGTCATGACATCTGCCAGTTGCGAAACATCATGAATGGTTGTCGCACGTGAGTAGTACTGACGAACGTCATGGCCAATACCAATCGCTACCAGCTCAACCTCTTGCTGTCGCTCGAGCTGATCGATGACAAAACGCAAATGCTTCTCGAGGAAGCGTCCTGGATTGGTCGACAAGGTCGAGTCATCTATTGGCGCACCGTCCGAAATCATCATCAGGATCTTGCGTTGCTCCGGACGCTGTAGAAGCCTTGAGTGTGCCCATAGCAATGCCTCTCCGTCGATATTCTCTTTCAACAAACCCTTGCGCATCATCAATCCGAGATTCCGGCGCGACTGACGCCAGGGAGAGTCCGCGGACTTGTAAATGATATGGCGCAGATCGTTGAGCCGCCCCGGATTGGCCGGGTAACCCGCTTTGACCCACTTTTCGCGTGACTGCCCACCTTTCCAGGCACCAGTGGTAAAACCCAACACTTCAACACGCACACCACACCGTTCAAGCGTCGATGAAAGAATATCGGCGCACACGGCAGCCACTCGAATCGAGCGCCCATGCATCGAGCCTGAGTTGTCCAGTAGCAGTGTGATGACCGTATCGCGAAAATCCGTATCCCGCTCCTGTTTGAACGTCAGGGGGCTCATGGGGTCGGTCAGCACACGCGTCAGGCGTGCGCTATCGAGCAAGCCCTCATCAAGGTCAAAATCCCAGGACCGTTGTTGTTGTGCCATCAACACCCGTTGCAAACGATTCGCAAAGCGACCAATGGAGCGCTGCAAGTCTCCTACATGTGAGTCCAGAGTCTGACGAAGCCGATCGAGTTCCTCCGCTTCGCAAAGGTCCAACGGACGAATGACCTCATCAAACTCTCGGGTAAAAATATGGTAATCGCTTAATTGCTTTCGCAGCCCTTCTCCCACCGTCGCCCGCCACTCACTGCCTGGCTGTTCGGAGCTCCGTTCAGGAATATCTTCTTCAGGTTCGATCGCATCGCTACCGTCCTCGGATTCGCCTTGATCTTCCGTCGTCTCGGCCTCTCCATCATCCTGCATGGACGTGCTGTCGGTATCGCCGAACTGATCATCATCCTCAGATGAATTTGTATCCTCTGGCGTTTCAGTGTCGTCGCTGAATTCGTCCGGCGCATCATTCTCATCACCCGAGTCGAGTTCAAGCGAGCGAAGAAGATGTTTCAAGGCCTCGGCAAAACCTTGCTGATCATGTACATCAAAGTCATCGGGTTTGAATTTTTCGGACACATCCGAATCCAACCACTCTCGCCACTCACTCAACACTTGATTCGCCGCCGGTGGCAAGCTGCGCCCGGTCAATTGCTCGCGAAGATACAGTGAAAGTGCATGATCTATCCCCATAAGAGGCTGCTTGACTTGACCATCGGTAAGAGATTGCACAACTGGACTCTGCATCGCATCAAGTAAGCTCTGGTAACGAGCATCAAGAGCTGCATCCAGATTGCGTCCAATGCCCGCAAAATGCTCGCTACCCAATACCTCAACCCGCACCTGTTCTGCCATGGCGTGCAAGCGTTGTGAGGTATCGGTCGCTGGTTGGAATCGCGCATGCGTGCGCGCGTCGTGATACTGCTTGTGCAAGGCGATCGCATCACTGCGTCCACGAGTTTGCATACGCTCAAGCACACTTGCATCATTCTGGATCGCCGGCAATACTGTCCCTTCGGCCTGCTCAACGTTCTCGTCAAAGCTGATTTCGATTGAAGCGTCTCTTGCTATCGCGCGGGCACAGGCGCCCGTCGACTGCTTAAAACCGGCAAGCCCGGATTCAGGTGCACCAAGCACGGCTTCGTCAACAGACCTGTCCTTAGCGACCGACCCGCCAACGGGTTGTACCTCTCCAATGCGATGTTCTGCCATTACTGCATCCTACACCTTAGGCGAATGAGCCAGGCGACTTAGGGATGATCGCCAAGCTCTTCGCCAAAGACCCGTTGATACAATTCACCAATCAAGGCTCGCTCAGCCGGGTCACATTTATTCAGGAAGACAAGCTCAAAAGAAAGTGCCGTGTCCTTGAAGAAAGTCAGGTTCTGTGTCCAGGTAATTACCGTACGCGGACTCATGACAGTTGCCAGATCGCCATTCTTGAACGCATTGCGCGTCAAGGAGGCCAGGGACACCATTTGCGTAACCAGCTTGCGCCCATCATCATTTTGCAAATGCGGGGCCTTGGCCAGAACCACCTCAATTTCGCGCTCTTGCGGCATGTAATTCAATACAGTGGTCACAGACCAACGGTCCATTTGCGCTTGATTGATCTGCTGAGTGCCATGATAAAGACCCGTGGTATCACCCAAGCCTACTGTATTGGCTGTCGCGAAAAACCGAAATGCCGGATGCGGTTTCAACACGCGGCTCTGATCAAGCAAGGTTAACTGTCCGGTTGACTCAAGCACCCGCTGGATCACGAACATTACATCCGGGCGACCCGCATCGTATTCATCAAACACAAGAGCAACATTTCGTTGATACGCCCAAGGCAGAATCCCGTCCTGAAACTCAGTGACCTGCTTACCCTCCTGGAGCACAATCGCGTCCTTGCCGATCAGATCAATCCGGCTGACGTGACTATCGAGATTGATTCTCAAGCAAGGCCAATTCAATCGTGCAGCGACCTGCTCGATGTGGGTGGATTTACCGGTTCCATGAAACCCCGATATCAGGACCCGCCAGTCTTTGGCAAACCCTGACAGAATTGCCATCGTCGTTGCATAGTCAAAGAGATAATCGGGATCCAGCAGTGGAACCCGTTCTGTAGGTTCACTGTATGCGGGCACCTTTATGTCTGTATCGAGCCCGAAGACATCGCGTACGGATACTTCACTGTCAGGAAGTGCGGCGTTTTTTGAGGCATCACTGTGTGTCATGTCGAGCATAGGTCGATATTCAATCTGAGTTTAAGAACGTAAATGCGCGTGAAAGCAAAATCGTAGTGTAAGCCACTGCCAGGTCGTCCAGTCCAGTATGACGTATTGCCAGCCGACAGAACAAAAAAAACGCGAGCATGGCGACAAGGCAATAAGCTGCTGGGCAACATCAGCCTGCCGAAGTCGCAGCACTAGCAGATATTCAGGCCGACGCCGTGATTTAACGCCGTGATTCAAGTAACCGTCAGCACGGTGCAGCCAGTCGTCGTCCGTCCCTCCAGAGCATCATGGGCATCCCTCACGTTTTCCAGTGCAAAACGCTGATTGATCGGTACGTTGATAACACCATCAGCAATCAGTTTGAACAAGTCCCTGGCAGACAGTTCGAGCCATGTTCGCTTCGCCACAAAATGAAACAGAATGGGTCGCGTCAAATGAAAAGAACCAGCGGCCAGATCGCTGATCTTGAAATCCAGTGCCGGCCCTGATGACTGGCCGAAGCAAATCAAGGTGCCAAACTGCTTCAAACACTTCAAGGAAGTCATGACGGTATCCACACCAACGCTGTCATATACCGCATCAACACCTGCGCCACCGGTTATCTCCATCACCCGAGCTGCTACATCCTCGACAAGGTAATCGATAACATGGTCATATCCATTGTTCATGGCAAGTGCACACTTACTGCCTCCGCCTGCAGTACCAATCACCTTGGCGCCCTTGGCTTTCAACCACTGCCCGGCAAGAGATCCCACACCGCCCGCTGCCGCATGAAAAAGTATGGTATCGCCAGCCTTGACGCGATAGCTGTCATGTAACAAGTAACTGGCGGTCAGTCCCTTCAACATCACCGCGGCGGCGGTCTCGTCATCGATACTGTCAGGCAGTGCAACCACCATCGCAGCATCAACGAGCCGATGGGTAGCGTATGCCCCATTGGCAACGGTATAAACCACCCGATCACCCACTGAAAACTCGGTCACGCCATCACCCACGGCATCAACGACACCCGCGGCCTCTGAACCGAGCACCAGATCACTATCAACAGGCCAGGGATAAAGCCCGGTACGGAAATACACGTCAATGAAATTTACCCCGATCGCCGTATGCCGGATACGAATCTGCCCTTGCCCGGGGTCTGCAGGCACCAGGTCTCTGACTTCGAGCACTTCGGAACCGCCGACAGCGATAGCAACGACTTCCCTTGCACGGATCTCCACGGACTGACTCACGCCTGCAGCTCCGGATCAAGCGGAATCTGAAAGCCTGTCAACAAATGATTGGTGCGTGCAGCCAATGAGATAATTTGCATCAACTCCGCATGTTCAACCTCACTCATTCCCTTTGCCTTGGCGGCAGCCGTATGCGAATGCACGCAATAACCACAGGCATTTGCTGTCGATACTGCGATGTAAATCATCTCCTTGGTCTTCGCGTCAATCGCCGTATCAGTGCCCATCAAGGATTTCACGTCGTTCCAGGTACGCTCCAGCAATTCAGGATCAAATGCCAGATAACGCCAGATGTTGCCAACAAATTCGGTATTTCTGGATTGACGAATATCATCGAAAACCGCTTTGACGCGCGGGTCATGTTCAGGATTTTCAGGCGCTTTGATGGTTGCCATGGGCTTCAGACCTTTTAGGGGTTGGGTTAGCCATTGTCCAACCCATGACTTCCAATGTCGAGGTGCAACCAAGCGAAGGGTCGCATCACCGATTTCACGACAGTAATCCTGATTAAAAAAAAGCCCGCCTCGGTTTATCGAAGCGGGCTTTGCGCAGCTAGCTGGAGCAGCTGACTGGATGAGTCAGCCGAGACGAGACTATTTCCCGGAGGCGTTAAGCGTTCTTACGCTCCTGCGCTTCCTTGATGACTACCTCGGCCACGTTTTTCGGGCAGGCACTGTAGTGACTGAACTCCATGGAGAACTGGCCACGGCCTGACGTCATCGTACGCAAGTCGCCGATGTAACCGAACATCTCG
Source organism: uncultured Granulosicoccaceae bacterium (assembly GCA_964449565.1). Classification (GTDB taxonomy): domain Bacteria; phylum Pseudomonadota; class Gammaproteobacteria; order Granulosicoccales; family Granulosicoccaceae; genus Granulosicoccus. Next base: position 71,935 of record CAYUZB010000005.1, on the reverse strand, counting down.
GACAGTGGTACGTCCGACTTGATACGTACACCGGTGGCAGCCGCATCCTGAGATTTGATCATGCCACGACGACGGTTAAGATCACCAATTACATCACCGACGTGATCCTCCGGCGTGAATACGTCGACCTTCATCACAGGCTCGATTATTTGCGGACCGGCTTTCGGAATCGATTGACGGTAAGCCGCTTTCGCGGCGATTTCAAACGCCAATGCGGAGGAATCTACCGCGTGGAATGCACCGTCATTCAGGGTGACTTTGAAGTCGAGCAAGGGATAGCCCGCCAACACACCTTCATCCATGGACTGGGTAAACCCTTTTTCCACCGCTGGCCAGTATTCGCGCGGAACGTTACCGCCAGTAACTTTTGACTCGAATTCGAAACCAGTACCCGGCTCACCTGGCTCGATGATGTAATCAATACGACCATATTGGCCTGAACCACCTGATTGCTTCTTGTGTGTGTAGGTGTCTTCGATCGGCTGCGTAATGGTTTCCCGGTAGGCCACCTGTGGTTTTCCAACCTCAACTTCGACACCGTGAGTACGCTTCAGAATGTCGATTTTGATATCCAGATGCAGCTCACCCATGCCCATCAGGATGGTTTCACCCGATTCTTCGTCGGTCATGACGCGGAATGAGGGATCTTCCGCCACCATTTTGCCAATGGCGACGCCAAGCTTTTCAGTACCTGCCTTGTCCGTGGGTGATACCGCGATTGAGATGACCGGATCCGGGAAGACCATGGGTTCCAGAGTTGCCGGGTTCTTCGGGTCAGCTAGAGTGTGCCCTGTCTGCACGTTCTTCATGCCGAGCACGGCGACGATATCACCCGCTTGCGCACTGTCGAGTTCTTCACGAGAGTCGGCGTGCATTTCCACGATACGACCTATACGCTCTGTTTTGCCGGTGAAGGTGTTAAGAACGGTGTCACCCTTGTTCAACACGCCGGAGTAGACGCGAATAAACGTCAGTGCACCATAGCGGTCATCCATGATTTTGAATGCGAGCGCACGCAGCGGCCGTCCTTCATCGACCTCAGCGAATTCTCCGGTTTCGTTACCTTCGAGATCCACTTCAGGTTGCGGTTTGACTTCTTGTGGATTCGGCAGGTAATCGACAACAGCATTGAGCACAGGCTGGATGCCTTTATTCTTGAACGCAGATCCGCAAAAGGTCGGAAACCATTCCAGATCGATGGTGCCCTTGCGAATACAAGCCTTCAATGTATCGATATCAGGAATTTCGCCTTCAAAATATTTTTCCATTGCAGCGTCGTCCATCTCGAGCGCAGACTCGACCAGCTCTTCGCGATATTTGGCGACATCATCAACCATGTCGGCCGGGACATCCGTAACTTCGAATGCTGCCGGGTCACCCGTGTCGTCCCAGATGTAGGCTTTTTCAGTGAGAAGGTCCACAACACCGACGAAATCGTCTTCCGTACCAATTGGCAAGGTCATGACCAGTGGGCGCGCGGCGAGCACATTTTTGACTTGGTCGACAACGCGATAAAAATCAGCGCCCATGCGGTCAAGCTTGTTGACGAAAATGATTCGCGCAACTTCAGAGTCATTGGCATAACGCCAGTTGGTCTCAGACTGAGGCTCAACTCCGCCTGAACCACAAAATACACCGACGCCGCCGTCGAGTACCTTCAGCGAGCGATACACTTCGATGGTGAAATCGACGTGCCCGGGGGTATCGATGATATTCATGCGATGCCCATCCCATTCACAGCTTGTCGCAGCAGACTGAATGGTAATGCCGCGTTCCTGTTCCTGATCCATGAAATCGGTGGTGGCTTCACCATCGTGAACCTCACCCGTCTTGTGGATCTTGCCGGTGAGCTTGAGAATTCGCTCAGTGGTCGTAGTCTTGCCAGCATCGACGTGCGCGAAGATGCCGATGTTGCGATACTTGCTAAGGTCAGTCATGTCAGTACTCACTTAGGAACGAGAAAACGGCACAGATCCGGGCAGCGGTGCCGATAAACACGGCGGGGCTGTTCCGGCGCATGTGCCGTTTGCGGTAAACCCGCAATTCTACCCAATTATTGGCCCCAATGGTCACTTAGCAAGACCTATGACAAATCATCTCAAACCAGACGACGGAGACGGGCCACCCGATCTTGTCGGGCGTCACGGAAAGTGGTTACTTATTGGCGCCTGGGTTCTCGCTTTGGCGGTGGCGACGTGGGCAGCAGACCAATGGTTGGATATTCGAGAAGCTCGACGCGCCGCGGTCATACTGGGGAGTGGCGCCCAATCCGGGGACGGCGTCAAATTACGCGCTGATCGTTATGGGCATTTCATCGTGACTGGACTGGTCAATGGCGTCGAAGTGCCGTTTCTTGTCGATACTGGAGCCTCGGGGATCAGCATTCCAGAGACGATTGCGGATGAAATAGGGCTGAACCGAGGCATTCCCTACAGCGTTTCGACAGCCAACGGCACAGCAACTGTGTTCGCGACGACCCTGGAATCCCTGGCCATTGGCCCGCTGAAACAGGGATCGGTTCGGGCTCACATAAATCCTGGTATGACTGACACTGCCCTGCTCGGAATGAGCTTTCTCAGGCACTTCGAACTTGTTCAGCGAGACGGCGAACTCACTATTCGACAACCGTAATCGGGCAACAGAAATTCAACCAATCGGGAACCTTCTAGCAAGACCCGGTTCTGAGAGACTAGAATAAACGATTCTAGAAATAACAATATTGCAAGAATGGGTCGTGTCTTGGGCTAGCAGTTCGATACCGACACACTGTAATATTGGTCTAAGGATTCGGCGACGATCTGTCATGCACATCACTATATTATTGATAATTACATATATCCTCAGCTGCCTGAGGATCCTGACTGCCCCCTGGAAATACTTCCAGCTAAATGCCCGTTACTTTTCGGACGAGCAGGGTATTTTCTCGAAACTCTCCCTAGATCAGCTGATCCCGGAGCGGTGGCGTCTTGCCCAGAACATCGATAGCGAGGCACTGGAACCGACCTCCTTTCCTGTTTTCATGAAACCAGAATGGGGGCAGAACGCCCACGGCATTCGCCGTGCGGACAACCTTGACGAGCTAAAGCAGATCCGGGCTGAGCTGAGCGGCAGCAACAAACGCTACCTGATGCAGCAGGCGGCTCCGGGTGCGCGCGAGTTTGAAATATTCAGTATCGATTCCAATCGCGACGATGCCGTGCACGATGTTCTGACCATCACCGAAGCGATAAACGATAACGAACACTACCCGATCAACAGCAAATATAACCGCCACACGCGTTACGCTGACGTCACCGATCAATTCTCAGCCGAGGACTGTGCGCAGCTGGCCTCCTACCTCAGCGAAATCGGAGAATTTGGCATCAGTAGAATGAGCGTACGAGCGGACTCGCATGCCTCACTGATCGCTGGAGATTTCCACGTCATCGAGATCAATCTCTTCCTACCCATGCCAATCAACCTGCTTGACAGCACGTATAGCTGGCAGGAGAAGTGGCGTTTTATCCGTCGCTCAATGATGGCGCTGGCAAAATCGACTAAAATGATCAAGCCAGTTGAACGACCGCAACCGATCTTTACTCGCATGATGACCTACGGCAAGCGTAGACCTGCGAAGGTGGCCAAACCAACCATCGGACAGCGTTACACACAACCCTGATGAAGTCACTAAAGACGATTATCTATAGCTGGGTCAGCCAGAGGTACATGGCTGGGTGCAGTAACTACAACAGCCTCGCGGTGCGAAAAGCCAGTCGCTCGAAGCGCCAAGCACGTGAAATGTTTGAACGGCATGATATTCCTCATGCGAAAGGTGGCTTGTTTTTCAGCCCGTTCAAGGCACATCGATTCGCCAAGGAACATGGATTTCCGTTGGTCATCAAGCCGAATGTAAGCGGCTTCTCACGCGGCAGTCACTTTCCAATCAACAACTTCAAAGAGCTCTGGAAAGCAGCTCTGATGGTCAAGGTGTGGTGGCCAAGCAGTATTGTCGAGCAGTATTTGCTGGGTGCAAACTATCGGGTATTGGCAACGGATACCGACATGGTATCGGTTATCAGAAGGTATCCGCCATTTGTAGATGGTAATGGGAAGGATGCCATCGACAAGTTGATTGACGATGAAAATGCACTACGTGAACAAATGGGTTTGCATCCAACCATTTACCCGATAGCTAAATCTCCTCAGGTCGTAAAATACTTGCAACAACACAATTTGTCGCTTGCGTCAGTTCCTGATGACGGTGAACGTGTTTACTTGTTCAATCGGGTTGCATTGGCGCCCGGCGGTGTTGTTGAAATTATTGACCAAGATACGATACCGGAGGTTAATCGGGACCTCTTCCTTAAGGTAATCAAGGCATTCGATGCGAAGCTCTTTGGCATCGATGTTATTTTCGAAAAAGGCATCGATGTGCCCTATACCGACCAGAAATGCATATTTCTTGAAGTCAATTCTCGACCCTATACACGCATGCATGATTTTCCGCGTTATGGAGAAAAAGAAGACCTTGCTGATTTTTACAAGGCAATGGATTCTCTAGTGATCGCGGACTCCGATATCTTCTAGTGGGATCTCGTTTTTTCTACGAGTTTCTCGGACTGCACTCCTTCCTGATCGGCTTGCTGCCGTTTTTCTTACCCGTCTATCTCTGGCAACACGGTCTTGGGCTTGTCGGACTCTGTCTTTTGCTTGGATTTTCCGGCATCGGATTTTGCCTGGCCTTAAATGCCTGGCAGCATATGGCTGCACGGATCTCGATCGGACGCCTGGTGGGTTTCAGCTTTGTGCTGGAGCTCTGCCTGATCGCAAGCGTATATGTATTTGCTGGCGATACTGTAAGCACTACTGGGATTGTCACCATTGGTTTGCTCAATGGTTTTTACAACGCGTTTTTCTGGACAACACAAAGGACATTGTTTGCCGGACAGCTGGGTGATAACGATACGGGTAGAAAATTTGGCAACTTCCAGATCTTTGTCACCATCATTCTTAAAATTGGCATTCTGGCTGGAGGCTTCTTGCTCGACCACGGTGGTCTCGTCTGGTTACTGGTCTTGTCGGCACTGATCAGTCTGGCGGGTGCCTGGCGCCTGACGACACATGTGGGGGCTGACAAACGGCTCCCAGCAATAGCGACGGTTTCGTTAAGCAAAAGCCTTTCATTCAGTGACAAGCGGGGGTCTCGCCCGGTGTTTTTAATAGATGGAATATTTCTCTATCTGGAAAGCCACTTCTGGACGATATCTTTGTTTCTCTTTGTCCATGAGGACTTCGCAAGATTGGGCTTGGTCGTGGTTATTCTTGCCTTGGCGTTTTCCGTTCTGTTTTTCCTGATCAAAAATACTATTGACCGGGTGTCAGTCGAGGTTGTTTATCGTTGGGCAGTAGTGGTTTACGCGCTGTCCTGGACACTTCGATACTCCTTCGACAGCAGTATTGTCTTGTTAATTTTGATCACTTTTTGTTCCTCGTTTTTCCGACTCGCGTTCAACAAGCGGTTTTTTGATGTAGTGACAGACGGCGGGGGATTGTCATACCTGCTGGTGAAAAGCTATGCGTCCCAATTTTGGTTGGCTATCAGTTTTTTCTTGTTTGGAGTTTCGATCTGGCTACTCGATGTGAACCAGGATTCCGGTCTCGGATTCGCTTATCTACTGGCAACTTTGCTGGCGTTTACGTATTTGCTGTATCGACGAAATTAGTGCTAACCTTGTCTAGAACTTTCGGACGAGAGTCATGACCGACATAGTTCACACTCCCCCTACTCTGCCCGCTGCGAGCTTCACTGATGCAGCTGCGGCCGTTGATCAACTAATCAAGCTTTATGAGCGCAATACGACGTTTCTTCGAAACGCATTCGAACAGTATCTGAAACAGGATCTTGCGCCGGGCAAGTATCGAACGTTCTATCCCGAAGTACGTTTTCGAAACAGCACTTATGCGCGTGTGGATTCGCGTTTGTCATACGGGCATGTCGACCAGCCCGGTCTTTATTCTACGACGATCACGCATCCTCGATTGTTCAAAAGTTATCTGATCCGACAACTCGGACTATTGATTGCAAATCATCAGGAGCCTGTGGAGATCCTGGAGTCGGACGTACCGGTTCCCCTGCACTTTGCTCTGGAAGCTGGTTCACCGTTAGCGGTGAAAACGCCAAAGGCGATAACCACGGCGTTACGTGACAACTTTGATGTCCCGGACATCGCGCACGTCAACGACTATATTGTCAATGGGACCCAGGAAATCGAGGCAGGGCTGCCGATGCCGTTGGCACCATTTCCAGCACAACGAATCGACTATTCCTTGCATCGTCTGGTGCACTATACGGCGACAGAACCGAAGTACTTTCAGAACTACGTGCTTTTCACCAACTACCAGTTTTATATCGACGAGTTTTGTCGCCATGCGCAGCAAGTGATGGCCGATAGCAAAGGATCTTACCTCGGGTTTGTCGAGCCTGGAAACGTTCTGACCGAGGTCGGCGATTCAAAACCTTCGAGTGGAATTGCGCCCAGTCGCAACCCGCAAATGCCAGCTTATCATTTGATCGGACCTGACAATAGCGGGATTACCATGATCAATATCGGCGTCGGGCCTTCAAACGCCAAGACGATTACCGATCATGTAGCGGTACTCAGGCCGCATGCATGGTTGATGCTTGGTCACTGCGCAGGGCTCAGAAACTCTCAGGAGTTGGGTGACTATGTTCTGGCCCACGCCTATGTTCGCGAAGACAAGGTTCTCGACAACGACATTCCTGTGTGGGTACCGGTGCCCGCACTTGCCGAAGTTCAGGTGGCATTGGAGTCAGCAGTGGCTGAAATTACCGGGCTGGATGGCTATGAGCTAAAACGCATCATGCGAACCGGCACGGTTGCATCAATCGACAATCGCAATTGGGAGCTACAGGATCAACGCGAGCCAGTTCGGCGTTTGTCTCAATCGCGGGCCATCGCACTGGATATGGAATCAGCCACCATCGCCGCCAATGGGTTTCGGCTTCGAGTACCGTACGGAACGCTTTTGTGTGTGTCAGACAAGCCACTGCAGGGTGAGCTTAAACTGCCTGGCATGGCTTCAGATTTTTATCAGAATCAAGTGGCTCAACATTTGGATATCGGCATGCGCGCCATGCAAAAAATGAGTGCAATGAAGTCCGAAAGGCTGCACTCACGAAAACTGCGGAGCTTCTTTGAGACTGCGTTTCAGTAGTCGTCAAACCCACGCACGCTAGCCGCTGATCAAATTGTCAGTCAGTGCCAGATAAACCGCATCGACAAACGTCGCACCTAATCTCTGACATCGATCCGGGGACCAGCCAACCTTGGGTCGCGGCGTGTCTTTTGTGTCCTTGAATGGCATTTCCAGTGTCATCGCCAGGCAGTTGAATCGATTCGCCAGCTGGTTACTGCAAAAACTCAGGTTAGCGCTATCGGGTTGATTTCTTGGATAGCCGTGGACGGTCTGAAAGTCCGGGTTAAGGGCCGCGACCGTATGCTTGAAGTCGATGAGTTGTTGGTCTTTTTGTTGATCCCAGCCAGACACCCCTTCGGTGCCTGCAATGAAATTATATGGCAGAGCTTCATCACCGTGAATATCGAGAACCAGATGAACGCCGGTCTTGTCCATCTGATTTCGAGTCAAGTAGACCTCGGGGCTGTTTTCCATTGAAGGTGCCGCCCATTCCCTGTTCAGGTTCGCCCCTGCGGCATTGGTTCGCAGATGTCCCCGATAGCAGCCATCAGGGTTCATATTGGGCATGACGTGAATGACGGCTTTTCGCCGCAAGGCTCGGCTCGTCGCATCCTCTTCATCGAGCAGGCGGTCCAACCACCCTTCTATCCACCATGAGGCCATGCTTTCACCGGGATGTTGGCGGGCAACAACCCAGACCGGGTGCTGCTCTTCCCGTTCATCATCCGGATGCTTGTCGATCAGCAGATAAGGGAGCTGCCGACCGTCCAGAGTCTGACCGAGTGATGCGTAGCTGACCCCGGCATGGTCGCTGACGGCACCGAGAAACTCTGCTTGGCGCTCAAGTGAATAAGGCGCAAAGTAGGCGAAACGCATTACGTTGGCCTCGGCTGCCACGGTCCAGCTCAGCGACTGCCCGTCGTACTCGCTCGGCAGACGTTGCCATTCAAGGCAATTGGACGAACAGACGACATTGAAATCTTTCCATCCATCCGGGTAAGTCGTGTCACCCGCGTTTTCGATGGAGAAGTGAACGCGTTCGCCTGACAGACCTGAGGCTTCAAAATGAAACCACTGCAAGAATTCCGACTGCCGGTCGAGATTGATGGTGAGCTTGACGCGGTGGTCGCCGTTGGCCTCAACCTCGATCGATTGAACCGAGATGTTGCCGCTATCGAATTGACTGTTGAGATGCAGGGTCATGGGGAGTCGGTCAGGAAGTCTGGATTATTTTCTTCAGGCATAAAAAAACCGGCTGATCAGGCAATCAGCCGGTTTTCGTATCGTCACATAAGGACGACTTTACTGCAGGACACCATCGATCTGATAAACCGTGGCGCCAGCATCACCCGTGTTTACCAATGTGGCATCGAAACCACCGATAGTCAGGGCTGTAGCATCACCACCGATCGCGAATGAGTTACCGCCATTTGTGACCAGTTCACTCAAAGCTGACAAGGCGTCAGGGTCGAGGTTACCGCCAACAAAGATGTGATCCTGCTCACTAACCGTACCCGTAGCTGCTGCGAGAGCAGCGTCAGTTGGTGCAAATACTGTCCAGGTATTGTCTTCCAGAGACGGGCTACCGATGTTGGTGTCGAGGAATGCGACAAAGGCACCGAGGCCTGCACCTTGAAGAGCAGTGACTACTGGACCAGTCGTTCCGCCACCAGGTGCTCCGCCACCGTCAGTGGCTCCACCATCAGTACCGCCATCAGTACCGCCGTCGTCAGTACCTCCATCAGTTCCACCTGGCTCAGGCGCGGGCGGAATCAGAACACCAGCGATCACGTGCACAAACCCAATGCCACCGTCAGCAGGAGCCACGTCAGCTTCGAGAATGTCAGCGCCATTGATGCTGAGACCCGTTGGTGCTGTCGCACTAGAAGCCAGCTCAACCGTCGCACCATTGGCCGTAGTCTGAGGTGTGCCAACTGCAGCGCTGGCGGTTGTCGAATCCACAGTGCCGCTAAGGACGTGGAACGTCAGAATCGGTCCCAAAGTATCAGGGTCATTAAGGAGTGCGTCAATCGCGTCGTCGTCAGGGTTTGAAGCTTCTAAAGCATCGAAGGCATTATTATTCGGTGCAAAGATAGTGAAGGCGTTTTCGGGGTTATCAAGCGTGTCAGCCAAACCAGGAACTGCGTTAATTGCAGCCAGCAGAGTTGACAGATCTGGACGGGTTGCAATCGTGTCGAATGCAGTACCACCCACGCCTGGGGTCGCAGCCGGATCGACCGGCGGTGCAGGCATTTCAGGAGTTTCGGGTGTGTCATCGTCGTCGTCGTCGCTGGATGAGCAGCCCATAACGAACATGCTCGCCGTGACGAGAGATAAAGCAAAATACTTCTTGATCATGAGTGATCCTCGTTTAATAGTGACTGAAATTACTCACAGCAATAGGGTTTTGATTAAGAACCGGTTTTGCTTGAGCCTGTCTGGTCATCCTTAGTTTCCCACGCAGAGCCGAGTGTAGGCGCGCCAGTTGTAAACAATAGTGATAGAACGCAAAAAAGTTGGGACTCGCCCATCTTAATCGATGGGAGCTGATTCACCCAAGAAGAATCACGTTCAGAAACCCAAAAATTCATCTAACTCACTGATCTCGTAAAGAAATTAATTTACATCGATCATCATTTGTGAACACGACATCCACGTGTTTGTTTAGGCTACAGCCAATTTAATGGTACGCACACCAGCTTTGACGTGTGCCAGGGCGCAGAATGACAGCTCGAAGTTTCAATTGAAAGCCTGAAATTCGGTAAGATTACCGATTTGGCGAGCAAGGGTCAAAAAAAAGTCGGCCTTCCCTGGCCGTCGAATACATCCTGTATCAATACCACTTGGAGGAGAATTTCCTGAAACAGCAAGTTTCAAGATGGATATAGTCTATCCATGGGCGATGATGTGCGGTGTGAATTGACGACAACTGTTTGTCGCCATACAGTCAGTAATGCCAATGAGGCACAGGCTTTGTTCGAAAGGATAAGAATCCAAGCCTACAGCCCGGCATTTCGAGCATTGATTATCGTTGAAACGACATTCAATGCCGAGGCTGTTCAATGGCGTAAATGGACCACCGAACACCTGAAACACGACGTTGTCGTGCTGGACGAGTTGCGATATCGCGACCGTAGCGATGAGCTTACGCAAATACTGGGTTCGGAATACACAACAGCCGTATATGCGCGGGCATTTGATGCAGGACTTTTTGCATCCCTGGCTGGAACGGTTCGCCTTGGCGGGGTGTTTATCTGGATAAGCTCGCCGCTCGACAAATGGGCCGAACTTTCCCGGTATGGACGTCGTCTGGTGTCGCTGCTCGAGCAGATACCGACATCACCTGCGGTATCAGATATTGCCAACACAACATCGTCTTCTGAACAGGATAGGCTGCTGGCAACACTGCGAAAACTTTGCGTGGCCGACGGTAATGCCGTAGCTGTGCTTGTCGGCAAGCGCGGACGTGGAAAATCTACCTTGCTTGGGCGCCTGGCGTCGAGCCTTGCATCGTCCGGTAATGACTTCTTGATCACAGCGTCGTATCAGGGGGCTATCAACAGTGCAACAAAGGCTGCCGATGGGTGTGAGTTGACGTTTGTCGCAAGTGATCAAGTGCTGGAACGCTCGGCAAGTATCTTGTTGGTCGATGAGGCTGCGAATATCTCGCTGGATTTGTTAAAGCAATGGGTACTGCACTACCCCAAGGTCATTCTGGCGACGACGATTGAAGGGTATGAAAGTGCGGGTCGCAGTTTCACCATACGCTTTGCCCAATGGCTTGAGGATCATCGCCCGGGCTGGTGTCGACTAGAACCCGTATATCCGTGGCGATGGGACGCGGAAGACCCACTGGAGTGGTTTATCGACAGTTTGTTATTGAGCACTGACACACCGATTTTAACCGCCCCAGACAAAATATCTGAAACACCAACCTTCAAACAAGTCTCTCAGGATCAACTGGCATCTGATGATCAATTGCTACAGGCAGTTTATTCGCTACTTCGTGCCCATCATTATCAAACCAGTGTGCTTGATCTTCAACACTTGCTGGACGCTAAAAACCTAGCTGTATTCGTGGCCACGATTTCGGGACAATGCGTGGCTGCCTCACTGGTTGCCATTGAAGGTGAATTGGATGGATCGCTGCATGAGGCCATTGTCGCAAAAGAACGTCGCATTGTTCATCAATTGTTACCTCAGCTGCTGGCGCAAACAGCCAATCAGACAACGGCATTGGACGCACGCTATGCGCGGGTAATGCGCATTGCAGTGACGCCAGCATGGCGTCGGCGCACGATTGCTTCCGGTTTGTTGAAATTTATCGAAAGTACGCTCAGCAGCTCCGTTGACATCATCGGCGCAAGCTTTGCAGATACCGTTGCTGCCAAAGCCTTCTGGCTGCGACATGATTATCTGATCATTCATCAGGGTTATCGTCAGAATCCTCGTAGTGGGGCTCGATCGCTAGCCGTACTAAAAACTTTCGATTCAGACTATGAAGGTTTGTTGCAGTCGGTACATCGACTGTATCTTGACAACCATCACGGTAGTGCTGACGATTCTCTTCCTGCCAATGACGATCCTCATTTGTCTGACCGGGCAATTCTCGAACGGCTTGTTCGTGGGGAGCGAAACGTACACGATACGCTAGGAGCTATTCGCCGCTTGGCGCGACAAACACCAGATAACACCCTCTGGTTGGAACAACTGTACAAGCGGCTGGGCTGTCACGAGAGTGACAGCCAACGAAACCGAGAGAAAAAACTGAGGCTCTGGTTGAGCGAGAAAACCATTGGCAAATCAGCCTCGTAAACAGGTCATGAACACTGACTACTCCTATCCCCGGCGGCACTTTTTACGGACGTTAACGGGCGTTGGCGCGCTCTTGTTTGGCATTGGCGGAGCCAGCAGAATCGCCTACGCTACCAAAAATTCAAACCCTGGAGCTCGGCAGCTGGCAGAGCGTTACGGTGCAGTGACACGCTACGAAATTACCCGCAAGGGTAAGAAAATTGGCAACCATGAAGTTCGATTCTCCAGAAACGGTGATCGTTTGAACGTTTCGGTCGAATCCAGAATCAGGGTAACCATGCTGAAGATCCCTGTATACACGTTTCACTACGTTTGTGAAGAAATATGGACAGACGATCAGTTGATCAGCGTAACCGGAACGACGACAGAAAACCAAACCGTGACCAAGGTGTCGATGTCAAACGATGACACTGGTAGCCACCTAATACGCGCCGCCGAACCAAAAAGTGTGGACCGCCTGCATTTCGCCAGCAATCACTGGAATGCGAATGTGATTGGCAGTCAACGCATCTTTAATACGATTACTGGTAAAGAGAATGTCATAGCAATGCAATCGATGGGTGAAGAACAAATCAAAACCGGTCGAGGAGTAATCGCTACCGACCACTATCGCATCGCTGGCCAAATTCAGGCAGATGTCTGGTACGACAAAAATCTTGTTTGGTCGCGCCTCGCATTCAAAGGCAAGGATGGTAGCGAGATTGACTACCTGATTGAATGACTATCGGTCCAGACTATTGGTCCATTTAGAATTTTCACGCAGCCTTTTCAGTATCAAGCGCCCTGGAAAAACCACCACTTTGGCGAGTGATTACCTCACGGCACATTTGTGAACCGTCGTGGCGAGTATATTGAGTAGAAACAGTTCCGATGCGAATACCCCATTTATAAACCTGAGTTATGTTGTGCAAACTGTGATCAGGTTGCAGCAACATGAAGTCCTTCATGCCAAGTACCCACTCTTTATCCTCAGCGATTTTCACCCGCATGGTGTAGTTCATGGCGAGTGCGTTGCCACTGAACGTACCTGTGGCATCACCAATGAGCGAATCTGAAGTTGCGCTGAATTTTCCTTCGGATTGAAGGTCGACCAACCACAGTCGGCTTTCTGTAACATCGTCGGAGTAGAAAAGTGTTTCATCCAGCTCAAGCTTGCCGTTTTTCTCGGTACCGAAAAAATCGCCACAGAAGTGGCGTCGGGGCTTGCCGAACCTGTCCGAGAACCATCCAGAAGCACGTGTGTGCCCCTGAAAATATTCACGAAAATCAAACGTCGGAGTATCTCGCGCCAAGCCTTCAATGGTCATATTGGTGCACCCGCTCGCCAGTGTGAAAACTGTGCCTGCCAGCACGGCCCTCAGGGAAAATTATCGGCCAGAATGGGAACCTTTGACCGTCGTTGGGAGCCGTTACGCTGCCGTATCACTCGCGGATCATTTTAAATTGTCAAATACTGCAAAACGTTATCGTTTGCACAAAACCAGCTGACCTACGTCGGTTCGTCCAAAGCGAAATCCAGTCTCACAGTAAGTCAGATAGTAGCGCCACATCCGCAAAAATCGCTCATCAAAGCCTTGCGATCGCACATCTCGGGAAACAGACTCAAACCGTTCTCGCCAGTCTTTCAAGGTATCAGCGTAGCTTTCACCAAACCACTGTGATTGAACAAGATCAAAACCAGCCTCCTCTATCAAGGCCTTCAGTTGAGTTCGAGTCGGCAGCATGCCACCGGGAAAAATATAACGCTGAATAAAATCAGGGTTAGCTCTGTAACTGTCGAAAAAATCTTCCAGAATGGTGATTATTTGCAAGACTGCAGTACCGCCGTGATCAAGCAGTTCGTGGATCTTATGGAAGTAGGTCTGCCAATAACGCTCACCGACCGCTTCAAACATTTCTATCGAAACGATGTGATCAAACTGGCCGGTGACCTCTCTGTAGTCTTTGTATTGAAAATTGGTATGACCAGAAAAGGTGTCATCTGATCTTGCGACATTGTTATGGTTTCGCGCGTAATCAAGCTGCTCAGCCGATAGTGAAATCGCACGTACATCGCAAGCGTTTTCGCAAGCAAGGTGCTTTGCCATCGCTCCCCATCCACAGCCGATTTCTAATACTTTGGCACCTGGTTCAGGTCTCAGCAAACGACTCACATTTTGTAATTTTGCGAGTTGTGCGTCCTCAAGTGTATCGCCCGGTTCAAAAATACCGGAAGAGTAACTCATGCTTTGATCAAGCCAAAGAGAATAAAAATCGTTGCCCAGATCATAGTGATACGCGATATTACGTTGGCTGCCCTGCTTTGTGTTGTCGTTGTTATCATGCTTGCGATTGTTGAAAAACCGCGCAATGCGACTGCCGCGAATCAACTGTCTGATATTCGCGTCGTTATTCATGATGAGCCGGAAGAGATTTTCAAGACTGTCGGTTGTCCAGTGGCCAGCAAGATAACTTTCTGCAAATCCAATCTGACCATTGAACATCAATAGGCGGATCGGTTTGAAGTTGTTCAGTACCACATGCGCATTTTCTTCGTGCTTTTCTGAACGATTTCCGTGCTGAGTGGTATGACCATCGGGCCAGGTCAGGCTTAGCTGGCCGACATTTATGCCATCAAGTACTTGATCAAATTTCCGACCCAGTACGCTGCCAAGGAGATTTTGCAAACGATAGTGAACCGGTAATCGAGGCTGAACGAATTCGCTATTGGAATCAGGCATGGTTTTTTTGCTTTTTATTGATTCGTTTTGGTTGATGACTAAACCAGGGGACTCGCTTGATCCACAATCGCAAAGCTTCCCAATGAATAGCGATAATGACTTTGAAGCTCATTAAAGGGATACGGAAGAACTCTCGCATCAGGGCGGCGGCTGTCAGTGACTGCTTGCTAGCCTTATAGCTCGCAGTGATCAGTACACCGTCTTCGTCGCTCGCTCTTATGATGATGACTTGTTTTTCATCGGGTAAATTGAGGCGAAAATCATAATGCATGTTCATCTGCGCGAACGGTGAAACGAATAGTTCCTTGACCGCGCGCTGATGTATCCACTCTTGAGTGTCTGGCAGGACCGGCAACACGTAAGCATGGCGCTCGCCAAAGGTGTTGTGGACCTCGTGCACAACAGCAAAGAGATGGCCCTTCGCATCAATACAGTAGAAAAGGCTCAATGGGTTGAATACATAGCCGAGAACCCGGGGGTAGCAGCTCAGCATAATGGTGTCTGGATATTCCTTGATGTTGTTTTCTTGCAGCAATCTCTCGATGTAGTCACGCAGAGGTTCTTGCTGATCCTCACCAAAATCCTTGTCATGGAAGCCAAGTAGATTCCAACGATTGTGCGAAAATAACCATAACGACGAAGCGATATCGGGTATTTCATCGAGATTCAAAAGTAGAGTAAACACTCGGTAGCGCAAACTATGCTCACGCGGGCGCTTGCGTCTGTGATAAACCTCACCAGTGTAAAGCGCGCTGCCTGTCACGCAGCGACCAACTCGAGTACAGGCGGCTTACGAACGAAAATTCTTCCCGAAGGATTATCCAGCACCCATGGGCGTGGTTTGCCTCCAAGCTGTTCCGCAACCGCCAAGCCCGCCTGGATGGCATCTTCATGAAAACCGGCGCCAAAGTAACTACCGCAAAACCATGTGCGCTGCTGGCCCTGAAGCGACCATAGCCGCTGTTGCGCGGCCCAGGTTTGACTCGTAAACACGGGATGTTCATAGACTTGGGAGCGCAGTATTGTAAGTTCTTCCGGAGGCACTTCCGGATTCAAGGTGACGACATATTGAGTATCTGAGTCGATATTTTGCAGTCGGTTCATCCAGTAGCTGACAGATACAGGCGCGGCTGGACCACCACCCATCTCGACGTAATTCCAACTGCACCAGGCACGCCTGCGCTTTGGCAAGTAGCGGGTATCCGTGTGCAGTATGGCTAGATTGGATTCGTATGCGAATGGGGAAAGTAAGGTCTGTTCCAGATCACTGGCGCTGTCAAGGCAGCTGAGCGCTTGATCAGCGTGGGTGGCGATAACCACGTGGTCGGCGCGAATGTGATGTCCATTGCGCGCGTGAATGGTCACGCCGTCTTCCTGACGCTCGATACGATCGACATGGAAATTGGTCACGATATTTTCTTGACCGATCGCTTTTTCAACCGCCTTGACGTAGCTGTGCGAGCCGTTGCTAACTGTTCGCCACTGCGGCCGACCCGACAGTTTCAACAGGCCATGATTCTCACAAAAGCGGATGAAGGCCATGGCTGGATAATCAAGCATTCGGGTTCTGGAGGTTGACCAGACTGCAGCGCCGAAGGGCAACAGATGATCATGCACAAATGCGCCCGAATACTGGTTGCGAACGAGAAAATCCCCCAGAGTTTCAGCGGGATCGTCACTCATGGTATCCGGCGCTTCGCGATAGAAACGCAACAAGTCTCGCAGCATCCGCCAGAATCTCGGCTTCAGCAACAGGCCGGGTTGTGCCAGCAGGCCTAGTTTAGGGCCGCCAGCGTACTCGAAAGAGCCATTATCACGGGACACCGCAAAAGACATGTCGCTAGCCTCCGTCGCCACGCCGATTTCATCTAACCAGGCGACCAGATTCGGATAGCAGGGTTCGTTGTAGACAATGAACCCGGTGTCGATACACAGTCCGTCAGCACCCGGAATTTCAGCGGTATGGGCGTGCCCGCCCAGTCTGTCGTCCTTCTCCAGCAGGGTCACCCGATGGGATTTCGCCAGTAGCCATGCGGCCGAGAGCCCAGCAGCGCCGCTACCCACCACGGCGATATGGGTGTCTCCGTCAGTTACCATCGTGTTGAGTCTACCCTATCGAGAATTGCATAATGGAGTGCTACGGAGGTCGCACCCCAGACAGATCAATCGATTTGCCAAGATCCGGATTGATCTCTGATGCGTAACCTATATTGAAATGATGGAAGCTGTCGTGACAACAGAGTTGGAAACAGGAGCAAAATCCGGATCTGCCGGTAGCGCCAGCGCCGTGCTGCGTAAACGAATGGGCGATAACCTTCGCGCCATCGGACAGCACCAGGATGAAGCGGCGTTTGCTGACGTCTACAGCTACTACGGTGGCAGGGTCAAATCCTTCCTGATGGGCAAAGGCATGACCGAGCAAATAGCCGAGGAATTGACTCAAGAAATCATGCTGACGATCTGGCGAAGAGCAGAGAGCTACGATCCGAAAAAAGCAGCCGCTAGCACCTGGATTTTCACGATTGCGAGAAATCGTCGCATTGATTACCTGAGAGGTAATTCTCGCATCGAAGTTGAGTTGGACGACGAAATGCTCGACATCGAGACAACAGACGATGACACTCAGGCCAAGTATGTCAGCGATGCTCAGGCAGCCGAACAACTCAAGCAGGCGCTTGCTACGTTACCGCAAGAACAACAACAGGTCATGCACCTTTCCTATTTTCGCGGCCAGTCGCACGGCGCCATTGCGGCTTGGCTGGATCTGCCGATTGGTACCGTAAAATCCCGCATTCGACTGGCCATGCAGGCTGTACGAACGCAACTTCAAGACGAGTCAATAAAATAAGATGAGTATTTCTCACCATCTGACCGATGAAACTTTGCAAGACTATGCCGCAGGCAGTCTTAGCGAATCGATGGAAACTTTGATTGCCTGTCATTTGACCGTCTGCCAACACTGTCGAGCCCGTTCGGTGATGGCTGACCATATCGGTGGAGCGTTACTTGAAGTTGAAGAAACAACAGGCGTCACGACACCGGTTAGCGATTTATTACAGCGGGCAAAGCTGACTCAGTCAGCAAACCATTACGCCATAAAGAAAAAACCATTAGCAGACGATGTTCCTCGCCCATTAGGGCGCCTGCTCCCTTCCCGGCTGGAAGAGCTGGATTGGAAACGCATGGCGCCGGGTATCAAACAGCACAATCTGACTGACAAACACCGCCGCGAAGGCGCCTTCAAATTGCTGCATCTGTCGCCCGGTGTTGTCCTGAGTGCGCACTCACACAATGATCGTGAGTTGACCTATGTCGTGAGGGGCTCCTATCACGATGAAATTGGACGCTTCAAGGCAGGGGACATCGCTGATCTTGATGGTCATGACGTACATCAGCCCGTGGTTGACACCTCTGAGCCATGTATCGCCTTGATTGCCACCCATTCTCCTGTAAGATTCCAGGGAATGATTGGCAAGATCATCCAACCTTTTGTCGGAATCTAGACCCTCATCATCTAAATCTGTCTCCATTGGTGAAACCATGTTGCTTTGGTGGGGGCGCTTATCTCCCCTCCCGGGCGGCAAATTTCTGTTCAGTCTGTTGGTCGGACTTCTCATTCCATACACCGGAACGATGCGATCACGCGTCTTGACCCTGGTACCTGGGCACGCACAGGTATTGTTGCGGGATCGGCGCCACGTACGTAACCATCTGCGGTCTGTACACGCCATCGCGCTGGCCAATGTGGCTGAATACTCAACTGGTCTCGCCGTGTTGTCCGGCATGCCCAGTGGATTCAACGGGATTCTTATAAAACTCACAGTGGACTACACCAAAAAAGCCCGTGGCGACCTGCTGGCTGAGTGCAAGACAGAGGTACCAGAATTCAAGGAACGAACCGAGGTACCGGTCGTATCAGAGATTCGTGATTCGAGTGGCGACCTTGTATGTACGGCGACAGCGACCTGGTTAATCGGACCCCAGGCATGACCGATATGCACGTGAAAGAAAACCCTCTTTGCAAAATGCTCGGTATTTAAGTCTCACTTTTTTGCGAAGCCATCTACCCTTGCAGCAATCCGGAGTTGGTAGCCGCTGTATAAGCCTCCGGCGGTACGGGAATAATCCAACCGATGTCCTTGTCTGCAGCTATCAGGCCTTTGCGTCCATATAGCTGCCATCGAGGACAGCTTGCCACCACGTAGGGTTGGCCAGATACCAGTCAATGGTTTTCTCGATACCTGTTTCAAAGCTGATCAATGGCTCATACCCAAGTTCTTGCTTGATGCGAGTCGTGTCGATCGCGTAGCGGAAATCGTGGCCAGCGCGGTCTGTCACATAGCTAATCAATGAATCACTTGGTTTGTTGTTTGATGCTGGACAATCAGGGTAGTCATTTCGCAACTGACTATCTGACTCGAAGCGCTGGTCAATCAAATTGCAAACCAGATTGACGATATCAATGTTGGTCCATTCATTGACCCCACCAATGTTGTAGGTCTCACCTGATTTGCCATTGTCAAGCACTCGTTCGATTCCTCGAGCGTGGTCTTCTACATACAGCCAGTCACGAATATTCTTGCCATCTCCATAGATCGGTAACGCTTTTCCGTGCAGGATGTTGATGATCACCAACGGGATCAACTTCTCCGGAAAATGATAAGGGCCATAGTTGTTGGAACAATTACTGGTGGTCACATTCATGCCATAGGTGTGATGGTAGGCACGAACGAGGAAGTCTGATGATGCCTTGCTTGCGGAATACGGTGAGTTTGGCGCGTAGGCCGTGGTCTCTGTAAACGCCGGGTCCTCAGGATTGAGACTACCGTAGACCTCATCGGTTGATACGTGGTGAAAACGATGACTGTCAGGCGCTTGCGCCTCAACCTGCCAAACCTGTCGCGCCGCTTTGAGCAGCGAGTGCGTACCGAGTACATTGGCTTCAATAAAGGCATCAGGGCCTTCGATCGATCGATCCACATGACTTTCCGCGGCAAAGTGTACGATGGTGTCGAGCTGATGATCACGTAGCAAGGTCTTTGCAAGTTCGGTGTCATTAATGTTGGCGACGACCAACTGGCACTTGTCATCGAGCATGCCTTGAAGGTTCGCACGATTGCCAGCGTAGGTCAGTGCGTCGATGATGACAATGGTATCGTCGGCATGTGCCTTACGCCAATATCTAACAAAGTTGGCACCAATAAACCCGGCAGCGCCGGTGACGAGCATGCGTCGAGGTGAGCTACCATTTGCCATTATTCGAGTTCCTTGAGCATCGCGCGTAGATCATCTCGCCAATGCGTAACAGGCAAGTCTAGTGCTTCACTGGTTCGACTAATATCGAGAACACTGTAAAAAGGTCTCACAGCGTTTGTTGGGTACTGATCCGTACGCAAGGGTTTGATCGATATAGTTTTGTCCAGCAAACCCAGCGTGACAGCTTCTTCCCCAATAGCCACCGCGAAGTCATACCAGCTGGCAACGCCACCGCCGGTCCAGTGGTGAATACCAGTCGTGCGCTTGAGCGTCGCTGACCACAGAGCGCCAGCCAATGACCTTGCCCAGGTAGGTGAACCGATCTGATCGCTGATGATACCGAGTTCATCACGCTCCGACATCAACTTGAGCATCGTCTTGACGAAGTTGTTGCCGTTCGATGAATAGACCCAGGCAGTTCTAACGATCACACTGCTGTCTGGCATGGCGGAAGTCAAGACTCTCTCGCCTTCGAGTTTGGTTTTACCATAGACGCTGACCGGGGCTACCGGCGCGTCGACTTTGAACGGCGAGCCATCGCCAGCACCGAAGACATAGTCCGTCGAGATATGAACGATGTGAGCATTGACGGGCTTTGCGGCCGCAACCAGATTGACCACACCGATCGCATTTATGGCATGAGCCAGTTTGCTTTCTTCTTCCGCCTTGTCGACGGCTGTGTAAGCAGCAGGATTGATAATGACATCCGGCTTTGCTTTTGCAATCGCATCTTTGACGGCCTCGGTATCTGTGATATCGAGTGATTCGACTGATGAGATCGAGATACCGTCCGGGCAGCTACGCAATAGCTCCCAATGCAATTGACCAACCGGGCTGCCGGTGATGAAGACCTTTATCATGAATAGGTATCACATTCGTTAAAAGGGAGCCCTGCCTTGTCCTTATCCGCCAGTTGCGGTGTCAAATCATTCAATGGCCATTCGATCCCAACATCAGGATCATTCCAGATAAGACTGCGCTCATATTCAGGGGCATAAATGTCGGTGCACTTGTACTGGAAGTCGGCTGTCTCTGAAAGCACCAGGAAGCCATGGGCAAATCCGGGAGGTACCCAAAGTTGTCGCTTGTTGTTGTCGCTAAGTTCAACGCCTACCCATTGGCCGAACTGCCGAGATGACTTTCGCATATCGACAGCAACGTCAAAGACTTCACCTTGCGTGACGCGAACCAGCTTGCCTTGAGGATGTTTGATTTGATAGTGCATGCCGCGCAGCACTCCGCGCGCCGAACGGCTGTGATTGTCCTGCACGAAATTCTGTTCGATACCGTGTTCAGCGAAGGCTCGCTGACTCCAGGTTTCCATAAAGAATCCGCGCTCATCACCGAACACGGTGGGCTCGATGATCTTGACGTCGGTCAGGGATGTTTCAATGATGCGCATCACACAGTGAATAGCTCAGGAATCCCCTACCGGCAAGCACGGTCTGTTCCAGACCGACTGTACAGGACTATTCAGTCACGCATGCGATCCCCAGCCGGATCATAGGCGGCTCTGAGACCCGCCCTGGCTGTGAATAGCTCGCCGCCGACGTCAATCGACCAGCGTTGCGCGGCAAGCCAATCGGCGGTGATTTTTTCCTGAGACTTGACGTAACCGAGGCCAACCGAGGCACCGAGGGTGTGCCCATAGTTACCCGACGTCAGGTATCCCACACAATGATCGCCTTGCATGATCGGTTCATGGTGATACAACAATGGCTGGCCGTCGTCGAGAACAAACTGCACGAGACGCTTATTGAAATGTGCTCCGCTATCTTTCTGCCTGGCGATCGCATCATAACCAATAAACGGGGTAGTTTTATCCATAGCGCAGACAAAACCAACACCAGCTTCCAGCGGCGTGTCCTCATCAGCCACATCGTGACCGAAGTGCAGGAATTTCTTTTCGATGCGACAGCTGTCCAAAGCGTGCAAGCCTGCAAGCGTCAGTCCGTGGGATTGCCCTGCTTCAAGCAACTTGTCAAAGCCTGCAATGGCCATCTCGGCCGGCAGACAAATTTCCCAACCCAGTTCGCCGACAAAAGAGACTCTGGTTATCCGTATTGGCACATAGCCTAGCTCAGCTTCAATACTGCGCCCAAACGGGAACACGTCGTTGGACAAATCAATACCCAACAACGGTTCAAGCATGGTGCGGCTGTTTGGTCCCATGATGCCAAAGATCGCAAATTGCGATGTGATATCAGTGACGGTGCAATGACTATCGTCGTCGATATGTCTCGCCAGCCAGTCAAGATCCTTATGCGTCGTAGCTGCAGCACTGATGACCATGAAGCGCCGCTCATCAAGACGCGTTACGGTCAAGTCTGCTTCAATGCCCCCCCGATCATTGAGCCAGTGGGTATAAACGATCCGGTTCGGTGCGACATCCACATTGGCACTGCAGATACGTTGCAGGCACTTGACCGCATCACGACCTTGCACCAGATATTTGGAGAAGCTGGATTGGTCGAACAAGGCCAGCGACTCGCGTGCCGCCCGGTGTTCAGCAGCCGAATACTCAAACCAGTTTTGACGGCCGAAACTGTATTGATATTCGGGTTTAACACCTTCGGGGGCAAACCAGTTGGGACGTTCCCAACCCGCAACCTGTCCAAAGCATGCACGGTTTTCAACCAGACGCTGATGAGCCGGAGACAAGCGGATATTGCGGCCAGTTTCAAATTGGCGGAATGGGTAGTGATTGTCATATAACAATCCCAGTGATTCTTCGGCACGGTCGGCGGCAAACGCACGCGTACCCATAAACGGGTACATGCGCCGAATATCGTTACCCCATAAATCCAACGGACAAAAGCCGTTGTGCATCCATTCGGCGCAGACCTTGCCAAGACCACCTGCGCTCTGGATGCCAACTGAGTTGAGCCCCGCAGCGACAAAGTAGCCTTGCACCTCTGGCGACAAGCCGACATGAAATTGATCATCAGGGGTGAAAGACTCAGGGCCACAGAAAAAGCTGCGCCAGCCGACGTCCTGCAGCATCGGCACACGGATCATGGCATCCTCAAGCACCGGCATGAGTTGCTCCTCTACATGACCCGGTAACTCATCGAAGCTGAAGTCTTCGGGGATACCTTGCTGTCCCCAGGCACGCGCTTTCTTCTCGAACGCGCCGACCAGAAGACCACCAGCATCCTCTTTTATATAAATGCATTTGTCATGGTCGCGAAGGACAGGCAAGTCTGTTGTTACCGATTCATGTTTTTCGGTGACGGCGTAATAGTGTTCACAAGCATGAAGCGGTATGTTCACCCCACTCAACTTGCCAAGCTCTCGTGCCCACATGCCACCACAGTTGACAACAAAATCGGTATCGATACGCCCTTGATCTGTCATGACGCCTTTGACTTGGCGATTTTGAATATCGACATCAATGACCTTGACGCCTTCAATACACTTGGCACCCCGCAATCTTGCACCCTTGATGAAAGCGGTTGTAATTTCTATCGGGTTTCCTTTACCGTCATGTTCGACAAAGGTACCGCCGATCAGATCGCTGGTATCAATCAATGGGAAAAGTTTACTGATCTCTTGCGGCGTGACTTGATCAACACGGGTCACGCCAAAAGCATTGTTCATTGAAGCGACGCGGCGTAATTCCTCCCAGCGATCTTCACTATGCGCGATGCTCAGACTGCCCACCTGACGGAAGCCTGTTGATTGTCCGGTTTCTTCTTCGAGTTCACCGAGCAGACGCATCGAGTATTCCGCTAAACGGGCATGGCTTTCATTGGCCCGCATGGTGCCAATCAAACCCGCCGCATGCCAGGTAGTTCCACAGGCAAATTGTTTACGTTCAAGCAAGACAACATCTTGCCAACCCAGCTTTGCCAAATGATAAGCAACACTGGCGCCTGTCACTCCCCCGCCGATGATGACCGCACTGGCCTTGTTTGGAATTGCTTCTGGCATGACAACTATCTCGGCTAAAACTAGCGATACGGGCTTTTGGCAAGGGTATCAATCGCCGCTGTGTATTCGGCACGCAGGCGACTCACAAGGTCGCTCACGTTCGGAATATCGTCGATTCCGCCCACTCCATGACCTGCCGACCAGACATCTTTCCAGGCCTTGGCCTCGTCGGCCAGTAGTTCATTGCCAAAATCGACTTCCTTGCCGGCATGAGATTCGTCATTCCCACCAGCAGCCGCGATGCTCGGGCCGAGGAAATTGGCATTCACGCCTGAGACTTTGTCGGTATAAACGATATCGGCTGCAGCCGCGTCGATGATCATGTTCTTGTAATCATCGATGGCACGACTCTCTTTTGTGTTGATAAAACGTGTGCCCATGTAGGCGTAGTCGGCACCAGCCGCTTGTGCGGCTGCAATGTCACGTCCCGTGCTCATGGCGCCAGACAGGATGATCGTCTTGTCGTAGAACTTCCTGATTTCACTGATCAACGCAAACGGACTGAGCAAACCGGCATGCCCCCCTGCACCTGCGCTTACCGCGATCAGGCCATCGACCCCGGCTTGTGCAGCTTTGTTAGCATGTCGGAGGTTGATGACATCGTGATACACCAATCCTCCGTAAGCGTGCACAGCATCGACGATTTCGGGTACTGCGCCGAGTGATGTAATGATCAAGGGCACCTTGTGCTTGATGCAAGTGTCGAGATCCTCATGCAAACGTGGATTGGTCTTGTGCACAATCAGGTTGACCGCAAAACCCGGATTCGGAACACCCTTGAGTTCGTTTTCGATAAGGGTAAGCCATTCGTCAAACCCTTCGGCCGTGCGCTGGTTGAGCGCTGGAAAGCTGCCTATTATTCCTGCCTTGCAACAGGCCGTAACGATCTCCGGGCCGGATACGAGAAACATCGGAGCCGCAATCAGCGGGAGCTTAAGTTGTTTGCTTGATATCACAAGAGCCTTCCTGAAAATAGTGACGAATTGTCTGCCAGATAAGCTGAAAAGTCGTGGTGAATTGCTGAGGCGCTTCTTGCAGCAGCGTATCGAGCACCGCGGGAGCGACCCATTTGCCGTCAATTATCTCAGCGGGGCAAAGAGTCAACGGTTCATCTGACAGTGCAGTATAAAGAGTAACGTGCTCGAAGCCATTGTCATGACTCGGTGGGAGCCGGCTTCGCTCAATCAGGGCCTCGCTTGAGAGCCTGATGCCCAGCTCCTCTTCCAGTTCGCGCAATGCCCCGACGATAACAGACTCACCGCTGTCGATATGTCCCGCACAGCTTGTGTCCCACAGACCCGGGTTCGTATCCTTGTCGTGACTGCGCCGCTGCAGGAACACCTCCCCGGCCGTATTACACAGCATGATATGCACAGCGCGATGCATATAGGCTTTTTCATGCACAATGCCGCGCGGTCCGGCACCAATGATTCGATCATCACTATCGACGATATCCAGCCATTCAGTAGGCACGTGATTGCTTGCGGCGGTCATGTTGTCTCGCTCATGGACTCATTTTAGGTTAACCGAACTGATAAACTCCCCCCTGTCTATTTTGCATGACCCAAGGAGCGACTTTTGAGTGTCTGGTTGGAACGCCGTTCGGATCGGACCGATGGGCAGGACCGTGGGTTCAACAGCACCCGCGACGACAGTCAATACCAACGCGATCGTGCGCGCATCATTCACAGCGCCTCATTTCGTAGCCTGCAGTCCAAGACACAGGTACTCGGTCTGGGAGAAAGCGACTTTTACCGCACGCGTCTGACGCATTCACTGGAAGTCGCGCAAGTCGGCTCGGGAATCTGCGAATGGTTACGTGATCAGAACGCCAATGCCGAATATGCATCGCTGATTCCTTCTTTCAGCCTTATCGAGGCCATCTGCCTCGCCCATGACATCGGGCATTCACCCTTCGGCCACGGTGGCGAGGTTGCGATGAACGCCATGATGCGCGACGACGGCGGCTTTGAGGCGAATGGCCAGACCTTGCGAATCCTGGCAAGGCTAGGCGAATACTCACCGAATTGCGGTCTTGATCTGACGCGTCGCACGATGCTCGGCACGATCAAATATCCGGTTCTCTATTCTGAAGTCGTCCGCTATCCGCAGAGGCCAGAGGAGAAAACAACACCACTGAATATTGATCACTGGTCACCCCCCAAGTGTCTCTATGATCAAGAGCGCGATGTGCTTGACTGGATGTTGGAGCCGTTCTCGGCCGCGGATAAAAAACGGTTTCGCAGCACCAGAGATAAGGGACAAGGACATTTGAAGGCGCATTTCAAGCCCTTTGATACCAGCATCATGGAACTGGCGGATGATATCGCCTACGGCATTCATGATCTTGAGGATGCTCTGGCTCTGGGTCTTGTTGAGCGTACTGCCTGGAATTCTGACGTCTCAGACGTGCTTGCGTCACTGTGTTCGAATCCGGTTAGTGACAAGCTGGATACATTCAACAAAGATCTGTTCAGCGGATCATCAAAAGATCGCAAGCATGCGATCAGTCGCCTGGTGGGTTATCTGATTCGAAGCATTTACCTACGTGAAGACGATGGATTTACTGACCCCTTGCTGCGTTTACAAGCGACCATGGAACCTCTGGCGTACAAAATACTGTTGCTGATCAAGGATTTTGTCATGCAACATGTGATCTTGCGTCCGGAACTGCAAATGCTGCAGTACAAGGGGCAGCGTGTCATTGTTCGGCTGTTTGAAATATTCGCGGCCAATCCGAAGCGCCTGTTACCACATGAGGTTTATGCGAACTATCAGGAAATCGGCTTGCGCGCCATTGCCGACTACCTTGCGAATATGACGGATGTGTCAGCCGGGAAGCTCTACCACAAGTTGTTGAGCCCTACTTCCGGGTCAATATTTGATCGGGCTTGATTGAGTGGGAAGCTTGTCTCTTCCACTCTGGTAGATACACTATACTTAATACACTCTACGTAGCGACTCTGCGGAACTGGATCACACTCACTCTACGCAGCAACTCTGCGGAACTGGATCACACTCACTCTACGCAGCAACTCTGCGGAACTGGATC
>CAYUZB010000005.1:29352-44862 GCA_964449565.1 uncultured Granulosicoccaceae bacterium | reverse complement strand
ACTCTGCGGAACTGGATCACACTCACTCTACGCAGCAACTCTGCGGAACTGGATCGCACTCACTCTACGTAGCGACTCCACGGAGCTGATTCACTTACGTTCAACGTATCGACTCTATGGGCTGTGTATCGAGACAATAAGTCTAGTTTTCCAGACGTTTCAAATTAAGATGTTATTACAACAAAACCTGCTCTACACCACCTTTGTTGGCCCGTTCAACAAAATCCCTGTCCCAAGTCTCACCAAAGAGCCCTTTCGCCAGTTCCACGACGATATAGTCAGTATCCATCCCGGTTTCATCTTTGTAGCGACTTAAACCCTGTACACAGGCAGGACACGATGTCAGCATGCGTACATCATGGTTTTTGTCGTTTTCCTGAACATCGTTGGCAGCGAGATTGGCCTTTAATTCTTTGGCTTTTCGCGCGCGTACCTGCGTGGCAATATCTGGCCTTGCAACAGCAAAGGTCCCCGATTCACCGCAACAACGATCTGACAACGTGACATCCTCACCAACAAGGGATTCTGTCACCGTCAGTGGCTGATAAGTTTTCATCGGGCTGTGACATGGATCGTGATAGACGTACTTGACGCCCTCAACACCATCAAGAGAGTATTTTTTCTCCATCAGATATTCATGGATGTCCAATAAACGACAACCCGGAAAGATCTGTTCAAATTCATATTTCAACAGTTGGTCCATACAGGTACCACAGGAGACAACAACGGTTTTGATATCAAGGTAGTTCAGAGTGTTGGCCACTCGATGGAACAGAACTCGGTTTTCGGTCGTTATCTGCTTGCCCTTGTCGACATCGCCAGTGGATGTCTGAGGGTAACCGCAACACAGATAGCCGGGCGGCAATACCGTTTTACTGCCCGCGTCATATAGCATGGCAAGAGTCGCCAGACCAACCTGACTGAATAGCCGTTCCGATCCGCAGCCGGGGAAGTAGAACACTGCCTCACTGTTTTCATCGGTTTTTTCAGGGTCACGGATGATCGGTACATATTCGCGATTCTCGATGCCCAGCAAGGCACGAGTTGTCTTGGCCGGCAGGAGTTCCTTGCCGGGTAATTTACGATTGACGAAGTGGACGACTTGCTCGACAACTTGCACCTTTCCAGTCGTGTTTGGAGGAAGCTCCTTGGCCTTGGCAACACTGGGCAAACGCTTGACGATATCCGTAGCAGTACGTTGCGCTTTGAAACCGAAATCGATCATCCCTTTGCGCATGACCTTGATGGTCGTCGGATCCTTGGCATTAAGAAATGCCATGGATGCAGTCGTACCAAGACTTCGACGTCTTTGTCCACGATCTTTCAGAACTTTGCGCATATTGATGGACACTTCGCCAAAATCGATATCCACCGGACATGGCGCCAGGCACTTGTGGCAAACCGTACAGTGATCAGCAATGTCATTCATCTCATCGAAGTGGCGAATGGAAATGCCACGTCGAGTTTGCTCTTCGTACAAAAAGGCTTCAATGATCAGACCAGTGCCCAGCACCTTGTTACGCGGCGAATACAAAAGGTTGGCACCGGGATCATGTGTTGCACAAACCGGCTTGCATTTCCCGCAACGCAAGCAGTCCTTGATGCTGTCGTTCAGTGCACCGAGTTCGCTTTGCTCGAGAATCAGGGCTTCCTGCTGTATGAGGCGCAATGATGGTGTGTAAGCGTTTTGAAGGCCCGAGCCTGGCATCAGCTTACCGCGATTGAAATGGCCATCCGGATCAACATGGCTTTTATAATCGGCGAAAGCATTGACGGTATCGTCGTCCATGTACTGCATCTTGGTCAGCCCGATTCCATGCTCACCTGAGATTACCCCGTTAAGTGCACGGGCCAGATACATGACACGATCAACAATCACTTCAGCCTGGTGCATCATCACCGAGTCGTTGGAATTGACCGGAATATTCGTATGGATATTGCCGTCGCCAGCATGCATATGTAGTGCGGCAAACAGACGCTTGGGCCGACATTGGCTGTGTATGTCATCAAGACGGGCTCGCAAATTTGCAAAACGTTTGCCCGAAAAGCGTTCCTTCAAGGCCTGCTCGACGGATTGTCGGTAAGAAATACGCTTGTCACGACGCAACAGCGCATATACACATTCATCCTCTTCGGTAATGGGATCGCTTGTTCCACTCTGCTCAATCGCCTTAAGGAATCGCTCGTCCGCGCACTGCACGCGTTCCAGCAATTCAAGCCAGTCAGCCCGTAATTCATTGAGTTGTTCAAGCGCCGCCTTGAGACTGGCATCGGCCAGTGCGAGTGTTTCCTCATCGCTGGAACTCGCTGCGCCGATCAGGCGTATGGCTTCACTGCTTCCTAACAGCTGTCGCACATCATCAAGCATCATCAATTTGTTGGACAATGAATGCTCAATGTTGATGCGTTCTATACCTTCGCTGTAATCAGCAAGGCGATCCAATGGGATTACCACATCTTCGTTGATCTTGAACGCATTGGTATGGGCCGCAATGGCTGCGGTACGTGATCGAGCTGCCCAGAATTGCTGTCTAGCCTCAGCGCTGACAGCAATGAAGCCTTCGGCACCACGCGCGTTTACCGTCTGCACCACTGCCGATGCAGCGCTGGCCACCGCCTTGTCATCTTCGCCGACAATATCGGCAAGCAGCAGCATTTTCGGTAACTCGCCACGAGCTGCTTTGGCGCTATAACTGACGGCTTTGATATAACGATCGTCGAGATGTTCAAGACCTGCAAGCTGGATCTCTTGGTTGGCGTCTATATAGTCCTTGACGTCGGTAATCGCGAGAACCGCATCGCGTAGATCCTTGCCATAGAATTCCATGCATACGGTACGAATAGCCGGTGGCATTCGGTGCAAAACAAACACTGCCGAGGTAATGAGCCCGTCACAACCTTCTTTTTGCGCACCTGGCAGGCCACCGAGGAATTTGTCGGTCACATCCTTGCCGAGCCCTTGCAGGCGCATGGATGCACCCGGTGCTTCGATGATTGTGGGTTCGCCCTTAAGCTCGCCACTGATCGCATCGGTCCGACTGACCCGGAAACGTACGCGCTCTTGTAAATGAATTTTGCCGAGATTGTGATCAAGGCGCTCCACATCCAGCCAGTCACCGCGCGCATCGACCATTCGCCAGGAGACGAGATTGTCGAGCGTTGTTCCCCACAGCACCGCCTTCTTGCCACCAGCATTCATCGCGATGTTGCCACCGATGGTCGACGCATCCTGCGAGGTTGGATCTACGGCAAATGCGAGACCCTGCCGTTCGGCGGCTTCGGCGACTCGCTTGGTCACAACACCAGCACCGACGCGTATGGTTTGTGTTTCGATTGCCTCGGCTGCCGCATTTTCATCGCTGACCGGTAATTGCCTGAGGCTTACAGGCTCGAGTTTGTCGAGTTTTTCCAGATTGATGACAGCAGTCTGTCGATCGAGTGGGATAGCGCCGCCGGTATAACCCGTGCCACCACCACGGGCGATGATCGTCAAACCAAGGGAAATACAGGTTTTGATCAGTGCCGGAAGTTCCGCTTCGGTATCCGGCGTCAGCACTAGCAGCGGGAGTTCCACGCGCCAATCGGTTGCATCGGTGACATGCGAGACACGTGACAGCCCATCGAAGCGAATGTTGTCAGCATGTGTAATCCCGGACAGCGCTTGCTTGATCGCCTTTTGTTGACGTTTGAGTTCGGTAAGACCGCGCTCAAAGGTAACCACCGCTTCTTTGGCGAGTGCAATCAGTTCGGCAACTTCTTTGGAATCATCAGCACGCTGGGAAATCTGAGCAACACGATGATGCAAGGCATCCACCAGCGCCGTTCGGCGTTTCGGGTTGGCGACGAGATCTTCCTGAATAAAGGGGTTGCGGTCGATAACCCACATATCACCCAGCACTTCAAACAGCATGCGAGCAGACTGGCCGGTCCGCCGTTGATGGCGCAGCCCTTCAATCAGTTCCCATCCTGCTTTGCCCAGATAACGCCTGGCGATGTCAGGATCGGTAAACGAGGTGTAGTTGTAGGGTATTTCCCGCTTCGCCCCGCTAGGAAGCGTCACAGGCCCTGGATCAAGCGATGTCATGTCCGTGGATTTGCATCAGCCAGTGCGTAGTATAAAGAGTCGGAGCTTGTATCGTCTTATACGAGTAGGCATGACAGCTAGGTTTTTGCGCATCCGGCGCGCCGTTATCGGGCACGGCAAAACGCAGGCAAAAAAAAGCCGCGAAAGTCACGCGGCTTTTTCTCGACAGACTTGAAAAGGTCTGTTTTAACGCTTGGAGTACTGAGTCGCCTTACGCGCCTTGCGTAAACCAACCTTCTTTCTTTCAACTTCACGCGCATCTCGCGTCAGGAAGCCCGCACCACGGAGCGATGAGCGCAGCGACTCGTCATAGGCCAGAAGCGCGCGTGAAATACCCAGACGTATAGCTCCCGCCTGACCACTACCACCACCACCTTTGACGGTAATCTTGAAATCGAAGTTGGCTAGCGTTTCGGTACGCTCTAGCGGCTGGCGAACAATCATGTGCGCCGTTTTTCGACCAAAATACTCGTCGAGCGGCTTGTTGTTGACGATGATCTGGCCGGAGCCGTTTTGCATGAAAACACGAGCTGTCGATGATTTACGACGGCCAGTTCCGTAATAGTTTTGTGCTGCCATCGAATCAGATCTCCAGTGCTTTTGGTTGCTGGGCGGCATGCGTATGGTTGGCATCAGCGAAGACGCGAAGCTTTCCATACATGGCGCGACCCAACGGGTTTTTCGGCAGCATGCCTTTCACCGCGAGCTCAATGATTCGTTCGGGATGGGTCTGCTGCAGCTTTTCAAAGCTGACAGTCTTCAGGTTGCCAATATAGCCAGTGTGGTGGCGATACAGCTTGTTCTTGGCCTTGTTACCCGTCACAACCACCTTGGACGCGTTGATAACCACGATGTAATCGCCGGTATCGACGTGCGGTGTATAAATGGGCTTGTGCTTGCCACGCAGTCGGCGAGCACATTCGGTTGCCACGTTGCCCAAGGTCTTGCCTTCGGCATCAATGACGAACCATTCGCGCTTGACCTCAGCAGGTTTGGCGCTGACGGTAGTGTTATTCACGGGAGAATCTCGGCAGGACGGTAAGTTAAGTAGCCCGCCATTGTAGAGGCTATTTTCCGGAGACTCAAGCTCGGGGGAGACGAAATAAGGAAGGTAGAGGGGATCAGGAGAAAAAATGCAGCGCGGCCCTTGGACCGCGCTGTAAACCATCCAGGGATGATGGAGGAGAAAACGTTACTTACGCAGGTAGATACATTGCAATCGGCAGGCCAGCTTTTTCATCTCTGGAACATTTTTCACCTTTCCAACACAAATGGATAGTTATAGCTGCCTATGCTGCCGAATTATTGTCGCTTTCAACAATTTCCCAGGTGTACGTGATTTCAGCGGTCTTCTCGAGCATGCGGCTGGCGGAGCAATATTTTTCCGCGGACAGATTTACCGCCCTCTCGACGTGCTTGGGATTCAGGTCAACACCGTAAACCTTGAAGTGAGCCTCAATTTTCGTGAAGACCTGCGGAATCTCCTCTTGTCGGTCCGCATTTAATGAGACTTCGAGGTCTTTCACATTCTGGCGAGACTTTTGCAACATCAACACCACATCGAATGCGGTACACCCTCCCATGCCAATAAGTAGCATTTCCATGGGGCGGACACCCAGATTACGGCCTCCGTGCTCCGGAGACCCATCGAGGACTACAGAGTGACCACTGCCAGATTCGCCGACGAAGCTCATGTGATCGAGCCATTTGATACGTGCTTGCACGTTATTTTTGCCTTGTTTGAGTCAGATACGGCTGAAATGGTACCGATTTCACTGAAGAATTCAAAAAGACAGCCGATCAATGTTTGACGTTAGACAAAACAGCTTGGGAAATCGCCTGACTACGAGGCAATGGTTAACCCTCGTTCTTGCGCAAACTTTGAGTACGGAGAGAGATTAGAATGCTGGCGCCACGAATTGCACCGCCGCCTGTTGAATGGCTGGATCTGTTTCTTAGAAGCAGTCACCGCCGTCAATACCCGGCCAAGACTACAATCATCCATCACGGTGACGTACCCGAGACTCTATATTACATAGTCGATGGTTCCGTTAGCGTTGTCATCGAAGATGACGACGGCCGCGAAATCGTCCTCGCTTATTTGAGTGCGGGTGACTTCTTCGGTGAGATGGGACTGTTCGATGAAGAATCACAACGAAGTGCATGGGTCGTAGCCCGCGTAAAATGCGAGCTTGCCGAAATGAACTACGACCAATTCCGCAGACTTTCAGCAGATCAACCTGAACTTCTGTATGCATTGACAACACAGATGGCAAACCGCCTTCGAAAAACCAGCATCAAGGTTCGCGATCTCGCCTTCCTCGATGTCACAGGCAGAGTTGCTTCCACACTTCTCGATCTGGCCAAGATGCCGGATGCCATTACTCACCCTGACGGTATGCAGATTCGCATCACTCGTCAGGAGATCGCCCGTATCGTTGGGTGTTCACGTGAAATGGTTGGGCGAGTTCTGAAAGAACTGGAAGATCGCGGACTGATACACGCTCGCGGCAAGACCATGGTCATCTACGGCACTCGCTAATAACGACTGACGTAAATGTATAGCTGTCAGGATGATGGCGATATAGTCAAAAAGGACAGTAATACAGGGGCTGGAATTCGCAGGAATTCCGGCCCTTTTTTTTTTCCTACGCATACTTTCAGACCGCAAATAGCTTGTACAGTTCCGCACCAGGGTCACTGGCTCGCATGAATGTCTCACCGACCAGAAAGGCATTAATGCCATGCTCTCGCATCAATTGCACATCGTCAATAGTTACTATTCCACTCTCGGTGACAGTGACGGTACCATCCGGGATATCTGCCAATAGATCAATAGTCGTATCCAGACTGACATCGAAGGTTCTCAAATTGCGATTATTGATACCAAGCAACATCGGTTGCAATGGCAGCACACGTGTCAGTTCTTCGCGATCATGAATCTCTACCAATACATCCATGCCAAGCTCAACAGCTTCGTTGTAAAGAGCTTCGAGTTGTTTATCGCTTAAGGCCGAAGCAATCAACAGAATGCAATCAGCCCCAATTGCTCTTGCTTCATGCACTTGATAGGTATCGATCAGGAAATCTTTACGAATGACCGGCAAACTGCAGGCGGCACGAGCACTTTGCAAAGCAGCCTCACTGCCTTGAAAATAATCCTTGTCCGTCAAAACAGACAGGCAGGCAGCACCGCCCTTCGCATAGGCGCTGGCAATCGCGGCAGGATCGAAATCTTTGCGGATAACACCTTTACTGGGAGAGGCTTTCTTGATTTCGGCGATCACCGCAGACTGACCAACAGAGAGGCGTTCTTTCATTGCGGAGACAAACCCACGCGGGGCACCTGCATCGACAATCTGTTCTTTGAGCTTATCGATACTTGTCGTTGCCGAGCGTTCGGCAATCTCTTCAAGCTTGCGGGCCAGAATATTTCTCAGAATATCCGGGACATCCCTTTTGACACCCGAGCTCATGAGGAGAAGCTGCTGCTGTAGCGAGCCAATGCATCGAGTTTCTGCCGTGCTCGACCATCAGCGATGGCAGCAAGAGCCTGTTCAACACCACCAGCAATATCATCGGCAAGACCCGATACACAAATGGCGGCACCACTATTGATCGCAACAATATCGCGAGCTGCACCCGGCGTGTTATCAAGAACCGCATTGACCATCGCCAAACTTTCCTCAGCACCACCGACCTGTATTTCACTCAACGGCGACTCTGGCATATCAAAATCTCGCGGAGCTATTTCATACTCCGTGACAACCCCGTTTTTCAATTCAGCCACACTGGTGGGACTACTGATACTGATTTCGTCCATGCCGTGGTTACCATGTACCACGAGGACATGCTCACTGCCAAGCTGTTGTAGAACATCGGCAATTGGACGTACCCAGGTTTTGGCAAAGACACCTAATAGTTGACGCTTGACACCAGCAGGATTGGTCAAGGGTCCTAACAAATTGAAGATAGTCCGCGCACCGAGTTCTCGACGCGGACCAATCGCATGTTTCATCGCACTGTGATGTTGGGGTGCGAACATGAAACCCAGGTTCAACTCCTGAATACAAGCCTTGACCTGTTCAGCGGTCAAACCGATATTGACACCTGCCGCTTCGAGTAAATCTGCCGCGCCGGATTTACTGGATACCGAACGGGCCCCGTGCTTTGCCACCTTGACACCCGCTGCGGCTGCCACAATGGCACTGCAGGTAGAGATATTAAAGGTCGAGGTCGTGTCACCACCAGTGCCGACAATGTCGATGGCGGATTCGTCAGCGAGATTGACTTTTTCGGCAAGGCTGCGCATCACAGTCGCAGCAGCAGCCACCTCATCGACTGTTTCCCCTTTCATACGCAGTGCGACGAGAAAACCGACAATCATTGAGTTCGAGACGGCGCCCGTCATGATCTGTTCCATGATAATGACCATGTCATCACCACTAAGGTCCTTGCCATCGAGTAACTGGTGAAGCGCTTCCTGAATATTCATGTTGTGGACCTCAATCGGTTCAGAAAATTTTGTAGCAGCGCATGCCCATGTTCACTGCTGATTGATTCGGGATGAAACTGAACGCCTTCGACTTCAAGCGTCTTGTGTCGTATACCCATGATCTCTTCGATATCACCGGACGATGTCGTTGTCCATGCAGTGATCTCGAGTGTGTCTGGAACACTGGACTTGTCAACAACTAAAGAGTGATAGCGAG
Organism: uncultured Granulosicoccaceae bacterium; assembly: GCA_964449565.1. GTDB lineage: Bacteria > Pseudomonadota > Gammaproteobacteria > Granulosicoccales > Granulosicoccaceae > Granulosicoccus. The sequence goes on along the minus strand of CAYUZB010000005.1, from coordinate 36,066 downwards.
TCACCGTAAACGGGCTAGGTAGTCCGGCGAACACACCAGTACCATTGTGGTGAACATCCGACAATTTACCGTGCATGATTTCCCCTGCACGGATGATGCGACCACCATAATGTTGAGCGATACTTTGGTGCCCCAGGCAGATACCAAGAACGGCTTGTTTGGTATCGAGTTTTTTCAAAACGTCAAGCGTGATTCCAGCGTTATCCGGAACACTGGGGCCAGGCGACAGCAACAGCGCCTCGGCGTTCATGGCTTGAAGTTCATCCACACTGATCGCATCATTGCGAAACACTTGAACCTCGGCGCCAAGCTCACCAAGATACTGCACAATGTTATACGTAAACGAATCGTAGTTATCGACCACAGCTATCATGGCGCTTCTCCATCAAACAGCGCGGGGCGCTTTTCGATACCCGTTGTGGCCATGGCTACTGCGCGAAAGATCGCACGTGCCTTGGCTTGCGTTTCAAGCCATTCGCTTTCAGGATCCGAGTCATACACGATACCGGCGCCGGCTTGCACATTAAGCACACCGTCTTTGATAACGGCCGTTCGAATAGCAATGGCGGTATCCATGTTGCCATTCCAGGACAAGTAACCCACGGCACCGGAGTAGACGCCCCTTTTGACCGGTTCGAGTTCCTGAATTATCTCCATGGCACGCACTTTCGGCGCGCCCGACAAGGTGCCCGCCGGGAATGTGGCCTTCAGGACATCCAGTGGCTGCATATCGGCTTTGAGCTTACCAACAACATTAGAGACGATATGCATGACATGAGAATATCGCTCGACACTGAACTTGTCAGTGACATCAACGGTACCTGTCTCGGCAATGCGCCCGATATCGTTGCGCCCGAGGTCGATAAGCATCAAATGCTCTGCGAGCTCTTTGGGATCTTTCAGCAGTTCTTCCTCATGCGCCTTGTCGGCTTCTTCATTAGCCCCACGTGGGCGAGTACCTGCCAGAGGTCGTACCGTGACCTCACCATCTTCGAGACGCACAAGAATCTCAGGTGACGCACCGACAACATGATGATCACCCAGATTCAGGTAGAACATATAGGGCGACGGGTTAAGCGTACGCAGCGCCCTGTACAAATCAAGTGCAGGCGCCGCAAACGGAATGGACTGACGTTGACTGAGTACCACTTGCATGCACTCGCCGGCTGCAATGTACTCACGTATCTGCGCGACGGCAGCTTCGTATCCTTCTTTTGTAAAACCACTGACAAAATCCTTCTCAGTCACTTTTGTCGGGCTGCTGCTCGCTTTACGCGGTGGCATGGGTGCACGTATCTGATCATGCAATTGGCTGAGTCTTTTCAGCCCCTCAACACGGCTTTCATCACTGCCCGCTGTGGCCAGCACGATGATGGTCAGCTTGCCACTCAAATTGTCAAAAACGACAAGCTCATTGGTCACCATTAACAGGATGTCAGGATTATCCAGCGGGTCCGGATGCGTGTTGGGACCCAACCTTGGCTCAATATAGCGCACCGTGTCATACCCGAAGTAGCCCACCAGGCCACCGGTGATCCTGGGTAATCCAGCGATATTGGGCACGCGGAATTGGGATTGATAGTCGGCAATCCATTCCAGCGGGTCATCGACGGTCAGCGACTCGATCTCCTCGGCATCATGTTCGATGGTGATATCGTGGGCACGAACACGGATAACCGTACGGCTCGGCAGACCGATAATCGAGTAACGGCCCCATTTCTCACCGCCCTGCACGGACTCGAACAGAAAGGAAAAGGGTTGATCCGCGCATTTCAGGAAGCAGGAAAGCGGGTTGTCGAGATCGGCAATCAACTCAACGGAAAGTGGAATTCGGGTGTAACCCTCGGCGCTATAGCGCTCGAAGTCATGTGCATTCATATCAGGCGATTCTCAGGAAAACAGTGGGCGTGTGGTGAGGCCGATGGGTTCGCACGGCCAGACGATGCGGTCGTTCAGCTTCGCCAGCGCCAGTTTTGCCTTGAGAATAGATTACACATAAGGAGATACTGCCGACTTGCACGTGGCCCGTCAAGGGTTATCCTATAAGGAATGAGCTAACCAGCTAAAAACGACCTTAGAATTTATAGTCTTATGAGCATCATCAAACAAAACGATCTGATCGACAGTGTCACGGACGCCTTGCAATTCATGTCCTGTTACCACCCCAAAGACTACATTGACGCGGTCTATGCAGCCTGGGAACGCGAGGAGTCGACAGCTGCCCGAGACGCGATGGCACAGATTCTGGTGAATTCGCGCATGTGTGCGATGGGCAAACGCCCTATCTGTCAGGACACCGGCATTGTCACCGTGTTCGTCAAGGTGGGTATGGACGTTCAGTGGGACGCAGATTTGAGCCTCGCCGACATGATCAATGAAGGCGTGAGACGCGCCTATACAGACCCGGACAACACACTCCGTGCATCCTTGCTCGCGGACCCTGCCGGCAAGCGCAAAAATACCGGCGACAATACCCCTGCGGTCATCCACACCGAAATCGTCAAGGGCGACAAGGTGACGTTTGAAATCGCGGCCAAGGGTGGCGGTTCGGAGAACAAGTCAAAGCTTGCCATGCTCAATCCGAGCGACAGCATCGTTGACTGGGTCGTCAAAACAGTACCCACCATGGGTGCCGGCTGGTGCCCACCTGGCATGCTTGGCATCGGGATTGGCGGAACATCAGAGAAAGCCGCGGTGTTGGCCAAGGAATCGCTAATGGAACCGGTCAATATTCAGGAACTGAAAGATCGAGGACCTGCAAATCGTGCCGAAGAGTTGCGACTGGAAATTTTTGAGGCAGTCAATGCCTTGGGTATCGGCGCACAAGGACTCGGAGGCTTGACGACCGTAGTTGACGTGAAAATCCTCGACTACCCAACCCACGCCGCTTCGTTGCCGGTTGCAATGATTCCAAATTGTGCTGCAACACGCCATGCGCACTTCACACTTGACGGCAGTGGGCCAAAATTCCAGACACCCCCTTCAATAGATGACTGGCCAGATATCACTTGGGATGCGGGCGATAGTTCCCGTCGTGTGAATCTGGACACAGTGACACCAGAAGATGTCAAGACCTGGAAGCCAGGTGAGACCTTGTTGTTGTCTGGCACCATGCTCACCGGGCGCGATGCTGCGCACAAGCGCATTCAAACTTTGCTTGAATCCGGCGAAGGTCTACCGGAAGGAATCGACTTCAACGGCAAGTTCATATACTACGTCGGCCCGGTTGATGCGGTTCGTGATGAGGTGGTCGGCCCAGCTGGCCCAACGACATCTACACGTATGGACAAATTCACCGAAATGATGCTGAGCGAATTCGGCTTGCTCGGCATGATCGGCAAGGCAGAACGTGGCGACGCAGGCGTCGATGCAATCAAAAAACATGGCGCGGTTTACTTGATGGCAGTCGGTGGCGCCGCCTATCTCGTTTCAAAAGCGATCAAGCAATCGCGAGTGGTCGCATTCGAAGAACTCGGCATGGAAGCGATACACGAATTCGTCGTTGAAGACATGCCGGTAACTGTCGCTGTTGATAGCCTGGGCGAGGCAGTACACCGAACTGGTCCAGCTGAATGGCGTGACAAAATTTCCAGTGGAGCTGTGCATCCTATTTATTTCAAATCATGATCAGCAAGCACTTGCATTCGCGTCTTTTCATCGTTCTGTTGACTGCCATGGTTTCCGCTTGCGCCAGTAGCGTTGGCGGCATCCCCTCTCCCACTGATGGGGCTAGCCGTATAACTGCGTGCAAGAGCGGGGATACGCAGATCGCCTCACGCTCGCAGTGCCTGATCGACGATGCTGCCTGTTATCAATTGAGCAATGGCGGCTGGTGTACCGGTGAACGGGGGAATTCCTGCCCAAGCGGATCCAACCCCTTACCCGCTGGCGGCGCTTGCCCTGCTGGGGCTCGATGTTTCGCTCTCGCTGAATCGCTGAGCTGCTATATCGGCGGGTAGATTTTTCCGTACCTGCGACCAGCTGCACGTGCGGTGTATCAGCCTGGCTGGATTCTCGCCGATAAGAACTGGATAACCATCGCGTTGATTCATGTTCATGGCGCCAGCCCCCGGTTCGACCAGTAATAGTTCTGTTCATCTGCCACCCATTACGGCCGATGTGGATGTGCTGTCGCGCACAGAATCAGCCGAATTGCGCACCGCTTGGCAATGGTGGCAGACCTTGTTCACAACTGCTGCGAACACCTTCGTACACTCACTGCATCTTGAACCCGAGCATGATCACTATCGCCTGCGAAGTCGAGGTGCGTCGACGCTCGAAGAAGAATTACTGCAAACATCGGAACCGTTGAAAACAGCAATTTCCGCACTGATTGAACAATGTTGGGGCAAGCAGGTAGCAAGGCATGCTCGTCATCAGCGACACCTGCAACTTAGCTGGCAACAGTCACGGCTTTATATCAGTGTTGACTGCATTGAGACCAACCGAGGCACAAGCTTTCAATTTTCGTTTATAAAAAACCCCGAGTGTCGCTCCACACTTGACGAGATGGGCTTTCGCGACAAGGACCTGTCAAGCATTCGCAACTTACTCAAGGACGCACAGGGAAACTTACTGGTAATCGGTCGCGATGCCGCTGCCCGCGCGACGGTCATACGTGCCCTTGCACAGGAGCTAAATTCACCGGATCGAAAAATCATTGCGGCAGAGTCGGTGATTCATCCGTTTTTGCCACGAATCAATCAGGTTGTTTATCCGGGACTCGACAAGGACAATGAGCTCGCACGCGCGCATTGGCAACGAGCAGCAGGATTGGATGCAGACGCGATTTTCACGACCAGTATCCTGCCTGAAGAAGATCGCGATCAATTGCGGCAACTGGCGCAAGAAAATCGTTATGTAGTCAGCGGTATGGCCGCAGAGAGCGCTCGAGATGCACTGCTACAAATCCTCGCCGATGGGTCATCACCCCAATGGATTGCCACGACCGTACAAGCCATGATCATCCAGCATCGGATCCAAACCTTGTGTAAAAACTGTTTCGAGTCGCTCAGCTTAAGCGACGAAGAATCGAACTGGATAAGTGCAATACAACCACGTATGAGCGAAAATTTCGCCACATGGTTGACGGTCAATATGAATCGCTCTTATACCGATTCACCCGGATGTCGCGAGTGTCATCAAACCGGTACCGGCAGTATTGAGAATCTGTTTGAAGTGATCGAGCTTTCGCCATCGGTGCGTGAAAATTTGTTGGTTGGAGATATCAGCGAAGCCTTGGACCTGATCGATGATCAGCTGCCTTTGTCGAAGCGATTGTTGGCTCTCGCAGGTGAAGGCGAGATCAGTGTCAGCGAAGCGATACGAATAACGGCACGTACACATCGAATTTACTGAGTGCAGCTACGCCGCTTCCGCATCATCGCTGCTTGAAGTTTTCGACTGCACACTACTACTTCCACCCACCACACGTAAACGTGGCAACCGAATGTCTTCCTCATACTCTGTGTATTGATGCTGAGCCGAGATTTGCTCTGACCAGACGATACCAGTTGCACTCTTGTCGCTTAAGGCGCGATATAAATTGCCATTAAGCTGATTACGCATGATCAGAAATTTTCGGTAATTTTGATACAAGGACTCATCAACCTTACCAGGCTTTGTCCAGAACGAGTCAAGGGATAATTGCGACGTCAATCCAGGAAGGTCGTACACCGCTTTGCCCAAAGTCTTCACAGGTGTGCCATGAAAAAGCGAAGACATACCAACAGTGCTATTGATCAGTATTGTGCCTTCAGCGTGCTTCAGGAGCGTGGGTAGACAAATGTCATGGACGTAGAACACGCGTCCCTGTAAACCTAACTCACCAACCAGATTGGCAATCAGAACCGTGTAGTCTGTATAGCCACGGTCCAAAGGATGGTGTTTGAACACGATAGCCTTGTTTTTTGGTGAATGTTCAGCAAAAGAGGCAAGTACATCACCGATGAAGTGTTCGATCGAGTTGTAGTCTGAATGCACCATTACCTGCATGTCGCAATGCACTTGTAGCGGACACAAGAAGTAATTCTTATCGAATTGAGAAACAATATCGTTTACCGTGCCACGCTCCCGGCGAGAGTAGCGCCATTTGCGAAAACCTGACCGAATCCAGATAGAACCTTCCGAAAACCATTCAAAGGGGCGGTGATGCTGATAGTGCTCAAATTTCGACTGATAGAAAGCACTAGCCCAGTAGTAGATCATCGAAAAAATAGCGGTGATCATGAACACTCGTTTCGGCGAAGCAGTCTCATCCGGCAATGTATGTGCTTCTGCGCTGAACGGCGCTACACCCTCGAGCATGCGAGAATTGCCATTAACACCACCCTCTTCAAGGGTGATGTAATTGGGCCTTATATACCCTTCTTCAAACACAAAAACACGTATATCGTGCCGAGCGGCAACACGTTTGGCTATCCGATGGTATGCGCGACAATCACCAAACAAATAGAATCGACCAATCTCTTTATTGACAACCAGTCTTTCCAGATAGGCTTCCCATTCATCGAGTTCGCCGGTGAAATCTATCGCTTGCGGACGCTTGTAAAAAAACTTGTCGCCGCCGTTGAAATTGACTTTGTAAACGTCGAATCCACGGGATTCAAGATCATCACCAAAGCGGCTGAAGAATGGCCCGACCGGCCCCTGTAACAAAAGGACGGCACGTCGAGTTGGGAGCGGGAAATCCATTTTTTCACTCTTATTCATCGA
>CAYUZB010000005.1:0-29252 GCA_964449565.1 uncultured Granulosicoccaceae bacterium | reverse complement strand
TGGTCTTCAAGTCGTTCCGGTTTATGCTCGAAAGCACGGATATAACTGATGTTGTCGCTTAAACCTTCACTAAGCCGGGACTTGATAGCGTCTGGCGACTGCAAGGGTAAATCCTGACCACTCAATGTGACGTAATAGTCCCAGCGCTTGTCCGCATCGAGCAGGAAAAAGGCGCCGCGGATGGTTTTGCGTAACGTACCCGCACCACCCCAGCCGATATTCCTATCACGCGTAATGTGTACGTTTTCTCGCGATACGAAACGTTCGATGGCTGTGGTATTCGGTGCACCGCCGTCATCAATATCTATCAGGAATATATCTTCCGTGCTGTACAGGGCATCGATCAATTTCGCCACTTGCGGAAAGTTGTCGTGGCAAAGAATGTGATAGGCAATCACGCGAATTGTCCATTGGATTTTCTTTGCAAAGAAATACAGAAAACGTGCCACCAAAACGTCCCATTACTCGCAAAATATATCCGTATCTTTTATCAGCTGATGGCACATAATTTGCGCGTCTTGACGATTTGCAAATACAAAGTGGTTTAAACATCGTGATCGCAACACTGTATGGAAAGACTGGACTTCTTGCGCTCAGCCTTGCTCTGCTCAGCGCCTGTTCTGAAGGCGATACGAATACGCTACCACCGCTTGCTGCTAATCCGGATCCTCGGCCTGATATCGTTCTTGTCGTAGCTGACGACATGCGTTGGGATCTGCAGAGCGCACGTGGGCATGAATTCCTCAACACACCCGCTATGGATGCATTAGCAACCGAAGGCAGTATGATGGAGAATGCGTTTGTACCAATGGCACTTTGCTCTCCGTCACGTGGCGCAATTCTGACTGGGCGGGATGTACATCAATCCAGTGCACCGAGAATCGCATGGCGTAACAATTCCTTTCTTGAAACCCAAAAAACGTTCGCTGAATTTCTTCAAGAAGCCGGGTACAAAACAGCGTATATCGGCAAATGGCATCTTGGCGATGGGTCAAAGCCGAAAAAAGGTTTTGATCATTGGGAGAGTTTTGACTGGTTAGGCGATTTCTTCAATCCAGAAATACACGTCAATGGCGTAGCCACACAACATTTTGGCTATGTCGATGACATTCTGGCTGACCGCGCAGGTAAATTTATCGCAGAAAATCGCGATTCGGATGAGCCATTGTTCTTGATGGTCGGTCTCAAGGCCCCACACCTGCAGTTCGAACATCCCGAACGCTATAAAAACAGTTTTGATGAGGTTGATATTCCTCGACCTGATACGTTTAATGAAGATTTCTCTGTCAGCGGCAAGTTGCAATCAATCAAGGATTGGTTGGGAATAGATAAATTTCATTGCGGTCTCAACTGCTTCAACGACAGCTGGAGCCAGTATATTAAATTCCACTATCGAGCGATACTAGGCCTTGATGATTCGATAGGAACTATCCGCGACGCGACTAATATTCGCGCCAAGCAGGACAACACCTTGTTCATATACACAAGTGACAATGGGTACAGCCTGGGCGATCATGGTTTGACGGAAAAGCACTATGTTTACGAAGAGCCAGTTCGCGTCCCAATGCTCATTGATTTTCCTGGTGCCGAAGACACTGGCAGGCGTTTTTCCGAACTGGTGAGCACGCTGGATATTGCTCCGACCATACTCGACTTTGCCAACGCTGAAATACCCACGTACATGTCTGGATCGAGTTTGCGAGAACTCAATGAAAATACTACCGATAATCAATGGCGGCAAGAACTATTTCTAATGTATGAAAAAGCTCAAGCCGCCGTACGCACTGATGAGTATAAACTGATCAAATCGCTTGAAGTTGAAGGACACTACGAACTATACGACCTGGTCAATGACCCGAAAGAAACTCGTAGCGTATATGCTGACGCAAGTTATGAACAAGTGCGTGTCGATATGCATCGACGCCTTAAAGCGATTACCACTGAAAATGGATGGACGCCTCGAAAATCTTATCCTATCAGTACAATCCAGGTGTCAGACCCGATTGCAACCCAGGATGCTGCAGCTTTAGCAAGCTATTACTCTAGCTTTACACTTGACGAATTTTTAAACCAGGCGCCCAACCCTGCTCTCAGCTGGCGTAGCGAAACGCGTGATCCGGACAATGAAGACAACCTGTTCACATTGCGCGACGACCCCACCACAGAACATGGTGAATCAGTACTTGTTGCAATCCCGATATCGCGCATGAGTGGCTGGGATCCCTTTATAGATTTTACTGCAAACAGAATACTAAGCCGAAACAATTTCTTTTCTTCCACCATATACGTTGACGGGCAGGAAGTCTGGAGCAATCGAACCGTGCTACCGCTGAACGCACCAAATCCACCGTTGCAGGATAAGGAGACGCTAGTAGTTCTACAATTCGATGACACGGGAGACCTTGCATTGTCCCTCAGCCTCGAAGCGCCTGAAGATACAATTTACCTACCGTTAGAGAATCGTTTACTTGGCAACGCGCCACAACGATTTTCACAGATCGACAGCTGGCATGGTAATGCTTCGACAATCATTACAAAAGGTGCCAATGAAATTAGCATCAGCTCAATTGACAATAGCACTGCGATGCTACTGACGACAGACAACATCTATCTTAACGAGCCCGCTACCCTACGCGTGCAGTACCGAGCTCCACAAGATACAACGCTCAATGCGCATTGGCGTTCAGAATATAATACTTTCTCAGACACCGAATTCTCATCAGCTTCCCTGCTCGGTGACAATCAGACTCAAACACTGGAGTTGTTGATCGACAGTGCTGAAGACATTGACAGTCTACGCCTGGAGGTACCAGCAGAGGCTTCGGGTCTAGTCATCGAAAACATCTCATTGACCACACTGTCAGGTGATGTGGTTCATGAATGGTCTTACCAAGACAACGAAACCTTATCCTTTGCGCCCCAGATCTCCCCTGACGCCCTGAGCTTCACAAATACTGACTGACCATCGTATACGTACTGACGCCCTGCCCCTTGCTTGAGCGCATCAACACTGCCGGCGTCGGTAAAACCGCTCGTTCGGACCCTTGCATTGGACGGCAGGTTACGAAATTCCAGAACGGCTGTGTCATCATTGTGAGCGAACTGAATACTGGCTTCCAGTGATCCTGTATTGAGAACACTGGCATCAAACTCATAGGCATAGTGATAACGATTGTGATTGACTGAAACAACACTTTGGTAGTGCGCTCGCTCAGCCAAAGGTCGGCCTATGGCCTCACGCCCATCACTTCGCAGATGTCTGACAGGCGGCAAGCTTTTACGTCCGTCAAAATCCATTTTTATACGAGCATATCGATTACCACACAAGCGCCCTGTAGCAAAAACATCAGTACAGGTTGAATCGGTCATCATAGGATGATCAGCCACCAGTGCGGTTCCGGCGCCCAAGCCCAAACTGCCATCTTCATCATGAATTACAGCACCCCATGCCGAAGGTCGCATATCTTCGGCTTGATTGCGCCGGTCATAATAGAGGTAGGAATCGGCCAGAGTTACACCTGAAATCGGATTATTGGTAATACGCACATCGGCATCCCGCGCACCAAACATGAAATTGCCTCCGTACTCATTGTTAAAATTGGCAAAGTGTACATTGCGCAAATCCACACCAAAGTCGTAAATACCGATGGCACTACGTTGACGACCGCGTCCACCATCAGACAACTTGCTGTTTGCCACAAACAAAGAATCTCTTACCGTGACTGGTCGTGGAGCAACAAAACCCGCATGATGAGCATGTCCGGTATCAGTCACTTTGAGTTCGGTAAAAATCTGGTCACCTTCGCACGGCCAAACAGCTCCATCACCACCCGTAAAAACTGTCAGATTGTGGAACTGAGCGCGCTCAGGCGGCAAATAGCCAGCTGGTCCACTATCAAGCGTGCAGGTACTGAAAGCCATGTCAGAAGAGTGCACACGGTTGTCCCGAAACTCACCAAACTTTGAAAACATCGGTGATACATTGCGGTAACGCGAAAGGCCCTCGGAGGAACCAGAAACCGTTTCATCCGTGTCATACCAGAATCCAAGACCGTCGGATCCCGCAGCAGCATTGCCAATAAAAGTATTATCCCCATTCGAGATCCAGAACGTTGAAGGGCCTCGTGCGGCTTCGCCTTGCTGGATGTCGCTGGGTATCAATGCAACTTCATCACTCGGCCGACGGGTGAGCAATCCAAGATTGCGATTGAATACATTACCGGTCTCACCACCGTCTTCGAGAAAGAAGCCGTGACCAACGTGGTCCATGCAAACGTTATCCTCAACAAGTGCATTATGCGAAGCATGAACAGTGATACAGCGATTGTAGCTTCTGACAATGGACGAATTGCGAATGTACTGACCTTCAACGTTATTAGCTATATGCCAGTGAAATGGATACCGTCCGAGAATACCCTCTTGCCCCACTCGACGAAATTCAACACCAGAGATCAAACCGATCGAACCTTCCATGATCATCATGTGTGCACCAAAGCGATCTGCTTCGGATGCCTCATCACCTTGAATACGAATATTGCGAGACAACAAAGCGACTTCCGCCCGTGTGTCAACATCCCAGTTGCGTTGTCCATTGGAGAAAGACTGCACCTCGCCAAAGTGGCGATGCTCCAGTGCTCGATTGAGTGTGATCGATTCACCGTTGATGCTCTGGATAACGTGTGTTTCGGCTTCATGCATGGAATCAGCAGTCGAAGTCACCACGATGGTGTCTCCAGCGCGCCAGTTAGTCGCGTATTCAGTGCGGATCTCCCTGGTACCTGGATTGACGGTGCCGTTGAGCATCAACCAACTGGTGCGCGGCTGACCATGCAACGAGATAACACCACCACCCATGGCAGCGATCGTCTTGGTCCCCATACCCATGACTGATTCATCCTTGTCATTGCCGGTCAACGTAATATCAAAACGATTCAAAAAGGGTTTTTCAGCGGTACCGCATTCAAGATTGCCATGCACCATAATCCAACGAGCGCTTAAGGCCAGATCTCGATTGTCACAAACGAGAGCTCCATTAATAGTCAGGGTTGCAGCTGATACATCCTGGTCAAGGATGATGGTCTGGCCGCGTGGGATCAGAATTTCGGTATTGTCCGCGGGAACCGCACCACCCCAGGTCGCTGGATCAGACCAGCGCGTGGCCACGCTGATATCCGCGGTAGCCATGCTGGTATCCGGGGCGTCTTCGAAAGGGATATTCGGTGACCCTGTAGAATTGCCAGAACCACCACCACAGGCAGTCAGCACAGAGACCATTGAAAGAAGGAAGATTGTTCGTGGACGAAGATTAAACATCCTGTGGACCCGATTTATAGTTTTTATTATGGGCCAATGATGCACTGTCAATTTGCGCGTCGCCACCGCGATAAAACCAATTTGTTGACGGTATAGCGTTTCAATCTGTTTTTTCGACCAATTAGTGAACCGGGCAAAACAACGGAAAAATGACGTTGAACCTCCTCGATTACTAATCCACGTGAAGCACTTCACGCTATACTATGAAAACACCGCAGTGCATCACATGACAAGCCGCCAAAGTCTCAACACACGTCTACGCAAGCACCTCGGGCTCATAGTTGAACTGGATCTCATTCCAACAACTGGCATGGGGGATTCGTCAGACAATAAATCCGCTTTTCGCAGCCACTGCAACCTTGCCGCTGGCTGGTACATGCTGAGCGTATATTCGGGCAGCGAATCCATGGGCGCCGGCCTGGATCTGCACTTCAAGGATCATACTGCGTCCCTGCAACTCGGTGTAACCGGTTTAAGTCGACGGATCGTATACATCCGTTCACGACTGAAAGAGCTGGGTATCTCGATAGATCGCGAAATGGCAAACCGGGCTACCCCTGAGCGAACAGATATTCATATCGAGCTGTCTCGCCTCAGTCGAGGATTCGCAATGGATCGCATGAAAAAAAAATGTCGGCGAACCGTATCGTATGAAAGCTATGACAAATTCATGCGTGCTTTTCGGGAAGAACCGGACTATGGCGAATGGTTGTTGCGGCATCCCGATGGCGGTTCGCGCCTACCCCAGAATCCGGATAGAGAATCCAGCAATGATGCTTTGCTCATCACCTCTGATGAGATCATTTTGCATGAAGATGCCGAGGCAATTCTTCTTACGCATCTCAATGCAAACCCTCAGGTTCAATTGTGCTACAGCGATCATCAGCTTATAGATACAAGCGGTCAAGCTCTACATGGCGTCATGAAACCCTCCTGGGACATCACGCTGTTGCAATCAGGAAACTATATCGGACGCGTATTTTCGTGTACCCGAGCTTTGTTTGAAAAACTCGGCGGACTTGACGATTCGCTAGGCAATTCGAAAGAATATGATTTTCTGATGCGCGCCAGTCACGTTCTCACAACTGATGACGTGCTCAGAATACCGGCGGTCTTGTATTCTGCTCGCAAATCAAAATCGAAAGATCAATGGTTCTCTATTGGTGAAAATGACAGACAAGTACTTGAACAGTACTGGCAGAGCAGAATACCGGAAGACAATCTACGCCCACGAATCATTCCCGCAACCGTTCCGAGCCTGTTTCGTACCCGGTGGCCGTTACCTGATCCAGCGCCGGATGTCGACATCATCATTCCTACGCGTGACCGAGAACCGATACTGCGCGCCTGTGTCGAATCCATCCTCAAACTTACCGTTTACCCGAATTACCACATTAGGGTGATGGACAACGATAGCGCTGAGCCCGGGTTCTTTTCTTTCAAGCAAGCGCTTGATGATGAGCCTCGCGTATCCTTCACAGCATTTCCAGGTGAATTCAATTATTCCGCAATCAATAATGCTGCCGTTCGAGAATCATCGGCAGATATAGTCGTTCTATTGAACAATGACACGGAAGTGATAGACGGTCGTTGGCTTGAAGAGTTGGTTGCCCAGGCCAGGCAAGCTACCTGTGGTTGTGTCGGTGCGAGACTCTTGTACGCCAATTCTCGTGTACAACATGCCGGCATTGTCATGGGTATGAAAGGGCTTGCCGGGCATGTGAATCGATTTGCATCGGATCGCGACAGCGGATATCTGCACAAGCTCTGCCTTGCTCACCAGACATCTGCGGTGACCGCCGCCTGTCTTGCCATTCGTCGGGACGTGTTCATCAATAGCGGAGGGTTTGATGAAGAAGCCTTGCAAGTCGCGTTCAACGATGTGGACCTCTGCCTAAGAGTGGCAAGTCATGGGTATGACAACGTCCTTTTACCGTTTGTGACTTTGTTGCACCACGAATCAGTCTCCCGTGGAGCCGATGACTCGCCGGCAAAGGCTGCACGCTTCAAACGCGAGTGCGAAACTCTAAGGCAACGCTGGCTGAGTGTGATCAACAATGACCCTTACTGGAATCCCAACTTGTCGCTAGACAGCGAAAAGCCCACTTATGCGGCCGAGTAACGTATCGCCTTGACGATATTTCGCGCCTTGCGCCAAAGACGAGGAGCGCGGCTGCCCGCCGCGCTTGTCGATACGCGAGTCTCGCGTGCCATCATACTGACCAGATCTTCCGGCCGAACGAATTCACCGCTCTCGATATCCAGGTATTTGGGATAGGCAATCAGGCTGAGGTAAACCAGCTCATCCAATGTCCTGGCTCGGGTCCTGCGCACCAGATCATGCCGATCACGGGTCAAACCCCAACCCGCATAAAAAGGTAGCCCATAGGTCACGACAGTCTTGTTGCGCAGTAATGCCTCGAATCCTGATAGGGATGTGATCGTGTGTAATTCATCACACTGCTCTATGCAATCAATGATATTGATATCAACAACGATGTCATCGACAATACTGAGCAAGACATCTTCCGGTATCTCGCCAATTCGATTACCGCTAACAACATCCGGATGCGGTTTGAAAACAATATGGGCCTGCGGATTGTCCTTTCGTGCAGCTTCGCACAATGCGAGATTACCGCCAATGTCCTGGGACCCACGCCGTATCGATTCATCATCAGCGACCTGCCCCACGACCAGCAATAATGGTTTGTCCGCTGGTGCTTCAAGTTTTCGCGTATCTCGACCCACATTGTATTTACTGACACCAGCAGCAAGGATCTGTCGCCGCAATCGTGCCGCGCGGGAGACTTCCGCTGGTGTGCAGTCATGCCTCTGCAAAAGGTTTTCAAGATCACTGGCACTCGATGGGTCAAAATACAGTCCGCTACCGTCGACCACGATTGATGCCGGTGCGACGAAGTCCGATCCCAGACCACGTGAACGCAGGAAACCATCCTCGATGCGATGCACGCTGCCACTCAAAGGCTTACGTCCTTCTGACTCATCTCGAAAACTCCAGGTCAATGCGGTTTCCTCTGGAGATCGGCTGCAGGCACTGGCGAAACGCAAACTCCCAGCGGGCGATCGAAGATATTGACGCAGATAACGACGCTTCCAAAGCGTAATTCCATAACCGACAAAGGCCCGTGCGTTTCGCGCAAATTCATGTTGCTGCAGACAGACATGGGCCAGACACTCACGCAGCGTCCAGTTGTCACCGGTCACCGGGTGACAATAATGAGCTATGGCAATGTGTGCTGCGAAGAAGAGTTCATCGACACTGCGCTTTTGTACTCGACGTGGGATCGGTTGACGGTCATTGGTTAGCCCCCACCCTGCGTAGAACGGTTTTCCAAACACATGGACGTCTGCGCCGCAGAGCAGTGCTTCATAACCGATCTGAGATGTCCCGACATACACTTTCGCCGCATGCTTCAACCAATCTATCGGATTATCACCTTTGGCGCTGATCTCAAGCCCCTTTGAAACGGCAAGACTGCCGAGGTAACCTGCGCGGCGCCCTGAAACAACATCCGGATGCGTGCGGACCACAATTCGCGAATGCGGATTCTCCGAAATGGCGGCATCGAGCATCTCTTCGAACTGCCTGGCAGACATATCACCGTAGGCAAGAGACGCATCATCCAGAGTTTGATCAATGACAAGAACCAGGTCCCGTTCATCCTGTTTGACGTCGCTTGCATCAGCACGCTGGCAAAAATTGTATTTGGTAATACTGTTATCGATCAGAAGCGCGCGGCAATCTTGCGCTTCCTTGCGCTCAGCGGCACCACAATGGACGGAGAATTGAGCATCTGGCAGGTTCAACAAATTTTCAAGTTCGGAAGGTGTTGTGCTGTCGTAGTACACACCTTCATGATCGACCAACAAAGAATAAACACGTCGTGAATGCGCATCGGCAGATGAAGTACGTACCCAACCGTCCTCGATATAGACGACCGGTAAATCTCGTTCAGACGCCAAAGCCAGAGCCGGTTCGGCACTCTCCTTTCGTCCCCAAACGACAACCATCGAGACATCCAGGTTGCGCGCGTCCGCAACCGCCGGGGAGACAACTGAATCAACACCGAGAAAATTCGGCAAATGCACAATGGCCCTGATGCCGGCAGATGTGGCGATCGCATGAATGCCTGCTTCGGTGTGTGGTGCTGAACTGGATTTCAAGTGCGATATCTTGTGTCGATCCCGATACTGAGATGTAGCAGAAACCACGCCATCGCGCCGCGGTCGCCAAACCGGTCAAAAAGATCTAAAAACCGCATGCTGATCGGTCTGAAGGGCATTGTTGATGGCCTCCAAATTGCATTTTTCGGATATGCAGAATATCCCAACGCCTATTGCTCATCTGAGCTCTCGGGACATAACATGAACATACTGTTCGTGACCGGTGGCAGGCTGGATGCTCAACCCTATGGCGACGGCTCGACGCGCTATCGTTGTTTCAATATGGCTGAAGCTCTGCGCAGCCATGGGTTCCGAGCGGATGTCACGACACTGGCTGCCCTCGATCCTGGCATCGTCGAACGCTATGACATTGTCAGCTGCCTTCGTCCTGTGACCAGTCGCAAGCTACACCGACTGGTCAGCACTTGTCTGAGGCACGATGTGAAACTGGTCGCCGATTTCGATGATCTTATTTTCGATCCAGATCTGGCTGTGGAATCTCCACGAGTCATCAATGGTTTTGCTCGGGCGAAAAAAGTGGCCGCCCAATTTGCCGATCACGCAAAAGCGCTACAGGGTTTTTCACACATAACAGCATCAACACCAGCCATCGCCGATCACGCGACAAACACGTTTCCGAACAAACACATCTTACTGCTGCGAAACGGATTGTCCGAATACTGGTTACAGCATGCGAATTTTCAACGATCTGAAACAAAAGCCTCGATTGAGCTGGCCTATCTTCCCGGTACGCGAAGTCACGATGCAGATTTCAGATCTATCATGTCCACGCTAGCAACATTTCTCGCAGAACGTGTTGCTGCAAAACTGCATATCGTTGGCAAACTCGACGGCGCCGAATCCCTACCAGCTGCACAATTGCAATCATCCCAATGGATAGATTACTTCGAACTTCCATCGATCATTGCCGGTAAACGGGCAACGCTGGCACCGTTGACAGATACTCGATTCAATCAAGCAAAATCGCATATCAAGTTTATCGAGTCAGCCGCGCTTGGAGTTCCAGCAATCTGCTCACCCAATAGCGATATCGAACTACATGATATCGATGGCTTGTTCAAACCGGTTGACGCGGAAAGCTGGCTCGCTGATCTTCACACGGTTTCAGCCGATGGCTATGCCGAGCAACAACTCGAATCGCTTCGCGACTACGCATATGAGTACTGTACGGCCCTGACCTATACTCGGACCTTGGCCGTTGAATGGAACAGTGATGAGTTCTGGCACAGTTATGCCAGTGCCGCATGACAGGCGCATGAGTCATATGATTTCACAGCGATTGTCTGATCAGCTGAACGAGCTCGAAGCCTCAGTGCGCGCTGTATTGCAGACGATTGGACATCAAAATGCCACGTCGATAGACATCGAGCGGGTTTTCAACCCTGACGTATTTGGCTCAGCGCCAACTCCAAACGCCCTGGCAATACGCCTGTGCGTCGATAACGCACACCCGAATCTGGTGTTGTATCCGGTTCATCCGAAATCCCAGTCTGAAATTTCGGTGGGTGTACAAGGACAGGACCTCCATCTGGATGACCTCTACAACACAGAATGTGAGGTTCGCATCAGCGAGATGGAACCGGTTGCGCTATTTCATTCGCGATTCCACCCACTACCAGCAAACTGGCCCAACGAAATTTACCGTGCACCACATCGAATCAATGTACAACTAAGCGCCCTCCCGAATGAAGAGGATATCGCTGCGATTCTGAGCACACTGGAATCACTGCAAGACAGAAGCAACCCGCAATTGAACCCGGATAATAGTCAGGTATTACTTACATACTTTGACACAGCAGTTTCCGAAGCGGCCAGTCGTGCGTGTGCAGCAATGAATCTCAACGCGAGATGGCAGGCTCACACGATTCTGATTGACCGACTTAGCGACTACCACGCCTTGCTTGGCAATACGACCTTCGCACTACAGTCGATCGACGCTTTATGTGCTGACGCACTGCTTGCAGGTATACCCTGTATCGCGTGGAAGCCTGAAGCATCGGGGAAACTACTGCATTCACTGGCCGATATACAATTTACAAACGCCCCGCTACATGGTCAGATGCGTATCAAGTACACCAGTGAGTTGCAGCTTGTATTGCAGCAGTGGTTGCCCGCGACTGAATCTGACGACACATCGAATGAATTCCAATCTCGCAACACATCTGATACTCGCACATTCAACACCATTCTGAGTCCAGGTGTTGATACCCGCCAAAAGCCAGAATTGGCAACCCGATTAAGCCATTCGTTAAATCGGGGACAACGAAAATACAATAAATTTCGCGAATCTCCCAGCCGTTTTGTCAATGACAGTCAGTCACCCCTACTGCGCCCGTTCAAAAACAAGCGCTCATCCTCATGAGCGCGAATCCAATACTCAAAGCAGCATTTCGTGATGGCGACTGGCATGATTCGCTTTGCGCTCAGTTATGGTCAATTGCCGAACGGCAGCCAAGCGCCGCTAATCTGAAACTGGCTCTGGACACAAGTCACTGTATCGAGGGCGTCGAGGACACGCGCATCGAACAGGTGGATGAACTGATCAAGGATCGTCGGCTGACGAGCTGGCCCTTGTTCTTTCGCTTGTGTTCCTTCGATATCGCCACGAATCGAATCGACCGACTGCAAGCCCGTCTCGAGCAGCATATCAGCACTAGTCTTGGCTTTCGTCAGCGCCGTGCATTGATGAAATTCCCACGAGTTCTGGATTATCTCAACCAGCATCATCATGCACTACTGAATCAAAAACTGTTCTCGCAGGCAGAGAAGGCGCGTGGACTACTTGCCCGATCCGTCACAATCAACCAGCTCCTGGAGGAACTCGGCACAGTTGATTCCGGCAAACGAGTGGCGTTAGTCGGAAACGGTCCCTCGCTTGAAGGTAATGGCGCTGGAACCGATATTGATGCACACGATATAGTCATTCGATTCAACAATACCGGGGTAGTGGTCGACGCTACTGCTGAAATTGAAGCTGACATAGGAAGCAAGACAACACTGTGGGTTGCGTCCCCAGGCTTGAATTTTGATACTGTTCGCGCCGCGGCAAACCGATGTGCTGTTACCGGGCCAGACCCCTGGACACGGGCTTCACGCTACTGGACGCAAGTCGCCATGCAAGCGGTCACTCATATTGCAATATTCGATCTGCGGCGATGGCATTGTCTGGTCAGGGAGTTATCCGCCCCACCGAGTGCTGGCTTATTGATGATCGATGCCTTGCGCCAGGCTGGGGTCAAAGCAAGTGCCATGACAACCTTTGGTTTCAGCCGCCTGGAAAATCACAAGCTGATGGATGGCGCATCAAATGACGAAACCGCGAATCACTACCGCGATGATGCAGCGCGTTCTGATAGGCACAATTGGTCTGCGGAGGCTACGTTATATCAAAAGTGGTGCGAGTCTTGAGCAACCCCACTCGCCGGACTAACTGACCAGGCGTAGTGTCGTTCGGCCACGTTGTTCGTGAACCAAAGATTTGAGATATTGACCGTAGGCATTTTTGGACAAGGGTTCACTCAACGCCAGTAATTGATCGTCGTTGATCCAGCCTGCGCGCCAGGATACTTCTTCAGGGCAAGCGATCTTGAGTCCCTGCCTGCGTTCCAGCGTTTCTACAAACTGCCCCGCTTCGAGCAAAGAGTTACCGGTTCCCGTGTCCAGCCACGCAAAACCGCGGCTCATGGTTTCGACCATCAGGCGATTGCGCTCCAGGTAGTGTTTGTTGACATCGGTGATCTCAAGTTCACCTCGTGCTGATGGCTTGATGCCCTTGGCGATGGATACAACATCATTGTCATAAAAATACAAACCAGTCACCGCATAACTCGATGCTGGCTTTAATGGCTTTTCTTCGATATCCAGGGCACGTCCATGCTCATCGAAACTCACAACACCGTAGCGTTCAGGATCGCTGACACGATAAGCGAAAACGGTTGCACCGCTTTCTTGTCGTGAGGCATTACCCAGGAGACCGGCAAGATCATGACCGTGAAAAATATTGTCACCCAGAATCAAGGCCACGTTGTCATCCGCGATGAAATCTTCACCGAGTATAAATGACTGAGCAAGCCCGTCTGGCGATGGCTGTACCGTGTAGCTAAGATTGATACCCCATTGGCTACCATCACCAAGCAATTGTTGGAACAGCGGCACATCTCGCGGTGTCGAAATAAGCAGGATGTCGCGAATTCCTGCAAGCATCAACGTCGTCAATGGGTAATACACCATTGGCTTGTCATATACCGGCAGCAACTGCTTGGATACAACCTGGGTGATCGGGTGCAGTCGTGTACCCGATCCACCTGCGAGAATGATACCTTTCACGTAATTTTTATCCGTGTGGGTCTACTTTTTCATGAAGCACGAACAGCCATCTGGCTGACCGTTGCCGACTCATCTGACAGCAGGCTGTCGAAATATTCGATGGTGCTCTTGAGCCCATCCTCCAGCGCAACCTTCGGCTCCCAACCCATCGTTTCCTTGGCAAGTGTGATATCCGGTCGACGTTGTGTCGGATCATCACTTGGCAGTTCTTTGTAAACCAGTTTTGATGATGAGTTAGTCATCTCGATGACCTTCTCGGCCAGCTGCTTGATCGTGAATTCGCTCGGGTTGCCAATGTTGACAGGACCAGTGAAGGAATCATCGGTATTCATCAATCGAACAAAGGCTTCAATGAGATCCAGGCAGTAGCAGAACGAACGTGTCTGATCGCCTTCACCGTAAATGGTGATTGGCTGGCCAGTTAACGCCTGAACAATAAAGTTGGAAACAACGCGCCCATCGTTAGGATGCATGCGCGGGCCGTAGGTATTGAAGATACGTCCGACTTTGATACGAAGATCATGCTGACGACGATAGTCAAAAAACAGTGTCTCCGCACAACGCTTGCCCTCGTCATAGCAAGAACGAAAACCAATCGGGTTAACATGACCCCAGTAGCTTTCGTGCTGCGGATGCACTTTAGGGTCACCATATACCTCGCTGGTTGATGCCTGGAAAATTTTGGCACCAGTTCGCTTGGCCAATCCAAGCATATTAATCGCACCATGAACACTGGTCTTGGTTGTTTGAACCGGATCATGTTGATAATGAATCGGCGATGCCGGGCAGGCAAGATTATAGATTTCGTCAATTTCCAGATAAACCGGAAAGGTCACATCGTGGCGCATCAGCTCAAAGGATGTGTTATCCATCAAGTGTTGAATATTTTGTTTTGAGCCGGTGAAGTAATTATCCATACAGATAACTTCATTCCCTTCACTCAAAAGTCGCTCGCACAGATGCGAGCCCAGAAAACCGGCTCCCCCTGTGACCAGAACACGTTTTCTGATACCCATTGATGAAGCTATGTCATTCATTGTATTGTTTAATCCGATATCCTGATGGGAATTTGGCGGTTTGGCCGACCGCAGGAGTCCTTGCCAGAAAACACTGATAATAGACCCCACATTTACACATAACAGACGCAATTTACGAGCCAGCTGGCACAGCCGGCATGCGGTATTGTCAGACAGCAGCCGAACGCACGAAAAAAGCGCATTCTTGCCCACTTTTTTTGCCTGAAAATAGCCTGTAAACGGCCACACACAGTAGTTTGCCTCAGACCGCAACGAGAAACACGGTCATATCCACATCGCAATTGTCAATATTTATGGCTTACAGCGCCCTCGGGGAAGCTTCACGCGGCTGCCCGTATGTGTTCAAGCACTCGATCAACGATCTCTGGCGACTCGCGGGTATCAAATTTACGTCCGAACAACTCAGGGCATTCGCTAATTTGTGGCCAGTCCTCTTCCGTAAATACCTTGACCCGGGGCTTTGGTCCAGGGCGTAAAATCAAACGACCGTAGTTCCAGTCAACAGTGTCGCGAAACCGCGTGTTCATGATGTAGGTCTGAAAAAAGCTCTCATCGGGAATAAAGGTACCGCGAAGTACGTCGTAGAGTTCATAAGTGAAAGGATCATCAATCATGAATTCGAGCAAGGAGCGATGCAAATTGAACCAGTTCGGCCCCTCGAAGAAAGGATAGCGTTCGAAAAATGTACGACGTCTCTTCAGCAGCAGCTCGTCACAACGGCCGATATATACCTCACCCTGCTCACCTACTTCCGTGACATCCACCAGCCATCGCGCACCATGGTTGGTTTGTGGGTTGATTGCACCCGGCTTTGCATATACCTTGGTATGCCCACGATCTCCCCAAAGCGCAACCCGTTTGCTTTGGCTGATCAAAGGAAGATCGTTAGGATCGAGCACCTCAGTGGCCCCATAGCGCAAGTAGTTTGCCCCTCGCGCCGCGCCTATTGCTAATTCAGCTTTTATCGCAGCGACATTTTTTAAAGGCAAATCCTGTCCACTCAGTACAATATAGTACTGCCATCGGGCATCCAGTCGTAACAGCTCGAAAGCGCCCCGGAGGGTTTTTCGCAAGGTGCCACTCGCCCCCCAGCCGATATTGGCATCACGTATGAGGTGGACATTTTTCTTTCGCGAAAATTTGCCTGCGAATCCGTCAATCTCTGTGGCATCGCAGTGCTTTCCGTCATCAATATCGATGAGAAAAACATCTTCCGGCGTGTATAAAGCCTCAATAAGACGAGCTACCTGAGCAAAATTGCCATGACACAGTATGTGATAGGCGATCACGTCATGTGTCCAAGTCAGGAAGCTGCCCGCAAGGTTTCCACGTTGTCTTTTGCCAACGTGGAACTCGCCCCAGCATTGGAGCGCATGGATTCATAAAGATTGATATGAGCATCAAGGGGAGCATCACCTGGAAACTCTGCCGCAATGGCCTTGGCATATTCAGGTTGCTGATCCCGATTATCCGCCGCCCAGGTTATGGCATCGGCCAGGGCATTTTCACGGCGAGCGAGAAAATGACGACCGGTTCGGCCATGCTCAACTTTCTCGGCCATGCCACCAATATCACTGCAAATGACAGGCACACCATGGCGTTTTGCTTCCATGATGACTACGGGTGAATTCTCCCACCACTGCGATGGCACGATCATCCAATCAGTCTCAGCCAGTAATCTGCCCAGTTCATGAGGCGTATACCGCCCACGAAGACGCGCCGAATCACCGAGTTGTTTCAGGCCGCCATTTACAATTCCCTGGAATTCTGCACTCTGATGCTCAAGTCCCGAGCCATTGATATCGAGTTGAACTCTTTTTAGAACGTCGCGCGGGAGCTGAAGCATTGCTTTGATCAGTAAATCGAGCCCCTTGAAACGATTGATCTGCCCAAAGTATGCCAGACGTACCTTGTCAGTCATCACCACGGGTCGATCTCGCGCTATGTCCTCACCAGGTAGAAGATTCTCAACGACTTTGATATCTGTCGCGGCAATACCCCATTGAACATAACGTTGTTTCAAAAAATCACTTGGCGCGATGAATTGGTCAACGACCGCAAAGTGCGACTTGATGAATTGCTCTCGTAAAAAGAAATCCTGCGAATTTCGATCCTTGAAACAACGGGCGCATTCGATTGGAGAAGACTCATAGCATAGAGCGCCAGTGTCTGGCTTGATCATCTGCCCTTCGTTATTACAAATTGCCATGTATTCATGCAAGGTCAAAACTATTTTGATAGTGGGATCAAAATTTTTGACTTCACGCAAGAGCTCTAGACCAAGCTGAAAATAATGATGAAAATGGACAATGTCTGGTCGCTGAACGCGTAGCATCTCGCGGAAGTCACGCCAAACGGCAGCTTTGTCTGGCTGCGAGAAACGAAACCAGTCAGGCATCGTGGCATAAAACAGTACTTCAGCCGGTCGTCCCGTGCCGGCAAAGGGTGTTCCACCATGGATGAGATCCGGGTTACCGTGACGAGCAAAGAATACGGATTCGAATTCGTCTCTGGCATTCAAGGCATTGTGTAAATTGTATGCGGCAATCTCACCACCACCAGCTGTATGATCCGGATGACCATGCGATACCATCAGGACTTTGGTTTTATTAGCCATCGGTACCGGTCCTCTTCATATTCTGGATGTCTTCGTTCCAAGTATGAAAATGCTGCCAACAATTGTAATACGTCAACTCTTCTTTCCAGCGATCCGCAGTCATCAACGACTGCGACTGACGTTCGAGATGGAACAGAACAATACGGCTAGCCAGTTGAATTTTTAGCCCGAGCTGTCGACCTCGCATACACAAATCGGAGTCTTCGTAGTCACCGAGTATGTAATTTTCATTAAAGCCGCCTGCACCAAGGTAGTTCTCACGCGTGATCAAGAGACATGCACCGGTAACTGCCTCGCGCGGCAATAAAGGATCTTCATCATCAAACAGGTCCATCGGTAGACCTTTGCCCGGATGAATATTGGTCCAGAGGTGATTGACAAATGGTGACGCGTAGAAACGCATGCCATCGTGCTGCACGGTTCGATCTTCATAGACCAGTCGCGCGCCAGTAATACTCGTCTCCAAAGAATCGCCAACAGTTTCAAGCAATTCGTCCAGCCATCCATTCTCAGACGGCATAACGTCCGAGTTCATTAGCAAGATGGAACGACCTTTTGCATATTCGACACCGACATTATTGGCACCTGCGTATCCCATATTTCGTTCAAGACACAACACACGAAAAGCGATTGGGTATATTCGCGAAAGTGCGTCACAGCTGCCTTTTATTTCATTGACAATGCGCGGGTCATCGATAACATACAGGATCTCGTGCTTTTTCATGCTTTCGTCGTTGACGAATACACTGAGTTGATGCTCGATAAAGTCGTAGCGCCCATAGATCGGTATGACCAATGTTACGACAGGCTTGGTTGGTGCCAATTCATCATTGAACTGCAGATCTTCAACCCCAGGGCGTTGCATGGTTCGGGTCGCCCAAACCTCTTGCAAGGCAGGACCGTAAATATTGTCAAATAGATTTCGCTTCTCTGGTGAATGCCCTGGCACCGTCGCGAGGATACGTTTGACGTACTCCAGAGGAGCGTCGGCGGCCTTCGCAACTTTCAAAGAGACTGTCTGAGTACCACGCTTTTTTAACGTAAACCGCAGACTGATCGCATCATTTGCGTTGGCAGGTACATTGTCCAACTTGATGAGAGCTACAAAGCCTGGAGACAGACCAAGTTGCACCAATGCACGACGATGCGGAGTTGATTCATCACGAATATAGTGAATCGATTCATCAATATGCAAACTGTTGCCACTAGCAAAAACCAGTTCGATCGATTGAATCAGATGGCGGATATCAACAATCTGTCCTTGCAGATACAAACTGTTGTCACCCAAGGCGATTGCTTGAGCAACGGTAACGGTAGGACGAGGTTTTGCCAGATAGCGTATTTTTTTGATCTTCAGAGCCATCGCTCGCGCACGCTGCTCACCGAGGCGCGATTTTGCGAAACGAAATACTTTTTTTGATAGCTTTTTCATGCTTAAACAGCGTAACCCAGCCCGCTAAGCTCATCCCCCAGGTTGTTCTTGAAGATATCAAGCACTTCATCACTAAGTTCACGCCGCCACCGTTCAACCGACGCGGATGGGTCGGTACTGGTCATGTGAACTTCACGAATCTTTTTTTCTTTTTCGAGCTTCTTTAGCGAAAGCGGCAAACCCAACCACTCGGACAGACGCTCAACCTCCTCGTCGCCGTTCCTGATCAGATCCTCGTACCGCACAAACAGTCGTCGCTTATTGGCTTCAAAGTCGATCATCAACTGCATGAATTTCTGCCGGTTACGACAAATCTTCTGCGCATAACTGACATCGGTATCTGTCTCGAGCCATCCAAAGGATTTGAAACCGCGCTTGTGGTTGAAGCTCATGATCGACACCATTTCATCACGTGGATCACGCAGTAGAAAAAGGTTTTTGGCTGGCATGGCATCATTGACAGTTTCCGCCACATAAGGCGGCACTTTTTCGGCGTAAAATGCCTGCTCGTCACTACCAAGACCGGCAGTTTCTCTCATTTCCGCTGAGAAGTCCTGCCATAAAGACATTAGCGCTCGTTGCGACAGTCGTTCACGATCAAGTGACTTCAAATTCCCGTAAGGCAGGCAACCCATCATGCGTTGCTTGCCACGGAACAACACATCATTATCCCAAGGTTCATCGACCTTCGCCTTCAGACCCATCATGCGAGACATGTTGTAGACATAGGTGAGATAACGCGTTTCGAACGGATACTGCCGTTCAAAGCACACGTTTTGATGAGTACCCAGAATTTGCATCAAAAGAGTCGAACCGGTACGCCCGAAGGTTCGCACCATGACTGGGATCAATCGCTCCACACTTCACCTCTATCTAATTGTTTTTTAAGGTAGTTCAAAGCCGCCCACTAAAGCAGAGAAGCCATTAATTGAAGAACTGGTTCGCAATATTCACGCCGAAAGAACTCCTGACAGGGGAAGATCCGCCAACTCCCTCCACAACCAGTATCAGAGCACCAGCCACAGCAGAATCACAGTCAGGGTGGCTCCCAACAGCAAGTCCCGAATCAGCGCCTTGCGATCCTGGGGTGGGGTTTCGAAGCTTGAGCGATCGATCTGTGGCAGTACTGATTGCGGCTCCTGTTCAACCTGCTCGAGAACAGATGCAACGCCATCGAGCTCGACGCCATAGGCCAGCGCATAGGCCAGAAACGCATTGATTTCAGCTTTTCCACCATCACCTGGATTACGTCGAATCATCTGGGTCAATGCGTTTACGACAGGTAGCTTCAGCCCCTGCTCACGAGCCGTGCGACGAACGTTGGCCATGTCTCGTTCATAGTCAACAAGTTGCTTGAGCTCAAAACAAAATTTGTCGCGGTCTGCAACTGCAACACCGTTACCACCATCCGCGTCAACAAATAGCGTTTCCATCAACGCCTTCTGTTCGGACGCTTTGTTGTTGAAACCCATTTCAACCAGCACATTGATGGTCTGGTACGGTGCACCTAGCGCCACGAGATTCTCCGACAGATTGTGCATCTCGCGTTGCAAGGAGGTGATCTCGCGAATACTGCGCTGAACAAGATTTTCCTGTTCTACTTGTTGCTCAGATTGATCGTCGTGCTCGTCACGCAATTCTTTGTTGTCAACCACGCTCAAGCGGACGTCGGTATCCGCCTCTTGTTCAGGGTTATCGGTATTTATGAGCGCTGCACGTACCATGACACTACAGGCTCAACGCTACCGACGCGGCAATCGCAACTTTGTAGACGATATCAACAATGGTTGCTGCTACCTGCAAGTTCTTGACCGGTACCTTTGGCAGGACAATGATTTCATCACCGCGATTGACAATTGGATTCTTGCTACTGGATACTTCACCGTTGGCATGCAAGAGGATAATGCGATCAGTAAGCGCCTGTGGAGTAAATCCACCCGAGCTTTCGATGTAGTCCATTGCGCGATTGCCCTCGACAAACAACATGGCTTGCGACACCAATACTTCGCCGCCGAGCAATATGGAGTCACTGACCTGCGGTATTGAAATGGTGTCGCCCTGCTGCAGGGCAACGTTGGCAATTCCGCCGGTACTGGCAACAACCAGACGACCACTGGGCGTTATGTCTCGAGCACGCTGGACAAACCGGCCTATCAGCTGTGCTTCCTGAGCGCGGATAGCGGATTCAGCATCAGTATGCGAAGCAGCGGTCAAGTAAGCAGATTCAAGCCGGCGCAGGCTCTCTTCCAGCGCTTCTTTTTGACGCACGGCAATAGCTTTGCGCTTCAAAGAAATCGCACCAATATTGGCTGCCTCTCTGTCAATCTCAATATAGTCGAGCAATTCGTTAAGCCGTGTACCCTTAGGCACCGAATAACGTGATGGACCCATATGTGGTCCCTCGATGTCAACGACAATGACATTGTCGTGTTGATCTGCCTGAAAGTTGACCGTATCACCGCTATCAAGCCTCATTGCTCGAAATTCATCTATCGTGATGTACTTCGAGAACGGCAGACGATCACGGAACCCAGAAACTCCCGCATAGTTGACATCAACATCAAGAAAGGCGAGATCAAGAAGTTCCTGACCACTGATGAAGTCTGTGGAAAATTCAAATGCTGCGCTGTTGGCAATGTCGCCGGTCGCGGTTATCACCTTGCCACGAGCGCCAACAACAATCGTGTCACCATCTTCAAATTGCACGGACGGCATATTACCGGTGATCAGAAAGTCGTACAGGTCAAGGTTCGCAACTACATCACCACGTCGCTTGATCACTATGTTGCGATAGCTACCACGCTCGGCATCGATGCCACCGGCACGATCAAGGTAGTACATGGCCGAATTTGAAGGTATACCCGCGAATCGTCCCGGGTTCGGTACAAAGCCTGTGACAAACACCGCCACAGGCTGGGTGCCGTCAAGGCTGGTATAGACGCGAACATTGTCGGTAAACACGCGACCTACCGCCGTTGATACGGTATCGTTCAATTGTCCATTCGGCGTACCGGCCACTGCAATTGGACCGACCATCGGTATAAAGATATTGCCCTGCGGATCAACAACCAATCGATCATTGAATTGAGTTGCCCCCCAAATGCGCACACTGATCGAATCACCCGGCTTGATGATATAGGTCGGATTGATACCGTCTTCACTGTCATTACTGAATCCTCCCTGAAACATGCTCGCGCCAAAGGGAGCAATTCGAGCACTCGGCACGGGCTCCGCGGAAGAATTGTTTTCCTGCAGCAGTGCGGCGGCTTCAACCTCGGGTATATTCGTATCGACACTGGAACCGCCGATGGACTGTGCCTGCACCGTCATTGTAAAAAGAACAGTGGTGGCTAAAGCCAGCAAGCTCTTTTTCATGAAAAAAACGAAGCAATCTGAATTCATAAACTCATTCCTCATCAGGAACGCATATGGTCACGCAAAGCAGACCAGAAAAGACCACCGATCAAATAGATGATCAGTGCTGCTATAAAAACTGTCACCACCGACATGAAACGACGCGGTTCAAGCGCATCATCTGGCAGACTTGGCAATATGAAAGGCACTAGATACTGCTTTTTGCGTTGTGCTTCAAGTCTTGCCAATTCCATCGACGTCAGTGCCGAGGTGTATTGTTGCTGAGCAATTTCCTGATCCAGTACAAGGGGTTGATAGGAATCGATAAGCCCACTGAGCTCAGTACCTCCTGTCTTACCGGAAATTCGTCCCTTTTCAAGTGACAGTTGTCGGCTCAAGACTTTGATGCGATTACGAAGGCTGACAATCTCGGAGGAGCCCTCACGCATGAATGCCAATTTTTCTGAAAGCTCTGTCCGCGTCTCAAGCAGTTGGCCTTCGATATTCGCAACAAGCTCAACCATGGTCGAGGATTCAGCCGCTGGATTCAGCGATTGATTTTCATTACGAAATAGCGTCAGCTGGTCACTGGCATGCTTGAGCTTGCCAGCAAGGCGTTCCACTTCGTTACGCGCAACCGACAAGGCATCCTGTTCCATACGGATAGACATACGATTGACGAGATCTTCACTCTGCTCGATAATCACCTTCGCCAGTGACTGGGCAAATTCTGGACTATAGGCATGAACCTTCAAGGTAATGACATCGCTGCTTGAGTCACGAATCAGTTCGATACGCCGATCGAAATATTCAAGTAAGTCCTCACTGCTTGCTTCTTGTTCTAGACGCGAGAGCCAATCGTGTTTCTTGTCTGAATAATGCGCTCGAACGTCAAGTTCGCTCTGCACCTTGTTCAACATGTCATGCGACTTGACATAGTCGGTCACTACCAGCGAGTCCTGGCTACCTGATGACACGATCGGTGAAGATAGAATAGCCGCCAGACCTGTCGCACTGGCTCCGGACCCCGATGAGCGAATGGCAAAGCGCGACTCGGACACGTATACATCGGATGCGAAAAGGCCATAGTAGATCGCGGCCACCAATGTGGGCGTTCCACAAACAATCAAAAAGCTTCTGAGAATGGCATTCATGATCAGGCCGCGCGTGTTTGCAGGAACTGGTAATGCTCGAGGGCATCCTTCAGTTCGTCATACATCTCGAGTGAACCCTCATGCAGGATGGCGGCCATATCACAGTTGCGGCGAATGGTCTGCTCATTATGCGAGACCAGAATCACCGATGCGGTAGCCCGGCGCTCTTCGAAAGCGCGACGGAATTTCTCCTTGTAGCGCACATCTCCAGTCTCCAGTGCCTCATCCACCAGATAACAATCGAAATTGCAGGCAAGACTGACGGAAAACGCAAAGCGACCGCGCATACCGGCTGAATAGTTGCGCAAAGGCACATCGAAGTATTCTTCGAGCTCTGAGAATTCCTCGGTAAACTGCTCGATATATTCAGGGTTTTCGCCATAGATTCGCGCGACGAATCGGGCGTTTTCCCGTGCGGTCAGATTGCTCTGGAAACCTCCGGCATAACCCAGCGGCCAGGAGATGTTACCGATACGTTCAACAGAACCCGTGTCATGTGGCTCAGCATCTCCAATGATACGAATCAAGGTGGATTTCCCAGCGCCATTAAGACCAAGAATACCGACACTACGACCCTGCGGAAACGTTACCGACACATTGTCGAGAACGACCTTGACACCTGCCTTTGTGCGATAGCACTTGGTGACATTGTTCAGGCGAACCACGATGCAGTGCCCGCTATGACGGAAATTAAAGAAATGGGCATCACTGCCCTGCCTTGAGCAAACCTGTCGGTATTTGCAAGGTCGCATTGACATCCAACTGCCGTGCATCATCAATATTGTTGACCTCAGCAATCTGATGCCAGTTGACGCCATTTCCCGTCAAACGCTGAGCAAAAGACCAAAGTGTTTCACCCGATTGCACCTGTCGTTCGACAAATTCAGTATCAATATCTATATCGTTTTCATTAGATTTAGTGCGATTAACAATCTCTTCAGGCTGAATAACAACAGCATTGGTCGCTTGAGATTTTGATTTTGCAAGTCCAAGTGAACGCTGTAGATACCATTCGCCATTAGCCGATTGGCAAACAACGCGAGGCAGTTCCTGCTTGGCCCCATTAAAAAGTCGCTTGCAAGTTTTACCACTGGCGGCTGTATATCGAGCCCCCGTGGACACACTATTGACGCCAAAGTCATTACTATCGACTGCCACAACACGACCTTCGGCAGACTCGCCGAGCGTACTGGCAACAGAGGGTATGACAGGCTCATCCAGGCTTTGCGTCGTCTCAAGTGACGCACAACCACCAAGTAGCAGGCATAGAGCGGCAGTCAGGAACCGACGGTGAGTATCGATCATCATGATTGTCGTGATGCAATTATTGTGCAATACCGCACATTTCGCGTCTTAGCGCCGTTTTACCGCTTGTTGTCCGCGAATATCTCAAGCAGACCGCAGACACGATCTCCCTCACCAGCGCGGCCATCAGTCACAACCAGCGCACGAATCTTGTACTTGCGCATCAGGACTTCCGCATCCGAGACCATCGCATTGGCAGAAATCGTCACGGGTACAGGCGTCATGAAATCGCGGACCCGCTTGTCCATCATGGTCGGATCCATAATCAAGGCACGCCGTAAATCACCATCAGTCAGTATGCCAAGAAGACGATCATCCTCAACAATGATGGCTAAACCGAGTCGCCCCGAGGTCATGCAGAATATCGCTTCACGTACACTCTCTTCAGGGCCGATAACCGGCAGGTTTTCGGTGATCATCACATCACCGACGCGCGACAGTAATCGTCTTCCAAGCATGCCGCCTGGATGAAACTGGGCAAAATCTGCCGGTTTGAAATCACGAGCCTTGATCAGGCATACCGCCATTGCATCACCTAATGCCATGATGGCAAGTGCTGATGTGGTTGGTGCAAGATTGTTCGGACATACTTCGCGTTCGATATCGACACGCAAGGTTACATCGGCCTCTTTACCAAGGGTCGTATCGGCTTGACCAACAATACCGATGATACGATTGCCAAAGTACTTCAAGGACGGTATGAGTTTCATGATTTCTTCAGTCTCACCGCTGAAAGAAATCAAAACGATCAAATCATCCGCTGTGATCATGCCGAGATCACCATGAATGGCTTCACCCGGATGCACGTAAAAACTAGGAGTACCGGTTGAAGCAAAGGTAGCGGCGATCTTCTTGCCAACAATTCCTGATTTACCCATACCGGAAATAATGACGCGCCCTTTGCATCCGAGAATAAGCTTGACCGCGTCATCGAACTCGTCATCGAGACGGTTCGCAATTGAAGCAAGCGCATTGCTCTGCATCGTGAGCGATTCCACTGCAGTTGGAATGAAGCTGGCGGAGTTGCCACGTGTATCTGTACTACGCTGGGCGAGACTCATGGATGTGCAGGACCAATGATTTAGATTTATTGGCCTGTCAAAGCGATTTCTATACCACATGGAGCCGGCACTTGAACCAAAACGCAGTTTTATTGTCTGCGTTGCTGATTTTCTGGCGCTAGCGTGGACTAATCAGACACATCACTTTGCCAGCGGTGGTATCGAGTTTGTCCTTGTTAAACAAGGGTTTTAGCAATAGCTAACGCTGATACCATGGCGTCGTTTGGGGAATCAGCCAGACAATTGACATGACCCATTTTTCGCCCAGGACGCGCACTTTTCTTGCCGTACACATGAAGCTTGGCCATCGATGAAGCCATCAGTGGCGCCCAATTTGGCTCCCCCGCCGCCCAACTGTCACCAAGAAGGTTAAGCATGACGACCGCCTGTGGTGTGGCCGTATCGCCAAGAGGCAAGGCGCACAATACGCGTAGTTGTTGCTCAAATTGCGACGTTGAAGACGCGTCCAACGTGTAATGGCCACTGTTATGAGGTCTTGGAGCCATTTCGTTGAATAA
This sequence comes from uncultured Granulosicoccaceae bacterium, assembly GCA_964449565.1. Taxonomy (GTDB): domain Bacteria; phylum Pseudomonadota; class Gammaproteobacteria; order Granulosicoccales; family Granulosicoccaceae; genus Granulosicoccus. The sequence continues at coordinate 2,929 of CAYUZB010000005.1, read as the reverse complement.
CAACTTGTTGCGCTGATCAATAAAGAATTCAACAGCCAGCACACCGTGATAGTCAATATGTTCGCTTAAGCGAATCGCCATGGATTGCGCCTTCGCCTGCAATTCAGAACTGCAGGCTGATGGCACCTGTGATGTATGCAGAATGCCATTGACATGCACATTCTCAGCGACCGGAAAACATTGCGTCACCTCATCAAATCCACGTGCGAGTACCACCGATATCTCAGACTGCAAGTCTATCCTTTGTTCAAGCACACAGGACACCTGACCGACACTGTCAAACGCCTTCCTGACATCATCAACCGTCGTGCACACCACTTGACCCTTGCCGTCGTAACCTAGCTGTGTGGTTTTGAGGATGGCAGGCATTTCTACCGATGCGACCGCCGCCTCCAACTCCTCAACTGTGTTGATAACGGCAAACGGTACTGGCTCAAGACCCGCCGCCTGCGCTGTTTCCTTCTCACGGACTCGGTCCTGGGCGATATGCACCGATTCGCTCGAAGGTGCAACACGAGTCAATGCGGCCAACAAGTCCAGACTCGCTGCCGGTACGTTTTCGAACTCGATAGTCACCGCATCACAAGCCTTTGCCATCCGCTCAAGCGCATCTGCATCATCAAAAGCGGCGACTTCCGGATGTTCCGCGATTTGCATGGCTGGCGCCTGTGCGTCCGGATCGAGCACCCAGGTATGAAATCCAAGCCGCCGAGCTTCAAGTACGAAGTATCGACCGAGCTGCCCGCCGCCGACCACGCCTACCGTGGCACCCGGTAACAGAGTGCGTTTACTTGAAGCCATTTCGCCCATGTCGCTTATCGTTAACCGTTCGTTGGAGGTAACTGCATGGATGACGCTTTCACCCGCTGAGCCTGTCGATAGGCGACGAGCTTTTCCGCAACCTTGCTGTTGTGTGGCGCAAGCATGGCCGCTGCAAACAGCGCGGCATTGGCCGCGCCCGGCTCGCCGATCGCAAATGTAGCTACGGGAAAACCTTTGGGCATCTGCAGAATCGAGTAGAGGGAATCCTGCCCGTTCAGATATCGGGTGGGTATCGGCACACCGAGCACGGGTACCGGGGTCTTGGCCGCGAGCATCCCGGGCAGATGCGCGGCTCCACCCGCGCCCGCGATGATACAGGTCAAACCTCGCGCTTCAGCCGTTTCAGCGTAGCGGAACATGTCATCGGGCATGCGATGCGCCGATAGCACCTGCTTTTCATGTGCAATGCCCAACTGTTCCAGCATTTCAATCGCCTGTTGCATGACTTGCCAATCGCTGTCACTACCCATTACAACGCCTACTTGCGCGTCAGCCATCTGTTGAGATATCCCAAGCTTTTCAATCAAGCCGACGAGTATACTGGAGCACATGACAGATACCCAGAACATCGCAGGCTTACACACCACATCAATCAGCTCTCTGCCCCTGCATTATCGCGGCAAGGTGCGTGATATCTACGCCATAGATGATCACCATTTTCTGATTATCGCGACCGATCGCGTCTCCGCTTTCGATGTCATCCTGCCAAACGTGATTCCGGGCAAGGGCAAGCTTCTGACCGAGCTGGCGCTGTTCTGGTTCAGCCGCACCCATGATTTGGTCGCGAACCATCTGGTCAATCTTCCGCTGGCGTCGATACTGCCCGACCCCGCCGAGCGGGCCCAGGCCGAAGGGCGCTGCATGATCGTCAAACGCCTGGATGCCTTGCCGGTCGAAGCGGTTGTGCGCGGCTATCTGATTGGTTCAGGCTGGAAAGACTATCAACAGAACGGGGAAATCTGTGGCATCCGTTTACCCGCCGGACTGTCGCAGGCAGATCAGCTCCCTGAAGTGATCTTCACACCTGCGACCAAAGCGGCTGTCGGGGATCATGATGAAAACATCAGTTTTGTCGATATGCAAACGACCATCGGCAAACAACTTGCCGATGATATTCGCCGCATCAGTATTGCGCTATACAAGGATGCGGCAAGCTATGCACAAAAACGAGGCATCATCATTGCCGATACCAAATTCGAATTTGGCACGGATGAACACGGCAAGTTGATCCTGATGGACGAAATACTGACCCCAGACTCCTCACGTTTCTGGGAGGCGGCCACCTGGCAACCTGGGAGCAGCCCAGCGAGCTATGACAAGCAATATGTGCGTGACTGGCTGGAGACGCTTGACTGGAACAAGCAAGCACCGGGGCCGAGCGTGCCCGAAGAGGTCATCAGCGGTACGCTATCGCGCTACCGCGAAGCACTCAAGCGCTTGACGCAAAATGATACCGAAGTCGCCTGAGGTTGACAGTTTTCCGTCACAGATAGCAGCCTGCGGTTGATTTCATCAAACGTAATCGGGCCAAGCATATACACTACTGTTGGGCAGCTAATTAATGCCTCGGCAGTCAACCGCCGAATTGCCCCTACGTCAGTTTTCAATCAATAAACACGGAACGGCCTATGAAGAAATTATTTTTATGTACTGTCCTCCTTGGTTCCTCGACAACAGCACTTGCTGTTGCTCCGGGTGGACCGAACTGCGGTTGGGGCAATCTGTTGCTTGAAGGTCAAAGCGGGCTTGGTCCACACCTTATCGCAGCCACGACCAACGGCACGTCAGGTAATGCCTCCTTTGGCTTGACCTTCGGTACCAATGGCTGCAGTGCCGATGGAGAGCTCACCTATGGAGGGAACGCACTCGTCTGGTTTGATAACATTCTTGATGAATATTCAACCGATGTCGCACAAGGTGAAGGTGAAGCGCTGAATGCTGTTGCAGTCATGATGGGTGTTGAGCAACAGGATCGACAGCACTTCGACCAAATCATGCATGAGAACTTTGCTGTGTTGTTCCCTGACACGGAAGTTACCAGTCAGGAAGTACTGGACTCCATGATCGCGTTGATGTCTGAGGACGAAGTGCTCAATCGATACATCGG
>CAYUZB010000004.1:36719-85022 GCA_964449565.1 uncultured Granulosicoccaceae bacterium | reverse complement strand
ATCGTCGCCTTGGTAGGCCATTACCCCACCAACAAGCTAATCCGGCTTAGGCTCAGCCAATAGTGAGAGGTCCGAAGATCCCCCTCTTTCCACCGTAGTGCGTATTCGGTATTAGCGTGCGTTTCCACACGTTATCCCCAGCTACTGGATAGATTCCTAAGTGTTACTCACCCGTCCGCCACTCGCCATCAGAGAGCAAGCTCTCTATGCTGCCGTTCGACTTGCATGTGTAAAGCATACCGCCAGCGTTCAATCTGAGCCAGGATCAAACTCTTCAGTTTAATAGTTTTCTTTTCAGATCCGAAGACCTTCCAAGGCGCCCTTCGACGCTAAAGCTATTTGAATGAATAGTCCGAAATCCAGCCCTTAATCGATCAAAAACTAACTAAAGATTAAAGCTTAGACTTAGGTACTTTCATTACGTTTATTGCAAGGCAACCAACGCAACACAAGCACCCATGTAAGTTACTTGATTCAATTGTAAAAGAGCGGGCCGAACAACGCGGAGCAATTCCGCTTGGCCGAGTTCGAGAAGTTTACCACGTTCTCTCACTCCGTCAACATCGAATTTGAAAAAAATTCGCTCAATCTTCAGAGCCATGTTACTTGGCTACCAGCCCTGACTAGCGGTGGTTGCGAAGCAGCTCAACAATGAAGCGAGGCGGCGAAGTATAAGACCCTTGGCGTAAAGGTCAACCGCTTTTTCAAGCTAGGCCGAAAATAATTTTAATCCGCTCGACTCAGGCACCTGTCAGAAGCACTCGCAACATCACGTCTGAATGCCACCAGGTGTTCAGAAATACCTATTTTTGTAGGGCAATTCGCGCGATTCGGCGCTTGCCAACCTGGAGCACCAGGGTACTTCCAGCCTGCATCAACTGCTTGCCGTCATCAGTCTTGTGACCATCGATCTTGACCGCGCCAGCCTTGATCATCCGATGCGAGTCGGATGTGCCGCTGGTCAAGCCAGCATCGACAAGCAGATTGGCCAGAGGTCGGCCATCACCCACGGCAATCGATACCGTCTCGAGATCCTCCGGGAGCTGTCCATGCTTGAAGCGATTGATGAAGGCTTCCTTGGCAGATTCTGCCGCCGTTTTGCTGTGATAGCGCTCGACAATTTCGAGGCCTAGCTCGAATTTCACATCACGCGGGTTCATGCCCTCCGAGATCTTTCTGCGATAGGCCTCGATTTCCTCGTTACTTCGCAGGCTGATCAGGTCGAAATAGCGCCACATGATGTCATCCGGGATCGACATCAATTTACCGAACATCTCATCAGGCACATCATCCACACCGACATAGTTGTCGAGTGATTTGGACATTTTTTTGACGCCATCCAAACCCTCGAGCAGTGGCATGGTCAGAACGATCTGTGGCGGCTGTCCATTGCCTTTTTGCAGTTCACGCCCCATCAGCAGGTTGAATTTTTGATCCGTCCCGCCGAGCTCGACATCCGCCTGCAGTGCGACAGAGTCATAACCCTGAACCATGGGATACAAGAACTCGTGCAGGGCGATCGGTTGCTGTTCGCGGTAACGCTTGGAAAAATCATCCCGCTCGAGCATGCGCGCAAGCGTCTGTCGCGAGGCCAGACGGATCAGATCACTCGCATTCATCGGTCCGAACCACTCCGCATTGAACCTGACCTCTGTACGCTCCGGGTCCAGAATCTTGAACACCTGTTCCTTGTAAGTTTGGGCATTGGCCAGGATCGCCTCGTCGTCTAGCGGTGGACGGGTGGCGTTACGACCACTGGGATCGCCAATACGCCCGGTAAAATCGCCGATCAAAAAAATCACCTGATGCCCAAGGTCCTGAAACTGTCGCATCTTGTTCAGCAGCACTGTATGACCCAGATGTAGATCGGGGGCGGTAGGGTCAAATCCAGCCTTGATCCTCAGCGGCCGCCCTTCCTTGAGGCGCTCGCGCAGATCGTCGAGCAGCAGTATTTCGTCAGCCCCCCGCGATATCAAGGCGATCTGATCATCGATCGAAGGGAAACCCCCTGCAGAGAGGCCGGAATTGGGTGATGAAGCGGAACGCATGATTCTTCAGGCTTAACGTATGAGTTGAGGAATTGCAGAAAAGGTAAATTTAAGATGCTGCAACGAGCGAAGCCCTACCATTTACGCAGGATTGTTCTACAATTCTAGGTCTTGGAGCGTTGCAGTAAGACTATAACGAAAATATATGCGCCCATCATATAAACAACTAATAACCGGATCATTGCGTTGAGCAGCAAAAACGCCCCATTCCGCCCCCACTCTGTGGACTTCACCCACTCTCTGTTCAGTGCCGAGGCCAGTCGCGGTGAGTCCTCGAGATTCAGATTTTTGAGTGGATTTAAAAAAGCCGGTCCAACCAGAGCGTCACGCAACTCTGGTCGCGAAGCATCAGCAGGCGCCGTGCGCCTGAATGCAGAGCCGGAACCATCGTTCAGCCACTCGCGAAAGCTGACAGCAGCTCTGGTTGCTGTTGCAGGCGGTATACTCTGGACCACCAACAGTACCGGTACCGTCGAGGAAGCCCCCCCGGTAATAGCCCGCATTGCTACCGTACTCAAGCCGACCTTCTTCTTCGATGACTCCAGTGACGCATTAAGCAACACAGGAAATACCAACTTCTTCAAGCCCGCACCACCCAGCTTCACAGATCACGTTGAACACGCCATCAATGATAGCGCGGCGCAACTCGCCGCCGAGCTACCCTTGTTCGGTGAACTGGATGCATTGACGCCCGACGGACGGCGGGACGCGCCTCGCACGGTAACCGTCTCTACGCTGGTCAACCATCCCGCGCTACAAGCGGTAAAAGATCAAGCCGAAAGTCCGACGGGCGCGAACAAAACTGTCGTCAAGGTTGCTTCCGGCAATACCTTGTCTGGCATCCTGAATGATCACGGCGTGAAGATAGAGCACATGCCACAGCTACTGACCGACGATGTGGTCAAAAAACATCTGTCGAACCTCAAGATCGGGCAAGAATTGTTCATTACGCAATTGCCCAACGGTGATTTTCATAGCCTGAGCACAAAAGTCGGCAAGAACCAACGTATAACCGTTCGCCGCTCAGCGAATGACTTTGCTGTCGCGTCCATCGACTTGCCGGTCGAAAAGGAGCGCGTCGTCACGTCTGGCACCATCGAACAATCCTTGTACCTGGCAGCCGAGCAAGCAAACCTCAAGCAATCCACCATCATGGAGCTGGCGCGGATCTTCCAATGGGAGCTCGATTTTTCTCGCGACATTCGCAAAGGCGATCACTTCAGCATCGTCTATGACCGACTGTACCGCGAAGGCAGATACATAGGCGATGGCGATATCCTGGCGGCAGAATTCGTCCGCGGCGGCAGAACTCATCGGGCCATTCGGTTCACCGACAATGAAGGTGAAACTGATTACTACTCGCCGGATGGTCAATCAAAACGGCGTACTTTTTTACGTCACCCGGTTGATGTCGTACGCATAACCTCGAAATTCGATCCGAATCGCATGCATCCGGTATTACATAAGATTCGCGCTCATCGCGGGGTTGATTACGGTGCACCTCATGGCTCACCGATTTACGCCACAGCCGACGGAGTCGTCAAATTCTCCGGCAGCAAATCAGCCTATGGCAAGACCGTTGTTCTGCAACATGGCGACACTATCAGCACCTTGTATGCCCACATGTCACGCATCTCGGACAAGTCCAAAGTCGGAAAGCGTGTAAAGCAAGGTGATGTCATCGGTTATGTTGGCCGCACAGGCCGAGTGACGGGTACGCATCTGCACTATGAATTCCGCAAGAATAAAAAGCACGTTGACCCGCTGAAAATCGAGTTACCGGCGGCCGCACCTATCGCGAAAGCGTACCGAACGGAACTCAAGGCAGTAGCAGATGAAATGATCGCGCAGATGCGCAGTGTCATTCCGAGCGCACAAGAAGCACGTGTCGCTGCGCTTGAAGAAACAACAGACTCAAACTGACAGCAATCGATACAAAGACAAGTAAGGGGCCCGGCACGCCCCCAAAGAACCAATGCGCTGCCTTCGATAACAGCGCAATGCTTCAAGAAGGCAAGCGTCGTCAGTAGTTAAATAACCGATAAGCCAACTGCCATCAATGCGACGGTGGCTTTCCAATTGTCAGAATCACGCTGTTCGGTTAATCACAGCGGAACAAGCATGGGCTCTTCCTCAGACCGAGAACGAGGATCCGCACCCACAAGTGGTTGTTGCATTCGGATTGCGAATCACGAACTGTGACCCTTCGAGACCTTCTGTGTAGTCTATCTCAGCGCCCGTCAGGTACTGAAAACTCATCGGATCGATCAACAATTTGACACCTTCTTTCTGCACTTCTGTGTCGCCTTCGTTAATGATCTCGTCAAAGGTAAAACCATACTGAAACCCACTGCACCCGCCACCTGAGACGAATACGCGCAATTTGAGATCCGGGTTGCCTTCCTCATCAATCAGTTCCTTGACTTTCAGCGCCGCAGCGTCGGTAAAGACAAGCGGATCAGGCATCTCGAAGTCGTCGATGCTGACTTCTTCTGCACTCATTTGGGAATTCCTCTCATTTGCATTTACTAGCGTCAGTGTACATGACCGACTAAATTAGTCAAGTATTTCGGTGCGGAGTTCCCGGTCTACCTGGTCACGTCTTCCCAGGGAAATTCGGCTTTGAACGCCTCGTAGCCCTCGCCGCTAGGGCGTACCTCTATTTCGAGCTGTTGCGGTGGGAACCCCTCCAGCCCAACCACCGGCACCTCAATTGTCTCAAAAAAGCGAAAATCGAAGCCAATGTCAGTTTCACCGTTACTGGCAGGCAACACAAGTCGTTCGACCTGATCGCCATTGCTCCGCGTCAATGCTACCTGAACAATTCCATTGACCGATTTACGGCCCCGCGACTGAATCAATGTAATCGCCAGCGCATTCTCTTCCAGGGTGACATTGTCGATACTCAATCCGCTAGGCGTCGAATCCGAGGCGATGCGCCGATAAAGGTCCAGTTCTGCTTGATCATCATCGGCCAGGCGCTGCGCATCAGCCAGGCTCGATTGCAGTTGCCGTATCGTCTCTCTGGCGATATCACGTTCCCGGGTAACTTTATCGATCGCAACCTGCTGCTGGTGCACGTCCAGCGACGATCCGTCCGGTGCAGCAGCCGCCAATGCCGGTTGCCTGGCATCTACCCCAAAGCGATACCCGAGCAAGGAGAAACAAAGTATTGCGACGACTGCCAGAGTAAAGATCAGAATTCTGGACGAAGGCATAAGATTCATCAGGGCAACAATGCAGGAAGCTCAAGTCCTGCGGTCTCAGGGAACCCCAACATCAGATTCATGTTTTGTACCGCCTGACCTGCTGCGCCCTTGACCAGGTTGTCTTCAACCGCCAGCACCACCACACGATGTCGATTCTGCGGCTTGTGAACCGCCAGTCGACACATATTGCTACCGCGCACAAAACGCGTCTCCGGATGGCTGCCTTGAGGCATGACATCGACAAACGCTTCGTCGGCAAATCTGTCGGTAAACAGAGTTTGCAAGTCATCGACCGTCATATGTCGATGGGCTTCATCAAGTTCCGCATACAAGGTGGCATGAATTCCACGAATGATCGGCAACAGATGCGGCGTAAAGGTCAGATCAACCGTACGCTGGGTCATTGCCGACAGGCCTTGTTCGATCTCCGGCAAATGCCGATGACCAGCCACCGCATACGCTTTGAAACTATCGCTCGCCTCAGCCAACAGCTTCGGCACCGACGCACCACGACCCGCCCCGGTTATGCCTGATTTCGCGTCAGCAATTAACGTTTCAGCATTAACCAGCCCCGCTTCCAGCAAAGGCAGAAATCCAAGTTGTACCGTTGTTGGATAACACCCGGGATTGGCTACCAGCGATGCTTCTTTGATGGCAGCACGGTGAACTTCCGGCAAACCGTAGGTTGCCTCGGCAACCAGCTCGGGGCAGGCATGCTGCACTCCATACCATTGCTCCCAGATTCCAATATCCTGTAAGCGAAAATCGGCGGATAGATCAACGATTTTGATGCCACGTGCCAACAACTCTGATGCTTGGTGCATGGCAGTGCCGTGAGGCGTTGCAAAGAACACCAGATCGCAATCGACATCACTCACATCAGCCGGGTCAGAAAAGACAATGTCACAAAAACCGCGTAGATTCGGAAAAAGAGCGTCGACGCGATTACCCGCTTGTGCCCGCGAACTGACAAACACGACCTCGACGTCATCGCGCGGCGCCAGTAAGCGCAGCAACTCAACACCCGTATATCCCGAACCACCGATAATCCCAATACGCATGAATCGACCTTGTTACCTAATCAGCACTACGCAAATAAAACCGTGCATGGCTGTCGATTATGCACCAAGTGATCCAAAGCGTTGCCATCTCGGACCGTTCGTACTTCCCGGATGATCCCAACGCTTGTCCCGAGGATCATCAATCGAACCTGTGTTAATGATGCGACGCCTTTGGCAAACTCAAGCAATCGTCAAATCCGGCAGACGTAGTCCGACGGCAGCCAGTGCCTCTTGCAGTTCACGTTCCTTATAAGGTTTGGCCAGAAAACGACGAGCGCCAAGCGCGGCCATACGATCACGGTCGGTCTTGTTGTCGCGGCTGCTGATAACAATGACGGGCGGTCGCGCATCCCCGAGTTCCACATTCAAACGTTCCAAAAGACCAAAACCGTCCAGACGTGGCATATCTATATCAATTATCAGTAAATCCGGCACACTGGTGCCGACACTGTCGAGTGCTTCCAGGCCATCGCGGGCAAAACGAGTCGCGATACCCCAACTTTGCAGCATGCTGTCTGCCGCTACCCGCAACGTTAGCGAGTCATCGACCAGCAAGGCCACCGGACGAAGAGCATCCTGCAAACGTCGTCGTGGAACAGGACGTGAATCACTCTTGTCGAGGATGCGCGACAAATCGAGAATCAAAACCTGACGACCATCAGCGAGTACGCTGCCACCCGCAAAACGTTGAAGACTGGCAAGCTGCGGGCCCAACGGCTGCATGATTAACTCTCGATAACCAATAACCGCGTCAACCTCGAGAAGCAATTCATTACCATGCACCTTGACCGTTAGCTGCGGCCGGGCGGCACTGGCTGTATGCAAAGCCCCGGAACTTGAACGTGACGACGCGCCTTGCCCCAACAATTCCGACAAGCCTACCGGCTTTCGTTCATCCCTCACACCACTACCATCAACATCAGTATGCACAGATTCGACCGCTGTAACCGGAAGCGCAAACAGTGACCCACGCGATTTCACCAGCACCGACTGACTGACCACAAGCCGTTGCGGCACGCGCAAGGTCACCACCGTACCTTCACCCGCATTCGACACCAACTGAGCAGTTCCGCCCAGTTGAATCACGCTTTGCTGCACGGCCGCAAGACCCAGTCCGCGACCGGCCGCTTCATGCGCATGGTTCATGGTGCTGAAACCCGCACGAAAGATTTCCTGTTGCATGGCAGCTTGGGATTCCAACAAAGCAAGTCCAGCGTTCTGCCGTTCATCATTTATTGCCGCCAGATCAACACCAGATCCATCGTCTGTCATTCTGAGCACAAGGTCAGTGCCATCGAGCGAAGCATCGAGTGTCACTCGGCCAAGCTTGGGCTTGTTCTGCTTTTTCCGAATTGCCGGTGATTCAATGCCGTGAACCACGGCATTTCGCACTAGATGTTCGAGTGGTCCCAGTAGCTGACGGTAAAGCGTTCGATCGAGTGTGATGTCGCCGTTGTTGATAATCAGTTCAACTCCAACAACGTAACCGCTCTTACGTTCAACAGAGAGCGTCGCATCACGCATCGCCTGACTCAAGCGCTCACGTGCCTCATCTATTCTGACCAGACGCGAACGCACAAGACTTTGATGCAATGCTGTACTGGCTCTGGACGCCAACTGATGTTCGCTATCGACTTGATGCAAGGCTGTAGAAAGTGCTTCACGCGCCGCCGTTACATCCGCCAGCATCTCACGCACCGCGGCACTTGATTGTAATTGCGCATCCAATCCGCCCGGTTGAGAGGCAATGTGTTGCCAGCGCGCAGCGGCTATATCAAGATCACGAGTGATTTCCTTGAGACGCAAAACATCTTCAGACACCCTGGCCTGATTGACCGATAGTTCGGTTGCCAGATTCAGCAATTTATTGAACGTCGAATCCGTCATCGGCGACAAGGCGAAGCCACCGGCAACATCATCGGCAGGCACTGCTGTCTCGACCGGTGTCGCTTGCAGCAACAGGAGCTCGGAGAGCTTTGCACGCCCCGCATCGAGTGCCGCTAGCTGCTCATCGACATCATTGATGTTTTGCACCTGCCCTTCAAGCGCATGCGCCTGATCAGCGATCGCATGCTGACCCGCCATGCGTGCACTTCCCTTCAAGGTGTGCAACACAGCAAGTGCGGCGACAGGATCATGAGCGACGTCTGTCGCAGAGGAAAAATTGTTCAGTAGATCACGAGCTTCCTGATCAAAAACTGCAGCCAGTGAATCAACCTCCGGCAACACCTCACGGCCACTTTCGGCCAGTACCGGTGTCACTGTTGTATCACGTAACAGTAATGGCATACGTTGTTCAATGGCGATTATGCGCGGGCTTACCTCCCCATCATTGATCGATGCTTCAAGTCGCGCACCCAAGGCTTCTACCAACTCGCCGATATATTCCGTTTCGCTGCGATCAAACCTTTCACCACGCCGTTGTCTGTCCAGGGTGGCACGTTGTAGCGGTTGCACCAAAGCAACAATATCGCTCGCGCCAACGGTCTGCGCACTGCCGGTCAAGGTATGCAAGGCACGCAACATGTTTTCAGTCGGCAGGTTCAATGTCGAATCTGCCAATGCTTCGTCAACCGCCGCTGCCAGAACGTCAATATGCATCTGGCATTCGCGACGAAATACATCCTGTAGTGTTTGATCTTCAGCAGTGCCCGCGACATCATCCTTGAGCTTTGCCAGATCAGCGACCAACGTATCGAGTCCGCGCACCTCATCCGAGCCACCTTGTCGCCGTGCCAGCAATTGAGGCAATACGGCATGCACTTCTTCAAGCAGGGCAACATCCTCTTGCGGGACTGCCAAGGGTCCCTCATGACGCGCCAGCAAGGTACGAGATCGCGCAGCAATTTCCTGGACTTCGCTAGCTTGCGATTCTTTGGCAAGGTTTTCCAGACGCGCAAACGACTCTGACAGGGTAGTAACAGCCTGAGAGCCTTGCATGTCGTCATCACCTCGCAAAGCCGAAAGATTGCCACCAATGACTGACATTTCATTCAGCACTGCGGCCATAAACACGTCATCGTTGGCCGCCGGCTGTTCAGTCACTTTCAAATCATTTTCGAGTACAACAACCAGTGCGTCTTCGGCATCAACCAGCAACTGACCGGCTGCGGGTTGTGGCTGCAAAACACAACCAAGGTAGTAATCCATCGAGACCAAAAGTGTAGTCAAAGCTTCTATCGCCTTGGCGCCTAGAGGTTGATCAAGACGGGAAACCACATCGCAGAGCCCATCAAACAATGGTCTCATTTCGGGTAAAGGAATGATCTGCAAAGCGTTATCGACTGCCTGCAGGCGCTTGATCAAAGGGATTTGTCGGTACGAACTCATACCCCCTTCCTTGATCGCCTCCTCAATCTCACTGGCGGCACCATGCAAAACACCGCGGGCCTCCGTCAGACAAGCATCGGTTGCCATGTCGACAAATACATCACCACCATCAAGGCCAGATCGGTCGCCTGACTCTAACGGAACACCGAGACTCTTGCGCCCGACTTCGTCCAGAGCACGATCAAGTCGTATCAACGATTCCGCCAGATTCAAGCGGGTACTCGCATCGACCGGGTCGGCGCCTTGCAGCGATAACAAGGTTGCATTGATATATTGAAGACTTTGCAAGGCGGGTTCCGATCCCATCAAAGTCAGCACCGGTTCCAGTTGCTGCAATTGCTGATTCAAGCGCTTCACATGCGGGTGATCACCACGGGTAGCCGGTTGATCCAGCCATTCGCGAAGATCAGCGGTTTGCCCATCGATACTGTCGCGTATCGCATTACTCAAGTGATAGGCAATACCAATCCCGGCATCGATATCACCCGAGTCGTTTAGTGGATTGTGACGAATGCGTTCCAGTCGAAACTGCCGGCGCAGTTGCATGGCAAGCCTGGATGTGCCTTGAATCTGCGCGACAAAATACAAACTGTTACGAAGCATGGCCGGCGGCACGATCACGCAATCGACCGCCTCTCCCGAAACAGCACCTTCGGCTTGATAAAGCCAACGCTCGATCTGCCCGAACAAACGACGTATTGCCGGTGAGTTATCACTCGCGCCGTCCTTGAGCGACTGCAACAGGGCCGTGGCGCTTTGCATCAGCGGCACTAGCGCTGATAGAGATTTTCTTTCACCCGCAAATTCCATGAAACGTCTGAACTCACCAATCAGGACATCTCCGGGCAAGGCGTTAGAACTCTGAAACCAGCCAAGCAATTCACGCATGACCCGTGGGCGCGCCTGACTGATACAGGCGTGCCACTCGGCACTCTCCTTTCGTACCTGGGCATCATTTAACGAGGCTGTCCATTCAGCCGGTTGCATGACACTGTCCGGCAACTCGATGCCCGCTGCAAGTACGACAGAATCCGATAACAAACTGGCCGCCCGACACGCTCGACTATCGTTGACCAGCGGCAACATCGGCAAGGCACTATCAAGATTGCCATTGCTCTTGAGCATCGCAACATGGTCACTGAATTTGTCGCCGGCTAACACCAGGACGTTGGCAAGCTCTTGCTGGTCCGTAATAACGCCGTTGGCCGCCGCGTTCAGCAACTCATGTATTTCTTCTGCAACAAACACAGCGCCACGTTTATCCAGCAGCACCAGGGTGTTGCGAAAACGCTGAATGTCATCGATCAGCTGCACCAGCCGGTCATTGGCAGGCTTTTGGATATAAGCCTTGACGTGGTCACGAAAGGTATCGCCGTGCACTTGCAAATGCGCCAGCGCCAAATGACTGAAATCCGGAGCAATGGTTTCAGCCATGATGCGCTGTATCCACCTTGACCTTATCTGACAATGCGTGTTTGATGCGTTTGGGAGGCAGGCGGAAATCAGCCACGCCCCGCTTTAACTCCTGTGCCATTTCCTGCAGTTCATCAAGACCCATTGCAGTGTGCTGAACACCAAGCGATGTGTCCTTGGTGATTTTGTTTATCACGCTCATGTTTCGATTTAGTCGGTTGACCACACTGGACTGCCGAACTGCACGCTCGGCCATGTCGGCAATCAAGGCCTGCACATTGCGTGAACTGTCGCGAATGGATTCGAGACTGATTTGCGCCTGCTCGGCCTGCACCAATCCGCGCGCAAGCTCCTGATTGGTTTCCTGCATGGCTCGCGCCGTCACATTTGCATCATCACTGATACTACGAGTCAGTCTGATAATGTCACGGCTTGCCGTTCCCAACACCGCAGCAAGATCTGAGACCTCATCAGCCAGGCGACTTAAATCGCCTGAACCCGACGGCCCTTCCAGAGCGTCTGCAGATGCGCGAATCGTCGTATTCAGCGCCAGTAAATCGGTACGCTTTGCCACCGCACGAATCGCCGCCACCTGTGCATCGATCGCCTGGGTATTCTCAAGCAGACGTTGCATCATCTGCATCGTCATGTTCGCCTCATCGCGAATGTGTCCGAGACTATTCGCATTCTCGTCAACGGCCCGCGCTGCCGACTCTGCCTCGTTGGCTGTCAGCGTCGCCATGCGCGACGACTCGCTGCTCTGCATCGATAGCTCGGCCATCGTGGCGCTCATGGCAGACAGATAATTTGAACTGCGATGAACTTCGCGTGCCTGTACGCTGCAGGCTCTTGCCATCTGACTGGCCGCGAGACGCGAACTTTGCACCGAATCGGTCACTTGTGCAGACGACTGACTCACCGTGTCCACTAACCAGCGAAGTTCGCTCACGGCATGATTGAACGCATCAGCCAGTGCACCGGTCTTCGCCTCCGAGACCGTTGCCTTGACCCGCAAGTCCCCGTTAGCCAGAGGTGCCATTTCGTCAAGCAGTTTAAGAATCGCAGCCTGTTCCTGACGAGTCTGTCCTTCGGACAGAGTTGCTTGTCGCGTTCCATGTCGAAAGAACTGCCAGGCCAACCAAGCCAACAAGCCAACATTAATCAGCAAGAGACCAAAGCTTCCGATCAGCCAGACACGGGATTTTTCAAGACTGAGCGTCGCGGTTTCAATAGCCTCCGCCGACACGGTATTACCAGGGGCCTGCAACATCTGTTGCTCTGACTGAACGTTGAGAGAAAAGGCCATGATCAGGCAAAGCAGCAAGCAGATCATTGCCAGCGGAAATGCGATCAACGGCAGTCTCATAAACCTGATGACTCAGCAATGTCAATGAATTCTGGTCGCACCAGCATCGCCTCGACATCAATGACGCGATACTCGCGTCCAGCATCACTGATGACCCAGGGGGTAACAGCCATATTTGCCGGCACGCCTTCTTCGGTACTACGCCGATCAGCTATCGCATCACTCAAACCGAAAACATCATCGACCTTGAGCCCGGCAATTCCCACCGACTCGGACAATTCTATCGTGTGCCCCGATGCACTGCGCTGGCCCAGAAACTCACATAGATCAGTCACCGGTAACAATTTGCCATTAGCGACCGCAAGCCCCTTGAACCAGGACTTGGTTCCCGCCACCTGTTGAATATCCAGGGAATCGTGCACCGCTTGTACAACGTCGGCAGGTGCTGCGAGCGCGTGCTCACCTGCTAAAAAGAGTAAGTGCGACTTGCTCACGCGCTGGCCAGAGCCGAATCGATGCTTTGCAGTAAGGCAGCGCGCTGAACCGGCTTAACCAGATAATCTATCGCCCCCTGTCGCAAACCCCAGATACGATCGGTCTCCTGATCTTTGGTTGACAGAATGATCACGGGTATGTCGCGCGTCTCTGCATCACGCCGCAGCTCACGTGTTGCCTCAAACCCATTGACGCCCGGCATCACGATATCCATCAAAACAACATCGGGATGATGCATGCGGGCCATATCGATCCCTTCTTCACCATTTACCGCTGTGCGCACCACATGCCCATCCGATCGAAGGATGGCGCTATAGGCGTGAGCGTCAGTCGGCGAATCCTCGACGAGCAGAATGTCCGCCAAGATCAGACCTCCGTAGAAACAGGTTGAGTGGATGCTTTGACGGCCGTCTTGTCCGGCGTTCTGTCCTGAGACTCCATGGCCGACGGCACTGCAAGATGCACTTTCAGCGCATCAAGCAAACTATCTTCGGTGAACGGTTTGGATACATGCGCATTGCTGCCCACGACCCGGCCACGTGCCTTATCGAACAAACCATCATTACTCGACAGCATGACCACCGGGATATTTCGGTATTCCGCATTATTTTTGATCAGTGCGCAAGTCTGGTAGCCGTCCAGACGAGGCATGACTATATCCACGAATATGACTGCCGGACGATATTCAACGACTTTTGACAAGGCCTCGAAGCCGTCACTTGCCGTGACAACGGAATAGCCCGCCTTGCCGAGATAGCTCGCTGCAGTGCGCCGAATGGTCTTGCTGTCATCAACCAGCAGGACAATGCAGTCGCCCGAAGGTCGAGGTGTCGCTGGGGTAATTTGCTCGCCGGTTCGCGTCATGTTATGCGTCGATTCGGTTTACCTTTTATTAGAACGACAAGAGTATCCGATGGCAGGCTATCAGTCACGCATGCGATACTGTAATTTAAACTTAAATTTTCAACAGCCCTTTCAAGCTTGAGCAGAGAAAATAAATGAGTCGCACTCTCGGCGTGGTAATGGATCCCATCGAATCCATTACTCCTTATAAAGATACCACCCTTGCGATGATGCTGGCCGCCAGCGCTCGCGGCTGGACGATTCACTGCATCGACCAGCGCGATATTTATATTGACAAGGGGGAGGTTTTCGCCCGACGCCGCAAGGTGGAAGTGTTCGATGACAACGATCGTTGGTTTAGCAGTGAAGAACCCGTCGATGCACCCTTGACAGAAAACGACATCATTTTGATGCGCAAGGACCCGCCCTTTGACATGGATTACATTTACACCACCTATCTGCTCGAGCAAGCGGCAAAAAAAGGCGTTCTGGTCAGCAATCGTCCAAGCTCCTTACGCGATGTCAATGAAAAACTATCCACTGCCGGGTTCAGCGAACTTTGCCCGCCGATGCTGGTAACCACCAGTAGCGAACGCCTCAAGGCCTTTATTGAGGAACATGAGGATGCCATCATCAAGCCTCTGGATGGTATGGGCGGATCCGGCATTTATCGCCTGACCCCGTCAGATCCGAATCTCAACATCATTCTCGAACGCTCAACCCTCGATGACAGCCGGCAGATCATGGCGCAGCGCTACATTCCTGAAATCGTCGACGGCGACAAGCGCGTGCTGGTCGTTAACGGCCGCGCAGTCCCATTCGCCCTCGCCCGAATCCCTGCCCAGGGAGAAACGCGCGGTAATCTGGCCGCTGGCGGGCGTGGCGTGCCAGTGCCGATCACGGCTGCTGAGCAACGCATTGTCGACACGGTCGCGCCCAGCCTGTTGGAACGCGGCCTGTTGTTCGTTGGCCTCGACGTCATCGGCAGCTATCTGACCGAAATCAACGTCACCAGCCCTACCTGTGTTCGCGAATTGGATGCTCATATGCAGCGGGACATCGACGGCCACGATTACAAACCGGGCATAGCCGACGACTATCTTGACGCATTGGATGCCAGCCTGACCTAAACTTGCGTCCGTATGAACGTCCCAGCCCTCACCACCGAACCTCAGCGTTTTGATCTGTTGACCGTCACCTTGTTTGTGGCGGCGGCTTTTCACGCCGTGTTTATACTCGGGGTCAGCTTCAGCCCCTTTCTCGCAGCCACCCGCAGCCCGCCCGCACTGGAGGTGGTGCTGGTCCAACCTAATGAGAATGCCAAGGCGCCAGAGGAAGCGGCCTATCTTGCCCAGACCTCCCAGGAGGGCGGTGGCGATACGGATGAAAATACCCGACCGACCTCGCCCTTTTCCGGCCCGGTCGAAAACGCGGACGGTATCGCGCAGAGCCCACTACTGGCTACGGCGCCGGAACAAAATGAGTCAACCGCTGATGAAGTCATTACGGCTGTGTTCTCCGACACTGAGGTCGATACGGATGAGACGAACGAAGATATCTCGGAATCCCAGGCTCCTGAAGGCGCTGTCCTGGTCGAACAGAACCTGGAAATCGCCCGTCTGACCGCCGAAATCGACAAATCACAAGAACGTCGAGCCAAGCGGCCGAAGAAGGATTGGGCGTACGCGAGTACCACTAAAACAACCTCCGCTGATTACATGTTCAAATGGGTCGAACGCGTAGAACGCATCGGCAACCTGAACTATCCGGACGACGCTCGTCGCGCAGGTCTGACCGGCTCTTTGATCCTGATTGTCGGCATATACAAGACCGGACAAATTGAAAGCGTCAAAATTGAAAAATCGTCCGGACACGCAGTGCTGGATAATGCGGCAATACGGATCGTACGCGACGCTGCCCCATTTGATCCGATGAGCGGCCAGCTCGCCAGGGAAACGGACATCCTGTACATCGTACGCACCTGGGAGTTCCAATCCGGAAATTCAGTGATCAGTTACTGAGCTCCGTGCAATTCAGGTAGGCTTTGCACGACGATATCGACATTTGAGAGCAAATCGCCACTTGGATTTGAACCATCAGTTCCTGCTATCCATGCCCCAATTGAGGGGTGATGATTTTCATGATTCGCTGGTCTATATCCTGGATCATGGTGAACAGGGCGCCTTTGGTGTCGTCATCAACCATGAGCTCGGTATGCCGCTCAGCGAAGTGTTCGATCAACTCGACATCAACCCGCGTGACCGCCTGTTCGGCGAAGAGCCGGTGCTACGGGGTGGTCCGGTCGATCAGACTCATGGTCTGGTGCTGCATCCACCCGGCGAGGTATTTGAAGCGACACGCAAATTCAATGATCAGATAGCGCTATCGAGTTCGCGCGATATCCTCGAAGCGCTCGCCGACGGACAGGGACCGCAGACGCATCTGATTCTGCTCGGGCATGCTGGCTGGGCACCAGGCCAACTGGAAATGGAAATTGCTGAAAACGCGTGGCTCACAGCCGACGCGGATGTCGACATCGTTTTCCATACGCCCATCGCCGAAAAACGTGCCGCCGTTGGTAAACAGCTCGGCATCGATCTCGCCAACATTGTGGGCCAGGCTGGCCACGCGTGAGCACCAATGTGCTCGGCTTCGACTACGGCAGCAAACGCATTGGTGTTGCCGTCGGCAACACTTTGCTTGGCACAGCTGCACCACTAACCGTGATCAAAAACGCCAACGGTACACCTGACTGGACTGCCCTCGACGCGCTAGTCAAGGAGTGGCAACCCAAGGCCTTGATCGTCGGCTGGCCCTTGACTATCGACGGAGAAATGCAAGACATCACCCATCACGTCAAAGGCTTCGTGAAACGTCTGGAACACCGCTTTGCAATGCCGGTACACAAGACCGATGAACGATTCTCATCACGCGCCGCACAGGAACTCAACAAGTCGATGCGATCACGCGGCCAACGCAAGAAGCAGACATCGCACGCCGATATAGATACACTCGCAGCCGCGTTGATACTGGAATCCTGGTTCGAAACCACAGCCCCCGATGACTCGCTTTGACAACCAAACAGTAAACGATTGGCTGGACAGCATGGTCGCCCCGCTGACCATCCTGGCAAAGAACCACCCGGATACCGTCATCATTGGCATTCGAACCGGCGGTGTCGACGTAGGTCGCTACTTGTTGGAACAGATAAATGCATCGCTCCCGCTGATAAGCGAACCTCTGGGTGAGCTCAATATCGCCTTTTACCGCGATGACTTCAGTTCCATCGGCTTGCACCCGGTTGTCGGCCCATCACATATACCCTTCAGCATTGAAGATCGGCATGTGATCCTGGTCGACGATGTGCTCGGCACCGGCCGCACCGTACGCGCCGCGATGAACGAAATTTTCGACTTTGGCCGCCCGGCAAAAATCAGCCTTGCCGTACTGGTTCAGCGCAGTGGCCACGAACTTCCTATTCGCGCGGACGTGCTTGGCCACAGCATCGATGCACCGCTCGATCACTACATCAATCTTGATGCCAGTAGCATGACCGTGACCGTCAACGAACGTAATCAACGACAGAACCCTGCATGAGCCTGCCCGACCCTCAGTTTAACGCCAATGGTGATCTGCAACACTTCATTGATCTGGATGGCTTGAACAAGGAAATTTTGACAACCATTCTGGATACCGCCGAAAGTTTTACCGGCGTCAACGACCGAACCATAAAAAAAGTTCCGCTGCTGCGTGGCAAAACAGTCGCCAATCTTTTTTTCGAAAACAGCACCCGCACTCGCACCGCCTTTGAACTCGCTGCCAAGCGACTGAGCGCAGACATACTCAACGTTGATCTGGTCACCTCGTCAACCAACAAAGGCGAATCTCTGCTCGACACCTTGCGTGTTCTTGAGTCACTGCAATGCGATATGTTTATTGTCCGGCACGGTGAGTCGGGTGCGGCGCATTTCATCGCTCGTCACGTTGCCCCTAACGTCAATGTTGTTAACGGTGGCGACGGCCAACACTCGCACCCGACACAGGGTATGCTCGACATGTTCACGATTCGCCGGCATAAGGGTGACTTCAGCAACCTTGTTGTCGTTCTAATTGGTGATATTCGTCATTCACGCGTTGCCCGATCAGACATCTCGGCCCTGGTGACACTCGGTGTTGGCGAACTCCGCATCGTCGGGCCAAATACCTTGATCCCCGCCGAGGCTGAAGCCTTAGGGGTCAAACGCTACGACAACCTCGATGTCGCCCTTCGCGATGCCGATGTCATCATGGGCTTGCGACTGCAAAAGGAAAGGATGCGTACCGCCGCTGTGCCGAGCAGTAGCGAATTCTACAAGCATTACGGACTGTCTCCCGAAAGACTGAAGCTCGCCAAACCCGACGCTATCGTCATGCATCCAGGACCGACCAACCGTGGAGTCGAGATAGCAGCAAGTGTGGCCGACGGCGCGCAATCGGTGATCCTCGAACAGGTCACTTACGGGATTGCCGTACGCATGGCCGTCATGTCAATCATCATGGGTAACAGCGAACGCTTGCAAGAAGGGGCACGCACGTGAACAAGCTCCTGATAAAGAACGCAGAAATTCCCGGTGAACAAACTCGACAAACCCTACTGATACAAGATGGCATCATCGAATCGATAAACGATGCCGAAGAGTCACAAGATCAGACAGACCCGAACACCAAGGTTATCGATGCAAGCGCTTTGCTGCTTCTGCCAGGATTTACTGATCTCTACACGCGCTTGCGAGAACCTGGCCTGACGCGCAAAGGAAACATTGCCAGCGAAACTCAGGCGGCACTCGCAGCGGGTTTTACTCAAGTGGTCTGCGCGCCCGATACCTCACCCGCAATCGATACGGTCGCAACCGTTGAGATGATCCGTCAACGTGCAGCGGCCAGCCGTGGTGCATCCGTGCTGCCTATGGCCGCACTTACCATTGGCCTGGCAGGCGAACAACTGGCGGAGCTTGCAACCTTGCAAGCTGCCGGTTGTATCGTTGCCGGCCAGGCAGATGTCCCGATCGACAACACGAATGTCGTGCATAGCGCAATGCAATACGCCGCCTCATTCGACTTGCCCTTATTCATGACGCCTCGCGATGCGCAGCTTGGCGCTCAGGGCTGCGCCCACGCAGGTGCCATGGCAACCCAACTGGGGCTACCCGAAATTCCCGTCGCAGCGGAGACTGTCGCTCTTGCAAGGCTACTCGAATTGAGCCGGGAAACTGGCTGCCGATTGCACCTGTCACGAGTCAGCTCGGCAAGAGCCGTCAACATGATCAGACAGGCGAAAGCCGATGGACTGCCACTCAGTTGCGACGTCGGCATTCACCACCTTTTCTACACAGACAAGGATCTTGCGGGCTTCGATACCCGCTATCACTCAGCTGTGCCGTTCAGAAGCGAACACGACCGACAAGCACTCTGCGATGGTCTTGTAGACGGTGTCATTAATGCCATTTGTAGCGACCATGCACCACTAGACACCGACGCGCGACTCGCTCCATTCCCTACCAGCGAACCCGGCTTGAGTGCCTATGACTGGTTCCTGCCTCTGTTACTTCAGCTACCCGACAGATTGTCCTTGTCGTTGCAAGAACTTATTGACAAGGTCACCGCCGCCCCGACAAAAATTCTTTACGACGCGGCCAACGGCCAGCGCTGTGAACCCGGCGCACCGGCAAACTTCAGCCTGATCGACCCGCATGCCAAACCCGACACCGATCATCAACCATTGAGTGCCGGCCACAACCACCCCGATGCCGAAAAAGGCGTCGCGAAGATCGTGCGCTTTGTCGTCAAGGACGAAATACTTTACGAACTATAGACGGCACTGAACCGGAGCAGTAACTGCAATCAGGTTAAAGAGAACTTGTCGTCCGGTTTACGAGCCTTTTACCAATTGCCGATGGTGGCGGCGGCACTTTGATTCGTAGCGTTCGTTACCGCCTATTTGCACCTGCTCACCAGCGGCAACGACTTGCCCGCGCTCATCAAGCCGCACGGTCATCGTCGCCTTCTTGCCACAAGTGCATACCGTCTTGAGCTCTTTCAACTTGTCCGCAATCGCCAGTAATCTTGACGACCCTGGAAAAAGTGCTCCCTGAAAATCAGTACGAATGCCAAAACACAATACCGGTATGCCAAGTTCGTCGACTACCTCTGCCAGTTGGTCAACTTGCGTATGACTCAGAAATTGCGCCTCATCCACCAACACACAGGAAATCTTTTTGTCTCCCGTGAGTACGCTCATTTCGGTGAAGAACTCGGTTGTGGAGTCAAACAGGCGTGCTTCTTCCTGCAAGCCGATACGCGAGCGCACCACGCCGACACCGTAACGATCATCGAGCGCGGCGGTGTACAAGATTACCTCCATGCCTTGCTCACGATAGTTATGTGCCGACTGTAATAGCGACGTCGACTTCCCGGCATTCATCGCCGAGTAGTAAAAATAAAGTTGCGCCAAGGTAATAAGCCGTTACCGGAAAGCGCACAGGCTAGCGCATTTCAGGGACTGATGTTGACTCTGACACTCTGACGCAACACCGCATCACCATAGTCGGCAACAAAATCAAGTTGCTGGTCACCAACAGCCTCGACACCTGGCGTCCACACCAGCGATCGTGTGCCATCTCCATTGTCTGGAAATTCGGCCCCGGCAGGCGGGTTGTCGATTCTAAGCGATGGTGGCAAACCGTTGCGCGCACGTGGCGCTACGCGTAGGCGCAATGTTGTTCCGACACGAACCGTTTGCGGTGCGATTGTGGGAAAATCAGCATTTCCGCCATCCGGCGACGCTGGAACTTCTTGAGGCACAGACGTTGAACTGCCTGCCAGCAAATCCAGAAATTGCACAGTGCGAAGCGAGTCATTCAGACCATCGAACGCTATCAGTTCGACGCGAGCGTCGCCCGAAAAATCAGCTGGTACTTGCCATTCAAGTTGCAACACACCACCGCCAGGCCCCTGAATTCGCATACCGGGCGGTAGTTGACCAACCGTTACCACGGGTGCATTCCCGTTAGGCAAGGTAGCCATCACTGAGGCTGAAAAGAAAGTACCCGGCACCAATGACGGCACGGCTAGATCGACAAAGGTCGGGACACCGCCCTCTTGCACGGGCGGCACCTCTGCAACGGGTGCTGGTGCGACGGGTGCTGGTGCAACGGGAGCTGGAGTTTCAATGACCGGTGCGTCTGAGGCACGCACCAACACTACCCAGTCCTGCCCGCCACGCGAGGGAGGTGCACCCAAAGGCCTTACAGCGCCTGCCTGCAATGCTCGTTCACTCCCCTCAAACCCGCCGGTCTCGGGATTGAACCAACGTTGTATGAATCGACCACTACCTTCAAGATTCAATTGCGCATTACCGTTGGCTTGCGGTAGATAGATCGCGTACACCTCACCACGTGCAGCAAACACTTCTGCGCCACCGTAACGATCACTTTCATTTACCACGAGCTCATCAGCAGGTTGCATGCGCCAGAAAGGCAGTTCGTTTTCCATGAACTGTCGCGCGATACGCATGCTGCGCCACATATTTTCACGGAATCGAAAATCACTAGCAGTTGTATCACCACCGGCAGGTAACGGATGGGAGCCAAAAAACCATTCTATGTTGCCACCACTGAAGTACACGTCGTATAACACTTCACGCCGCCTGCTATCGGCACTTTCATTAGTCAAACCGTTTGTGTTTTCATCCATATCCAGCACCCAGGGATGCCCGGCATTACGCGAGTTATTGCGCCACTGCTCTACAAATTGACTCGCAAATTGGGCGTCATACTGAATCGAACTCGCACTAAAGCGTGGATCACCAACAATCTCGCCATAGCGGAAAAACTGGTTGATATGCGTGTGCGCGGCAATCGGTTTCTGACTCCAGTCAATGGCCTGTATGTAGTCGGCATGCTTTTCCAATTCGACCAAGGGGTAATCGACCTCTTCGCCCAGATTCCACTTGCCGCCCAGAAGATAAGCGTAACGAGCGACGAGTTCGCGAAAAAACAGACGACGCTCAACCCCAAATGCTCCGTTATCCAGCCATTGTTCGTTTTCCGGTTCGGTTTCGCTCAATACAAAATGCAAGGCAATACCCTGGCGTTGCGCATGAGAAAAAACCATATCCCATTGATGTAACTTGCTGATGTCATAGTGGGTTTTACTGAAGCGATCATTACTTCCACTGATGAACGGGAAAGTATCCTGACCATCACCGCCCAGATTCATCGGTAGAAAGTAAACCGAATTGACACCCTGCTGCCCTAAGTAGTTCAGAGCACCGGTAATACCGCGACTATCGACACCGGTATCAGCATTGGTAAAAAACGGATCACTATCGCGGGCATCACTGCGATGCGCGGCATAGTCATGCAAAAAATTTGCATCAATACCACCTTGATCAACCGTTCCATCAAACCCCGTATAGGCAAGAAGATTCTCCGGACTATCGGTACCACTCTTGATCCAGAACGGGCCGTCTCTATGTTTCAAATAGTGTTCGCCAACATACTCAAGACGACCATGACGCAAAAACTGTGGTGCGTTTGCAGGCGCCGGACCTATGGAGAAACTACCGTTCGCGCCATTGATGCCGACGTCCGAACCGAAAGATGGGTCCAGTGACACGGCAACATCGTCACCACGTCGAAAGCTTGCCTGATACTGCCATTGGCCGATCTCATCCGCGGCGAAACGTACCCGCCAGACATTGCCTTGGCTGGCACCTTGTCCGTTACCTGCGAAAAAGCCCGGCACCGTGGTGACTTGTCCAGTCGGACTTTGCAAGCGAACCGTCAGCCGGTAATCGAGAAAAGGATTAGGCGAGTCGTCACGTTCAGTGGCAAACGGCCCGGTGAAGTCAATGTTGATCGGATGCCATTTGAATAATTCACCTGTAACTGAAGCCGCCTGCGACACCCCCGCCAACACGAAAAAAAACAAGGCAAGTACAGACCCCATTACCCGACGACCCAACCATGGAAAATTCATCATCAAAAAACTCACACACCCGAGAGGACGCGGAGTATGAACGGTACTAATGAGTGTGAATAGACTTACGAAGATGACAAGATGTGAAATGTGTTCGATTGTGATCTGGGTCACTTAAATTTTGTGACCCAGTAAAAATAAAACTGACCATTATTGTGATTTTCACCAGACCTTAACGTGCAGGCCGATGTCAGGATAGGAACCATCATGAAGCTATTTCTAACATCAGCATACGAAACGCACGCCGGCCTCACTGCGCTCAGAGAATTCGCAATGGCCGACCGCGTGCGTCGCCACGAACTAAGCTATAACCCAGAAGATGCGGACGCCATACTCTTTGTCGAGAACACGCAGTTCGATGACATTCTATTCAAACATCTTCTAAACCATCCACTTGTTGCAAAGTATCCGCACAAGGTATTTATGTACAACGAAATGGACCGCCCCTGGCATGTACTTCCGGGCTTGTACTGCTGCATGGCGCGTAAACATTTTGATGTACAACAACACGTTGCCTTTGCTTATCTCGGCACACCCAACCCGTACATCCAAACTATCTACACCGAAAATCCCGAGCAACGTTGGTTGTACTCCTTCATGGGATCCATGAGCCATGCCTGCCGACGCCCCATCATGAAACTCAAGCGTCACAATGGCTACGTGCAGGACACATCGGACTTTAATGTCTGGAATAGCACGCAAAAGGAACTTGAAGTTCGCGGTCAGGCCTATGCTGACATACTTTCCTCAAGCCACTTCGTCTTGTGTCCACGTGGTATTGGCACATCATCCATTCGTCTCTACGAAACCATGCAAGCAGGTCGAGTACCTGTCATCATCTCTGATCACTGGGTCGCTCCGCCAGAGACTGACTGGAGATTTGCTATTCAAGTTGAAGAACGACGCATCAGCTCTA
The DNA here is from genome assembly GCA_964449565.1 of uncultured Granulosicoccaceae bacterium. GTDB lineage: Bacteria > Pseudomonadota > Gammaproteobacteria > Granulosicoccales > Granulosicoccaceae > Granulosicoccus. The sequence goes on along the minus strand of CAYUZB010000004.1, from coordinate 61,383 downwards.
TCCCCGGATTGTTAAGTTCAATGGTCAACGAAGCTGACGAACGCGGTCGAGCCGCGCGATCTGCATGGGAACAAAGCTATTCACCCGAGACTTTGTTCAACACAGCGGCGGACTCGATATCCGCGCTGTTGTACAGCAAAGGTAAACACCCAGGTAGCACAAACACATCCGGCTGGCACAAGTGGCTTGCCAGTGGCGAACTCATGACCCGCACGGCAGCGCGTCGCTTTAGAGAGTCTTGACAGGTGACGAAGGGCTAAGCCATTCCGGCGGCGCATCTTGTAAAAGACCAAAACCCACGCCACCCGAAGCCAACCACTGATTGATCGCCGCCTGCACTTCTCTCTCGCCCCTCGCCGATGGCTTTACCTCATCCAAAAGAGTCAAGATCTCTGGCGGCAATACAAAACACAGGTTAGCCCCAATTGAACTTGGGGCAGTGCCAGGTAATGGTTTCTCGACAATCTCGGCGATCGCCTGGTTCTCGTGAAATCGCACGCTGGATCTTGCACAAAGCTCATCTTCAGACAATGATTTCAAACTGACGGTCAGGCCACCATCATGTTCACGGTGAGCACGTAATAGAGCGGGGTAAAAGTCCATATCAACGATATAGTCGGTTGCACTGACAAGCAATGGGCCATCGAGCAACTCAGGCAATGCATCTCGCGCACAACGCAAGGCATCTGCCGTACCCGCCAAGGTATCTTGCGCAACGCAGCGAACCCGCTGATCATGACTCTCGCTCCGCGACGCCGCGTAGCTTTCAATCTGCTCCGCGAGATGGTGCGTTATTAATACAACATCACGCACCTCGGCACGCAACAAGGAGTCAAGCACATAGTCCAGAGTTGGCCGCCCCTGATAAGGTAAGAGCGGCTTTGGCGTACTATCAGTGTATGGACGAAGACGACTTCCTCGACCTGCTGCCAGTAACACGGCAGTCTCTACAGATTTCTTCACGTCAAGCGGCATACTCGTGGTAGCGCAGAAGTCGCACGGTATCCTCACTCTGAGCGAGCCGAACAAAGGCCTTGCCTTTCATGTCAGGATATCGGCTTAGATATTTTTCAAGCAACGTATCCGCGACCGCCTCAACATTAGGAGTTTCGACCAGCATAAACAAACAACCGCCATAGCCACCCCCACTAAAGCGATTACCAAGCACTCCGGGCAGTTCGCGTGCCAGCTCATGTAAAGCAATCAACCACTCACTACCACTTTCATAGTCATTGATTGAACTCAAGCAAGAGGCATTCATCAATTGTCCGAACGCGGCAAAATTACCTGTGGCCCAAGCCTTTTTACCCGCATCGACGCGCTGCATTTCCGTATAGACGTGGCGCGCCCGCCGGCCTAGAGGTGCAGGCAATCCTTGCAAGCATTCATCGCCTCGTAACTCTATCGGCACCTCACCCAGATGAGCTGCGCCCGCAGACAACAAACCTGCCGCCTCGCAACACTCCGCTACCCTGGTGTTGAATGCCGAGCCACCAAGATCACGTGTAACACCGGAGAAACACATCAAAAATTGCACGGACTCAATGCCGACAGGATCAGCAACCACATCTGCGGTCACGGCATTCACATCCAGAACCGTCATCGCATCTCGCTTACCGAATGCGATTGACATCTGGTCCTGTATTCCGTTGTTGAGTCCGCGGAAGTCGTTCTCAACTCGTCGCACAAGCTCAACCAGTTCCTTCTGCCCGATTCGCAAACCGTTCGCGTCCGCCAAGGCGACAAGATAGGCAAGAACCACCGACGCAGACGAACTCAGCCCGCCACTGACAAGAGTCCCATGTACAACGCCCGAGATGCCGACACGAATCTGATGCGCAGCCGCCATTGCCGCGACACTGGCACTCAGCATCTGCTGCCAGCTATCGCCCATTACCGGCTCATCGATACCGAATGAAACGGATTCCCAGGACTCATCCAATCGAGCATGGACAGTGACGACAGGCGTTTGGCTCACCCAATAAATAAAAATGGTGTATTGATCAAGTGTTCGTGCCATCACCTGGCCACCTTGATGATCAATATGAGCACCAAGTGGGTTAAACCTATAAGGAGACACAACAACCTGCGCGGAGTCTGCAGATAACTCAGGATCATCAAACAGTGATTCACTGAGCGCAAGACACTCATTCACCAGGTCGTCGATATTTCTTGCGTGTAAATTCATCGACCGAACTGTACACCATCGGCCACCACAATGAGCTAGAAAGAGGCTTGACGTATCGTGTGGCCGGCTTTAGGACTCAACCACACGATACGCTTGTTCCGGCTAGCCTAGCCAGCCATCCTCTGACCACTGTCGCTGTCGTCTTCATCCTCGAGACTCATGCTTCCAGCGATCATGTCATCGACTGCAGATGAACCACCGCCTTCCAGCTTAATACGCAATCTCAGATCATTTACAGAATCAGCATTGCGCATGGCTTCCTCGATCGTGATCGCATTTTCACTAAGCAGCTGGAACAGAGCCTCATCAAAGGTTTGCATACCTTGATCCTTGCTCTTTTTCATCAGCGCCTTGATCTCATGTATCTCACCTTTCATGATCAGGTCAGACATCAATGGCGTATTCAAGAGCACTTCAACGGCCGCCCGCCGTCCTTTACCACTGGGTGTCGGCAACAAACGTTGCGAGATAAAAGCCTTCGTGTTCAACGACAAATCCAACAGCAACTGCTTGTGCCTTGCTTCAGGAAAAAAGTTGATAATACGATCCAGAGCCTGGTTCGTATTGTTGGCATGCAAGGTAGCAAGACACAAGTGCCCAGTCTCGGCAAACGCAATGGCATGCTCCATCGTTTTCTGATCCCGAATCTCACCAATCAGGATGACATCTGGCGCTTGACGCAAGGTATTTTTCAATCCGATCTCAAAGGAATCCGTATCGGTTCCTACCTCACGCTGAGTAACAATACAGCCCTTATGGTGATGAACAAATTCAACCGGATCCTCAATGGTAATGATATGGCCATTTGAGTTTTCGTTACGGTAGTCAATCATCGCCGCAAGACTGGTTGACTTACCCGAGCCAGTACCACCGACAAAAATCACAAGCCCCCGCTTGGTCATTGCAATTTGCGACAAAATATCAGGCATATGCAGATCATTGAACGATGGAATGTCGTTCGGAATAATTCGAACCACAAGCCCCGCACTACCGCGTTGCACCAATGCGTTAACTCGAAATCGAGAAATGTCAGGTAAAGCAATCGCAAAGTTACACTCTTTGGATTGCTTGAACTCAACTCGCTCAGCATCTGTCATCAGACATTGAGCTAACGCCAATGTATGCTCGGCAGTGAGCTTCTTGTCCATAACCGGAGTCACTTTTCCATGTATACGCATCGCGGGTGCTGCACCCGCGATGATAAACAAGTCAGAGCCACCCTTTTTGTATAGGCTTACCAACAGCTCATCCATGAAGCGTTTTGCGACCTTGAGATCCATACCTTCTCTCTTTGTGTTTTACCAGTTACGTAAAATACTTCTTACATTATCGAATCAGGGTTTTGCGCCTTCTTTCGCGCCTCTGCAAGATCAACCACACCACGATTGACAAGCTCTTTCAAATTTTGATCAAGAGTCTGCATACCAGCGCCCTGACCGGTCTGGATAGCTGAATACATCTGCGCTACTTTATCTTCGCGAATCAGGTTACGTATCGCGGGTGTGCCTATCATGATTTCATGAGCTGCGACACGACCGCCACCCTGCTTCTTCATCAGTGTCTGAGAAATTACCGCACGCAGCGATTCGGACAGCATTGAACGAACCATGGGCTTTTCACCTGCCGGAAATACATCAACAATACGGTCAACGGTTTTTGCAGCAGAACTCGTATGCAAAGTACCAAAGACCAGGTGACCGGTCTCCGCCGCAGTCAGTGCCAGTGAGATCGTTTCCATATCTCGCATTTCACCAACCAGAATGACGTCTGGATCTTCACGTAACGCTGAACGAAGCGCTTCACTGAATCCAAATGTATCGCGGTGCACTTCACGCTGATTGATCAAGCATTTTTTACTCTCATGAACAAATTCGATCGGATCTTCAATCGTCAGAATATGACCCAGCTCAGACTCATTCTTGTAATCCATCATCCCGGCCAGCGTCGTTGACTTACCAGAGCCGGTAGGTCCTGTAACCAGTACGATGCCACGAGGAAATGCGGCGATTTCCTCGAAGATTTTCGGCGCACCGAGCTGCTCAAGCGTCAGTATCTCAGTCGGGATAGTACGAAATACCGCACCACAGCCACGATTCTGATTGAACGCGTTGACACGAAACCGCGCCGTATCCGGAATTTCAAAAGAGAAGTCAGTTTCAAGTCTTTCTTCAAAGTCCTTACGCTGCTTGTCATTCATGATGTCGTACACCATGGCCTGAACGGCAGCATGGTCAAGTGCAGGTACATTGACCCGTCGCATATCGCCATCGACGCGGATCATCGGCGGCAGACCTGCTGAAAGGTGCATATCTGAAGCACCATTTTTGACGCCGAACGTCAAAAGCTGAGCGATATCCATCAAACTTTCCCTTTGGTTATGTGCTGTTGCAGATGTCGGCAAGTAGTCGCGTTTTGTTAGGCTGTTCGCCGTGCGCTGCATGCAACAGCCGACGGAATCGACATTATGGAACTCATAACGTGACCCAATCCCCAATTTCAGTCGTCGAGCGGCTATGTGTAGTCCAGGACGAAATCCGGCAGCATGCGACCACCTACGCTCGTGACCCGAACACCATCGAACTCCTCGCGGTCAGCAAGCGAAAATCCGTCGCTGCGATTCAGGAAGCGATCGACGCTGGCCAGACGTGCTTCGGCGAAAACTACGTCGATGAAGCTCTGGAAAAAATCAAGACGATCAATGACGCCAGCATCAAATGGCATTTTATCGGTGCCATCCAATCCCGAAAAACTGCCGACATCGCGAAATACTTCAATTGGGCGCACAGCGTCGATCGCGAGAAAATCGCGACCCGATTGTCAGCACAACGCCCAGCGGAGCTCCCGCCGCTTAATGTATGCCTGCAAATCAACATCGATAACGAACCGACAAAGGCTGGTATACCACCCGAGCAGGCCATGTCGCTTGCGAACACCTGTGCTCCCCTGCCCGGTATAAAACTCCGCGGTCTGATGGCCATCCCGGCACCACGCAAAACCCTCGACGAGCAACGCCGTGTTTTCCAAGCTCTGAATCAGTGCTATGACGCACTAAAAACAGCCTACCCAACGATGGACACACTATCTATTGGCATGAGCCAGGATCTTGAAGCCGCTATAGCAGAAGGCGCGACAATCGTCCGTGTTGGTACCGCGATATTTGGCGCACGGGAGTGAAGCCAAACTTGTTAGACTGAAGCCATAAATTTACCAGGGAATACCGCATGGGCAACTCGCTCGCTGAAGCTTACGACAAAGGCCAAAGTCTGTGGCTCGACTACATCCAGAAGAGTCTGCTTGATGGAGAGCTTCAGGCACTGATCCGTAACGACAAGATCATGGGCCTGACGTCCAACCCAGCCATTTTTGAACAGGCGATTGCCCAAACAAATGAGTACGACGAGACCATCAGCAAAGTTGTCGAGGCGGAGCCCGATATCAGTCAGCTCGAACTGTTCAATCATCTAGCTATCGAAGATATCCAGGCCGCCGCCGATGCGTTCGCCGATACCTACAAGCAAACTGACGGCGTCGATGGCATGGTCAGCCTCGAGGTCACGCCCGATCTTGCCCATGACGCTGAAGGCACTGTCGCTATGGGGCTCGATCTCAATGCACGCGTGCAACGTCCCAATCTCATGATCAAGGTCCCCGGCACGAAAGCGGGTGTCACCGCCTTTGAGGTGCTGACCGCGGCCGGCGTAAACGTCAATGTCACCCTACTATTCTCGGTTGCCCGCTACCGCGAAATTGCCCAGGCCTATATCCGCGGCCTTGAACACCGGCTCGCGCAGGGAGAGTCTATTGACAAAATTGCCTCGGTCGCCAGTTTCTTTGTCAGCCGAGTGGACAGTAGCGTGGACAAGGCACTGACCGATCTGAATACTCCGGAGGCGAACGCCTTGAAAGGCAAGATCGCCATTGCTAATGCCAGGGTCGCCTATGGGCATTTCGTCAATCTCTTCGGAAGTGAGCAATTCAACAAATTGCGCGAAAAAGGCGCTCGCCCACAGCGCTTGCTCTGGGCCAGCACCGGTACCAAGAACCCCGACTATTCCGATGTCATGTATGTCGAGGAACTGATCGGTCCGGATACCGTAAACACACTACCGCCCAAAACCATGGATGCCTTCCGCGATCACGGCGTCGCTGAAGCGCGTTTGCTGCGTGGCCTCGCAGATGCCCACAAGAACATCTCGGCTCTCGCCGATGTTGGCGTGTCTCTGGGTAACATCACCGATACGCTTGAAGCCGACGGCATCAAGTCTTTTGCCGATGCATTTGATCGCTTGCTTGCATCACTCGACGACAAACGCAAGCGCGTCACCCACTGATGCATTGGACCTTTATCGGTGCTGGCAACATGGCCAGCAGTCTTATCGGCGGCCTGATCGCCGCCGGTACTGCCGCGCCCAACATTCAGGTCGTTGACCCGGATGCCAATGCCTTGGCCCGAGCCAAGTCCCGCTTCAACATAAGCCCGGCGACAGACATCGACAAGGCCTTGTCCATGCACCCAAACGATTCAGGCATCGTCCTCGCCGTAAAACCGCATATCGTGGAAGCGGTCTGCAAAGAAATTAACGCCGCGTCCCATGCACCAGAATTACTCGTCTCAGTCGCCGCAGGCGTTCGCAGTACCAGCATGCAATCCTGGCTCGGTGCTACACCCATTGTCCGCTGTATGCCTAACACCCCTGCATTACTAGGCTTGGGAGCAACCGCGCTTTACGCAACCGACAACTGTCGTCAAGCAAAAAAACAGGCCGCAGAAGAATTGTTGAATACAGCCGGCATCACACGCTGGGTGTCTACTGAGGCGCAGCTTGATGCCATCACTGCTCTGTCAGGCAGTGGCCCCGCTTATTTCTTCTACCTGATTGAGCACATGACCGCAGCTGGCATCAACTTGGGGCTCGACAAGGATACCGCCGAGACCTTTGCCAAGGAGACAGCCTTTGGTGCCGCCAGCATGGCGCGGACCGGCGACGATAGCCCGGCGACACTAAGGCAAAACGTCACTTCCAAAGGTGGCACAACGGCAGCCGCCTTGAACGCGTTCAACGATGCCAATACACCTGCGATCATTGCCAGAGCCATGCAAGCCGCCAACGATCGTGCAGTCGAACTTGGCGATGACCTCGCCCCAGACGGTGAAAACAACGGAGCCCATCCATGCTGAATCCCGCGCAAAGTGCCATCGGTTTCATCCTCGGCATTCTGTTTAATTTTTACGCGACGATCGTCGCTGCCCGCTTTGTCATGCAATGGATGCGGGCTGACTATCACAATCCATTTTCTCAAATGATCGTAAGTTTGACCAATCCGGTACTGGTACCACTACGGCGCGTCATCCCGAGCATTCGAAAGTATGACACCGCATCTCTTATTCTATGTTTTGCAGTCCTTTTTCTAAAACTGCTGATTTTCAAGGCACTCGCTCTCGGCCCGGTTGCCGCCATGGGTTCGGTCATTACGCCTGCGGGTGCGTCAATAGTCTCCTTGCTTATCGTAGGCCTGCTCGATGTCATACATCAGTTGTTCAATGTATTCATCTTCGCGTTGATCCTAAAGGCAATCCTGAGTTGGATACCGCAAGGTGCTCATCACCCGATCCTCGGTTTGTTAGAGCCAATCACTTCTCCTGTCGTAAGACCTCTGCGTAACATCTTGCCACCTATCGGTGGACTGGATTTATCCGTGTTTTTCACGATTATCGGCCTTTTTGCCATCCGCATTTTCCTGATCGGTAGTCTGCAAAATATTTTTGGTATTGGTTAAAAATCCCGCAAAAAACAGCCTTTTTTTACTCTGTATTCAATTTTTACTGCAAATACAGTGATATTTACGATTTTTCATCTATAAGGCTTAAGCGTAGTGACAAGTTTTATGTTAACTTTCGCGCGCTTTTACAAATGGGGTAAGAACGGCAATAGCTGTATATACAGCATTTGTTGCACTGCGCTAACCACTCATCATTTCAATTTTTTCAAAGGGGATTCACCATGGCGGCAAAGAAACGAGCCACCAAAAAAAAGGCAGCTGGCAAAAAGAAAGGTTCAGCCAAAAAACGCGCGGCGGCATCTGCGGCCAAGAAGCCACCAACCAAGTCGGAGATCCTGACGTCGATCGCTGACACCACTGAACTCAGCCGCAAGGAAGTCGCGTCAGTTTTCGATGCACTTGCCGACCTGATTCAAGACAACCTGAAGCCGCGTGGTCCGGGAATGTTCAGTGTCCCAGGCCTGTTCAAGATCAAGGTTCGCAAAAAGCCGGCGACAAAAGCTCGCAAAGGCATCAACCCATTCACCGGTGAAGAGACCATGTTCAAGGCAAAACCTGCCAGCAAGGTCGTCAAGGTTCTTCCTCTGAAAAACCTGAAAGACATGGTGTAAGGACAACCTGGTCCGCCGTCTGAAAACCGGCGGCGGACTTGTCACCGTCCAACCATCGGTGAAGTTAACTGTAATGTCATCCACACAACCATCTGATAATCGGTAAATTACCTCGTTGTATACCGGGAATTACCCTGAAACCCACCTCTAGCAAGGCCCTTATATCCTGTCATGTTATTGACGGGAATTTCACGCTGCATATGGCGTCAATATTGATTCGTTGACGAGCCAACCCTCCTCGCAGGTAAACTCTGCGGCCGCTCTGCATTTTGATACATCTTGCAGAGCACTGGCCGATCAACAACCTGCTGTTTACGTAAAATAAGGATTGATCATTATGAGTGCGACCGCATCGGAAGCCATTGGCGCAAAGTCCCTGATGAGCAAAGGCTCAGCGGAGCCTTCAGCTCGCTTGCCGCGCTGGGTCAACACACTTCTGGTGGCGTGCATCGGCATAGCACTGGCCCTGCTGACCATAAAACTGCTTCCGCAAGACGAGCGCGCGCCTCTGCCCCCTGTGTCCGCAACTGACAGTGGAAACAGCAGAAACACACCAACAACCCTGGAACTCGCCCGGGTAATCGCATCAGTCCATTTGTTTGGCAACGCCGCTGAAAAGGTGGTCGAGAAGCCGCAAGTGCAAGAAGAAGTCAAGGCCCCCGTTGTCGAAACCAAGTTGAATCTACAACTATCCGGTGTCTTTGCCTTCACCCCTGCAGACCAGGCCATCGCGATCATCAGCGCCGGGTCAGGCGAACAGAATGCCTATGGTATTGGTGACAAGATCAGTAATGAGGTCACTTTGGTCGAAGTTCATGCAGATCATGTCGTACTGCGAAACCGCGGCAAGCTTGAAAAGCTCGAATTGCCTGAGAACGTCACCCCAATTGCCGTTCGACCTGTCCAGACAGCACAGGCTCCGGGTTCAGCGAACGCCAACGACCAGGATTTAAGTCAACCGCTCGAGCTACCCAGCAACCCGGGTGAGCTGCGCGATACGCTTGCCCGTAACCCCGCCATACTCGGGCGCATCGTTGCAGCCGAACCCTATCAAGAGAACGGCAAACTCCTCGGGTATCGCATTACTCCCAAGCAAAATCCGGAAATTCTGGAAGCTCAGGGCATTATCGCGGGTGATGTCATCACCCGCGTCAACAACATTCAATTGAATAGTCAGAAACAAGGTATTCGCGCGCTGAGAAATGCAGTCAAAGCCGAGAATCTTGAAGTCACCATTTTGCGTGATGGCATCGAAGTACCCATCAGCATTTCCCTGGCGCAGTGAACAACTACACTTCTGACAGAATGTGTATGAAGCAAATATGACAATGATTAAACAATGGTTTCGGAATGCGTGTCTTGTTGTGGCGTTTGTCAGCGTCGCAACGCTGTTGGCACGACCCGCAATAGCTCAGGAGGGAACGTTTACCCTGAACTTGAAAAATGCGGACATTCACTCGCTTATCCAGACGGTTTCTCGTCAGTCTGGCCGCAATTTTGTGGTCGATCCAAGGGTAAAAGCGCGCGTTACTGTCATATCTTCAAAACCCCTTAACAGCGACGAACTGTACGAAACGTTCTTGTCGGTACTGCAAGTCCACGGTTATTCCGCTGTACCCAGCGGCGATCTGATAAAAATCGTTCCCGACGTCAACGCCAAGCAAGGTCCCGTTCCGGCTTACGATGCGGAGACTGGCAACTCTGACCAGTTGGTCACACAAGTCATTAAAGTAGAAAATGTCCCGGCTGCCCAGCTGGTTCCGATATTACGCCCACTGGTTCCACAACAAGGCCATCTGGCAGCTTACGCGGCAACAAATTCATTGATTGTCACTGATCGCGCATCAAACATCGGCCGTCTGATCACCATCATCAATGGCGTCGACCGCGCCGACAACAATGAAGTGGAAGTCATCCAACTACGACACGCCTCTGCCGCAGAGACTATCCGCATCGTGCAATCACTACAGAGTCGCGGCGGACAGGCTGATGGTACGCCCGGGGCTGTTCGCTTTGCCGCCGATGAGCGCACCAACAGTATCCTGTTAAGCGGTGATCAAGCTGCCCGTGTACGCATGCGCGGCTTGATTCTCAATCTCGATACACCGGTGCCATCAGCGGGCAATACACGCGTCATCTACTTACGCTACGCCAACGCTGCTGACCTTCTCACCATCCTGTCAGGTGTCTCTGCAGGGCAGGCCCAGATCGGCACGGGCGGTGGCGACGGCGATGCGGGCGGTAACACAGCCCAGGCGCCAGCCGCGCCCTCAGTTGATGCTAACGGTGTCCCTGTTCCTCAAACGGGCGTACCCACAGCTTCACTGGTGCGTCGCGCAACACAACAAAACGATCGTCCCAATGTCGACATCCAGGCTGATGAAGACACCAACGCGCTGATCATCACCGCACCACCCGATGAAATGCGCAGCATACTGGCCGTTATCGAACAACTCGATATTCGCCGCGCTCAAGTGCTCGTCGAAGCAATCATCGCCGAATTAACCGTGAATAACAGTGCCCAACTTGGCGTCAACTTCGCGGTAGATGGGTCTGACGACAACCGCCCCGTTGCGATAACCAATCTCGGTGGCGCCACTCAACAATTGGCCGGGCAATTCGCAGCGGTAGAAGCTGGCGGCGCTCCTGCACTGAGCGGTGGCTTGTCACTCGCGCTGGGGCGTTTCGGCTCAGGTGGCATAGACTTTGGCATCCTGCTCTCGGCTATCGCTTCTGATTCTGATAACAACATCCTGTCAACGCCTACCTTGGTCACACTGGATAATCAGGAAGCCGAAATCGTGGTGGGTCAAAACGTTCCTTTTGTCACCGGCCAACAGCTGTCTGCATCCAACAACAACCCGTTCCAGACCATTGAGCGTCAGGATATTGGTATCAGCCTTAAGGTCAAACCGCAGATCAACGAAGGCAACAACATCAAGATGGAGATCGAGCAGGAAGTCTCCGATGTCAGCAACACTGCCGTCACCGGCGCGACAGACATCACCACGAACACCAGAAGAATCCAAACAACCGTATTGGTCGAAGACGGACAGACCTTGGTCCTCGGCGGACTGATCGACGATCAAATCAACGACACCCGAGACAAGATCCCCTTACTCGGCGACATCCCTCTGTTGGGCAGCCTGTTCCGCTACCGCACCACCAGCAAATTCAAACGTAATCTGGTGGTTTTCCTGCACCCGACCATCCTGCGTGACCCGGAAACGGCAGACTTTTACAGTCGCAGCAAATACGAAGATGTACGCACCCTTCAACGCGGCCTGTTCCCAAGCAGAGAGGGTACCGGCGAAACCGCACGCCCGAGCCTGCCTGATCTGCATCTGTACTTCGACGGTAAGCGGGTAAACGACGAACGGGGCGCGCTAAACACCATCGTGCCAACTTCCAGTCTTTCCAATCCAGAAACGCTACCGCTTATCGACAGCCTGCCAAAACAGGCTAATGCTGGTGATAACGGCGCAGATACTGCATTGATAGGCCCGTTTGACACTGTAGACTAGTGACATGGTCATCCACGAGCCCGATCTCATCGACGTAGGCGAACCCGCCCGCGAAAACGCTGCCAACGACGTTGCCGACCCTGCGACAACAGCGTCGGACAGGCCGGGCGTATTGATGCCTAATTCGGCAGCCCATCTGCCGTTCACCGATCTGCCCTACACCTTCGCAAAACGCCACGGTGTTCTGCTCGAACGAGGCAGCGCCGGCGAACTGCTGCTCGTACACCGACCTGGCATTCAGATGAGTGCAGTCGCCGAAGCCCGTCGCAAGGCCGGCCAGGCGCTCACCTTGGAACCCGTCACCAGCGATGCCTTTGATGGTCGTTTGACACGCCACTATGAAGGTGAAACGGGACAAGGTATTGACATCATGGACGACTTTGGTGACAACCTGAATCTTGAACAGCTGGCAGACGCTCTGCCGGAACCAGAAGATCTGCTCGAATCAACAGACGATGCTCCGGTCATTCGTTTGATCAATGCAATGCTCACCGAAGCGGTACGCAAACAAGCATCTGACATCCATATCGAACCTTTCGAAAAACGTCTGGCCATCCGCTATCGCGTCGACGGCGTGATGCAAAAGCTCCTTGAACCGCCTAGAGCCATTGCACCGCTGGTTATTTCACGTCTCAAAGTCATGGCAAAACTGGACATTGCCGAACGTCGCCTTCCACAAGACGGCCGCATCGGCCTGATCGTTGCCGGCCGCCCGGTAGACGTCCGGGTATCTACACTGCCATCGGGACATGGTGAACGCGTTGTGCTGCGATTACTCGACAAGCAAGCCGGACGACTTGATCTCGAACACCTCGGCATGCCAGAGGCGTCACTGGAAAGCTTGCAAAGGTCTTTGTCTCTGTCTCACGGCATCATTCTGGTTACCGGTCCCACAGGTTCTGGTAAAACAACGACCCTGTATGCCGCTTTGGCGCGCCTGAACACCTCACGCTACTCCATCCTGACCGTCGAAGATCCAATCGAATACTACATTGACGGTATCGGCCAAACGCAAGTCAACAACAAGGTAGAGCTCGACTTTGCCCGCGGCCTGCGTGCCATTCTTCGTCAGGATCCAGACATCGTGATGGTCGGTGAAATACGTGACGTGGAAACGGCCGAAATCGCGGTGCAAGCCTCGCTGACAGGACACTTGGTCCTGTCAACCTTACACACAAATACTGCGATCGGAGCAATAACGCGCCTGCGCGACATGGGTATCGAGCCCTTCCTGCTATCGTCCAGTCTGGTCGGTCTGGTTGCGCAACGCCTGGTCCGCCTGCTCTGCCCGAACTGCAAAAAGGAACACACACCAACCCATGCCGAGTTGAAAACCTTAAAGGCATCGGGCCAGATACCCAGTATCTCGGTCCCTCATGGTTGCGATCAATGCTCACATACCGGCTACGTGGGTCGTCAAGGTATCTATGAAATCGTCGAAGTCGACGATCGAATACGCACAATGATCCATGATGGCGCATCAGAACACGACATTGAAGCCTATGCTCGCACCCGCAGCCCCGGCATCACTGACGACGGTATGCGTCTGGTCATGCATGGTTTGACATCGCTTGAAGAAGTTCTGCGTGTAACAAGAGAAGGTTAAGTGGCAGCCTTTGAATACCTTGCCCTCGATGACCGTGGGCGTGAAAAGAAAGGTGTGCTGGAAGCCGATACGGCTCGTCTTGCGCGTCAGCTGTTACGCCAGCAAAGTCTGACACCACTGGAAGTTGCTGAAGCGTCTTCACGCGAAAAAGACAGTTCCAACAATAACGCCAATAGTAAACCCAGCTTCCGCGGTGGGATCAAAACCAATGATCTCGCCTTGCTGACCCGTCAGATTGCCACCCTGAGTGCAGCTGGAACACCGCTGGAAGAATCACTATCGGCCGTTAGTCGCCAGACCGAAAAACAACGCATCAAATCTCTGCTGTTGTCAGTACGTGGAAAGGTCCTTGAAGGCCACAGTTTTGCGTCTGCGCTAAAAGACTATCCAAAAGTATTCCCTGAAATTTATCAGGCGACCGTTGCTGCTGGCGAACAATCGGGCCACCTTGATGCGGTCCTCGAACGCCTTGCGGATTACACCGAAGAGAAACAGGCAGCCAACGCTACGGTCAAAAAAGCATTGATCTACCCAAGCATGCTGGTTATCGCTTCAATTCTGATTGTCGGCTTCCTGCTCGCTTACGTTGTCCCTCAGGTAGTACAGGTTTTCGACGGTTTGGACCAAGAGCTACCCGGCTTGACTCAGGGTATGCTGGCGGCCAGTGCCTTCGTGCGTCAATGGGGTCTGTTGGTTGTGATCATCGCCTTTATCGCGATTGTGCTGTTCCAACGCGCCATGCGCGGCGAAGCCTTCAAAACAAAAATACACAGTTATTTGTTAAAGCTACCCTTGTTCAAACGTTTGATCCGCGGCTTCAACACCGCCCAATTCGCCCGCACCTTAAGTATCCTCGCGGCCAGTGGCGTACCCGTACTTGAAGCACTCGACATCAGCTCGCAAGTCATTACCAACCGCCCCATGCGACAGGCGGTCAACACGGCAGCCACGCAAGTCCGAGAAGGCTCAACCCTGCATAGCGCTTTGGAGCGAACAGGCTACTTCCCACCCATGCTCTTGCACCTGATCGCCAGTGGCGAACAATCAGGCCAACTCGACACCATGCTCGAAAAAGCGGCCACCCATCAGGAGCGCGAGCTCAATGGCTTGATGTCAATTTTTCTTGGTTTGTTCGAACCTGTGATCATATTGATCATGGGCGGTATCGTACTGACCATCGTCCTCGGTATCCTGCTACCGATCTTTGAGATGAATCAGCTGGTCAGCTAGCTTTACTGGTCGCACCGATGGTCAAGCCATCGATATCAATATCAATATCAATCTCAACCAACCATACTTGCTAGCTACTTTCGACGGAATGGAATGATGTCTGCACCCGCGGCAGGCCGTGGTTTCATCTCGGCTTTGGCTGGTGCAAAGGGCCATTCCATCGTGTCGTCCATTTCTTCGCAGGCTCGGCGCATCATAAAATCGGAAATTTCGATTTCCTGATCATTGTCATCAATTACCGCCGCATAGCTGATGGCATCCGGTAACGGTATGAGTGTCTCAACTGCTTGCAATCTGATATCGTTCATCATGTTCACATTCAAACTCCCAAAAGGCACCCCTACAAACGCAAATCTCTGACCAACTTCGGTCATTCGTCGTGCAGGTGTGCAATATGTTCCTCGAACTGTGCAATTTCCTCCGATGACTTGGTGGGATATTGCAACGGCAATGCGGCCATCGTCTTTGCGATGATCTCAGCAACACAGACCCGCATGTATCGCTTGTTGTCTGCCGGAATGGCAAACCAAGGTGCATGCGGTGTCGAGGTTTCATTAAGCAGGCTTTCATAGGCCTGCATGTAGTCACTCCAGCGAGCTCTCTCCGAAAGATCGCTTTTCGAAAACTTCCAGTACTTCTCAGGTGTAGTCAGCCGCTTCAGGAATCTTCGCTTTTGCTCTTCCTGAGACACGTTTAACCAGAACTTCAAAACGATAGTGCCGTTTCGCGCCAGGTGTTCTTCATGATCACGAATCGATTCGAAACGTTGTTGCCAGATTGCGTTTTCATCCACGTTAGGTAAACGCTGTTTGGCTAAAAACTCGGGGCGTACACGAACCGCCAGCACCTCTTCGTAATAGCTGCGGTTAAAGACACCTATGAAGCCGCGCTCCGGCAAACGCCGACTGGTGCGCCACAGCCAATCGTGTTGCAGCTCTTCGGACGAGGGAGCTTTGAACGAAGACACTTGGCAACCCGCTGGGTTGACGCCACTCAAGACGGCTCTAATGGTGCCATCTTTTCCCGCCGCATCCATGGCCTGAAAAACCAGCAATACGGCAAAGCGATCGTCAGCGTAGAGCGTTTTTTGCAGTTCGCTTATTTGCGCTACATACTTTGACAGCTGTTTTTCCAGTGATTTTTTTGATTCGACGTTATCAGGTGCTGCGCTTGACTGATCATCCAGTACAAAGCCACCATTGAAAGGGACGGTAAATGCTGAGCTTGGCGGATTCACACGAGCACCTCACATGTCACCAAAGCCGGAAGTTCGTCAGGATTGATGATGCAGCGAGTTCCAGTCCCTTGCAGCTTGCAATAGACATTCGGGTTCTTGTGCAGGTACTGCTGATGGCAATCCTCGGCATAGTAGAAGATTGATGCCGGGAGGATTTCAGTCGTTATCGGTGCAAAACCTTGTGCAGACAAAGCTGACTGGTAGGCATTTCGGGAAGCACATGCCAGCGTTCGTTGGTCATCGCTGTTGGTATAGATACCGGACCGGTACTGACTCCCTCGATCGGCGCCCTGTTGCATGCCCTGGGTTGGGTTATGTGATTCCCAGAACAAACGTAACAGATCGTTAAAACTGATGACCTTTGCATCGAAGATGACCTGCACGACTTCATTGTGACCAGTCATGCCACTGCCAACTTCGTCATGCGTCGGATTTGGCGTATAACCGCCCGCATAGCCGACAGCAGTTGTGTACACACCGGGTAACGGCCAGAACAGACGTTCCGCACCCCAGAAGCAACCCATGCCGAACAAGGCACTGTCAAGGTCAGCCGGAAAGGGCCCGCTCATCGGATTTCTAGTGACCAGATGCCGCGGAGCAACCGCTTCCGGCACAGCCCGCCCTGGCAAGGTAACTGCCGCGCTGTTATTCGCCGATTTGTGGTTCTGGCCGTACATGAGGGTAGTAGAGAATACCTGTAATTTCCGAGACTTCCGCACATTACCTAATGAGCCTTAAACGAAACTGAAAGCTCGGCTACAAGTTCATGACTTTAGGGTTAACTGAGACTGTGGTAGGGTTTTCCGAAACGTTTCGGAAGACACCCTAAGGATGAAGTCGAACAAGCGAAATGGGAGCCTGAAGCAGCTAGCCCTTGAACTGGACTTGTCTGTAACCACCGTTTCACGTGCTCTTGGGGGGCACAGTGATGTTGCTGAGACCACACGTCGGCGCGTTCTCGAAGCTGCCGAACGCGTCAATTATGTGACGAACTCGGCAGGCAGGATGCTGGTCACAGGACGTTCGGGGTTTATTGGACTTTTACTGCCCTTACGTGATGCACAGTTCCTTGACCCCTTTCTCGGCGAATTCATCATGGGGCTGAGCGAAGGGCTGCACGCCCGGGGGCGAGATCTTTTCATGGCCACAGCCCCGGCAAGCCAGACCGAGCTTGCTGTGCTCAAGCATGTTGTTGAATCCGGACGCGCAGACGGCATGGTGCTGACACGAATCGCCGAGGATGATGAACGTGTTCACTACTTGAGTGAACGCGGGTTCCCATTCGTGACCCACGGCCGAACTCTCGGCTCAGAACACGCCTATAACTGGATCGATACCGATGGCGGGCAAGCCTTCAGTGATGCCTTTGATTTGCTATACGGCCTGGGACATCGCAAGCTTGCGATGCTATCGATCAGCGAGCCCATGTCGTTTCGCTACTTCCGTGAACAAGGGCTTGAGCAGGCGATCGTTGATTGTGGCAATAGCGATGTCTCATTAACTACACATCATGTTCCGCGCTTTGACAAAGCGAAACGCGCGCAAACCATCACCACCTTGTTGGCTGCTGAAGATCGACCAACGGCCGTGCTTGCCTTGACCGATGAAATCGCCTTGTCAGTGTTACAACAAGCTTCAAGCATGGGTATTCGCGTACCAGAGGATCTATCCGTTGTCGGTTTTGACAACATCCCGGCCGCCGCTTTTGCCCCACCTGGCTTGACAACTTTTGACCAGCATATTCAACAAAGTGCGGAACTCCTTGCAGCTGAGTTACTTGATGTGATGGATGGGAAAGAAACCATCAAGAACAAATTGATACAACCCACATTGATAAAAAGAGGCAGCCATGCACTGTCTCCTTCCTACTGAATTCTGCTTCATGCGACCGCATGAAACATTAAGCAAAAGTTGCCACAGAGGCAGCACACTATTGGAGAGAGCTATGAACTTAAGAAAAGCGACCTTGACGGTGGCCCTGACAGTGGGGGTAAGCGCCGTGGGTACTCAGTCCGCAATTGCAGAGGATGTATTGTTCTGGTCCACTCAGGCAAATCCTGTCGAAGAAGCGCAAGCGATGCGTGAGAATGTGCTCTCCGGCTTCGAGGGTGAGGTTGATTTTCAACCAAGCGAAACGGGGCCGTGGTTGACGCGACTTCAAGCTGAATTGCAAGCTGGCTCGGGGAAAATTGGTGTTATCGGATCATTGCACGGCAATCTGATTTCGTTAGGTGACGGCATGGCTGACTTGTCCGATGTCGCGACTGACGGGGTTAACAGTACGTTTCTGGAGCTCGGTAAATTAGGCACATCCGAACAGAAGTACATACCCTGGATGCAAGCGACGTATGTCATGGCAGCTAACAAGAAAGCACTTGAGCATTTGCCTGATGGCGCTGACATCAATGCACTGACGTATGATCACTTAATTGCCTGGGCCAAGAACATGGCCGATGCTTCAGGATCACCTAAATTCGGTTTTCCAGCCGGCCCCAAGGGACTAAAGCATCGCTTTTTTCAGGGTTATCTCTATCCGTCGTTTACCAACTCCATGGTTTCAAAATTTCGGTCAGCTGAAGCTGAAGGTGCTTGGAATGCATTCAAGGAATTATGGTCCTACACCAACCCGGCTTCGACTGGCTACTCATTCATGCAAGAGCAGTTGCTGACCGAGGAAGTCTGGGTCGCGTTTGATCACACATCACGTCTGGCTGATGCGTTCAATCAACGTCCAGACGACTTCATCGCCTTTCCAGCGCCTGCAGGCCCCACCGGACGCGGATTCATGCCAGTGGTTGTCGGTATCGCTGTGCCTTCAACAGCACCTGATATGGATGCAGCCAAGAGTCTGGTTTCTTTCCTAGTCGACCCTGCCACGCAAATTGAAACGTTGAAAGCAACCAACTTCTTTCCAGTGGTTGACGTAAACCTGCCCGATGATATGCCTGCAGCCGTGCGCATCAACGGCGCCGCTATCGCAGCAATGAGCGGCTCAGCTGATGCAAATCCTGGTTTATTGCCTGTCGGCCTCGGTGATCTCGGCGGCAAGTTTAATGCGGTATACGTCGATGCGTTCGAGCGTATCGTTCTGGCAGGCCAGGACGTGCGTGATGTTCTTGATGATCAGGCCAATACACTACGCTCGATCATGGAAGAAGCCGATGCACCTTGTTGGGCACCTGACCCAGTCTCCGACGGCCCTTGCCCCGTCGAGTAAATTTTTTAAGCTATTACTTTTACGCTATACAAAGCCGGGTTACTGCACAGGCGGTAGCCCGGCCCTGACCAAGCGCGTCGCAACAAGCTGATTCAATGTATCCACGCACACTGCCCTATTTACTACTGCTGCCTGCGGCAATTATTTTGTGTGTGTTTTTTCTATACCCCTTCCTGCTGGTTGCCTGGCAGGCCATGTTTACAGATAACGGAGAATTCACCAGTAAGTACTTTGCGGAAATGGTAGGGCATTGGAAGTTCAAAAGCGCTCTGACAAATACCTTGTTGCTCGCCTTGTTTGTTGTACCAATTCAAACGGCGCTCGCCTTGTATATGGCAACGCTGGTTACCGGCATGAAGAAAGGACGCGATATCTTTCTTTATATCTGGACAATTCCACTTGGCATTTCAGATCTGGCCGCAGGTATTATCTGGCTGGCCATTTTTGACCAGACGGGGTTCTTGAACAGCTTGATGCACACCCTCGGGTTTATTGACCAACCGACAACATTCCTCGGCTATCAATCGAAGACCACCATTTTCGTGGCAATCATGTTGGCGGAAGTGTGGCGGGCAACAGCGATTATGCTGGTTATACTGGTTGCCGGCATGGGGTTGATCCCCAAAGAATATTACGAGTGCGCGGAAGTCTTCGGCGCAACACGTTGGAAACAATTCACGCGTATCACCTTACCATTACTTAAGCCGAGCTTACAGACTGCGCTTATTTTACGCGTCATCCTCGCGTTTGAAGTCTTTGCTGTTGTCGCCACACTTGGTGGTACCAACCTGCCGGTGTTAATGGGCGAAATTTATACCTGGCAATTCGATTTACGAGACGGACACGTAGCAGCGGCTTATGCCTTGGTAGTTCTTGGCATTTCTATCTTGTGCACCTTGATCATCATGTGGACCTTGCGCACTCCGAAAGAGGCTCGGGTATGAGGCTGTCGAAAATCGTATCGTTCGGCGCAATCATTGTGCTGTGCCTCTGGGTATTGGTGCCCATCTACCTTTTATTAGTCAACACGTTTTCATCGCCTGCCGATGTGTCAGCTTTTCCAAAGAAACTGATACCACCGATGGATACCGAAAGCGTCAACTTCTTCATGAACTATCACGGAGTCGGTATGGCGTTGTGGAGTTCCCTGAAAGTAGCCTTCATCACGATGATTCTCTCCATCGGTGCAGGTGCGCCAGCTGGCTATGCCTTGTCGAGATTTGATTTTCGCGGTAAAAGCACATTTCGCGTACTTGTCATGATGACACGCGCATTCCCCTTGCCATTGTTAGCGCTGCCACTGGCCGTCATGTACATCCGAATCGGGCTTGACGACTCCGTCTTAGGCCTGGCAATCATTCATACTGTCCTAGCTTTGCCCTTTTCAGTATTGATTACCTACTCCTTGTTTTCAGGAATACCCATTGAACTTGAAGAGGCTGCATGGACCTTGGGTTGCAACCGCCTACAAGCTTTTGCAAAGGTCATTTTTCCACTGGTCTTGCCGGGGATTGCAGCCTCTGCGGTATTTGCATTTGTTATTTCATGGAACGAGGTGTTCGCCGCTTCAGTGCTAACGATCGAAAATCGGACTCTGCCTGCGTTTCTGATGCAAAGTTTGGGCACCTCACCTTTGCATCTGAAGTTCGCTGGTGGCGCCGTGATGGTAGTGCCTGCGCTTGTATTCATTTTTCTTGTACGTAAATACCTCTTTTCAATGTGGGGCATCGCCAACCGCTAGCGGGGATTTATCCATGGCTGAAATCAATATCAAGCAGATTGCCAAACAATTCGGCAAAACACACGCGCTTCACTCGATTGATCTGACTATAAGTGATCAGGAATTTCTGGTATTGCTCGGTGCCTCCGGTTGTGGCAAGACAACCTTGCTGCGCATTATCGCGGGCCTCGAGACAGCAACAGGCGGTGAAGTTTGGATAGGCGGGAACCGCATCGATCAGTTACCGCCTCGTCACCGCGGAATCGCTATGGTATTCCAGAACTACGCGGTGTTTCCTCATTTGACAGTATTCGAAAATATCGCTTTTGGACTGCGCATGGCGAAATTGGATCAGACCACGGTGGACAAGCGTGTCAAACGAACCGCTGAACTCATGCACATCGAACAGTTGCTTGAACGTTATTCAGGTCAATTGAGCGGCGGGCAACGTCAACGTGTCGCGGTAGCCAGAGCTTTGGCCACCGAGCCTGCGGTTCTACTGATGGATGAACCCTTGTCTAACCTTGACGCACTCTTGAGAATGGAAATGCGGGCGGAGCTTAAAACCGTCCTGGCCGAAAGCAAGACGACCACCGTTTATGTCACCCATGATCAGGTTGAAGCGATGAGCATGGCGGATCGTATCGCCGTTATGCATAACGGGCATATTGTTCAAGCAGCATCGGCAGTGGATGTCTATCGCAATCCCGAGACTCAATTTGTTGGTTCATTTATTGGCAATCCGCCGATGAACTTTCTCGACGGCAGCTCATCAGGCGATGGTCAGTGGTCAGTCGCGGGGGGCAGTTATCAGGGCCCCACATCCTTGCAGAAAATACAATTTGCAATACGCCCTGAGGATCTTGAAGTTTGTGGTATCAACGACGAGGTAGTCGAAGGACGTAATACGTTTGCAGCCAAGGTTCGAGTGATCGAACCGTTGGGATCGCATCTTCTGGCGAGTTGCAAGGTTGATGATTCCTTGTTTCGGGTTGTCTTGGACAATGATGCGACAATACAGACGGGGGATGTTTTACATATCAAACCAATTACTGAGCGTATTCGCTGGTTTGACCCTGAAACGACATGTGCAGTGGCATAACACTATGAATACAACTGACAAACAGGGCATGTTTCAACAGGCCGCTGAAATTATGCGGCTCAACGACCGCGGTGACTACACGGTACCAACCAGTGGACTGTACCCGTTCCAATGGAACTGGGACTCCTGTCTGGTTGCGCTCGGACAACGCCATGTCGACGAGAAGCGGGCCTGGACCGAACTTGAGACCTTGTTCAGACACCAGTGGGATGACGGCATGGTGCCACATATTGTTTTTCATCAACGAGATGATGGATACTTTCCGGGACCTGACGTGTGGAATACCCAGCGAGAAACACCCACGACTGGCATTACCCAACCACCGGTGGCGGGGTTTGCGGTCAAGCGTTTGTATGATCTGGCTACCGATAAATCTCTGGCACAAGACAAGGCACTGGGACTTGTCAAACAAATCGATCGTTGGCACGAATGGTTTTATCGCAGCCGCGATCCGCACGGCTCAGGCTTGGTAGCACTGATTCATCCCTGGGAAGCTGGGCGTGATAATTCAGTTGACTGGGATGAGCCATTTAATCGAGTACCTACAGACGGCGTTGAACCCTACCAACGCTGCGACTTGCAGCATGCCTCAGCTGATCATCGGCCCACTATGGCGCAGTACGATCGGTATATCTGGTTGGTGCATTGCTTTCGCGATCTTCAGTGGGATAACAATAAACTACATGACGCCTCACCGTTTCAAGTAGTGGATCCGGGGTTCAACGCCATACTTATTCGCTCGTGTATGGAAACAGCCACCTTGGCTGAAGCTCTCGGCGAACCCAGCATAGCGCAACGCAATCGAGCTTTCGCAAAACATGCACTTACAGCGCTTGACGCATTATGGAGCGACACGCTCGGGCAGTACGTTTGTTTTGATCGCGTGGGTGATAAATTGATTGACAGCCCATCCGTTGGGGGTTTAATTCCGGTGGTCGCTGCGATTCCCGCCAAGCGCGCAAAGGCGATAGCGGAGCGCATCGAGGACTTAGGAAAGCGTTGTCAGTATCTGGTCCCCAGTCACGATCCCGCAGATACACGATTTGATGCAAAGCGTTATTGGCGAGGGCCGAGTTGGCTGATTGTGAATTATTTGATCGCCGATGGTTTACATCAGGCTGGACTTGATGAAATCGCCAGCAAAATTGAAAAGCAAAGCCTGCAACTAATTAATCAGTCGGGCTTCGCCGAATACTACGATCCGATTACCGGAGAGCCTTGCGGTGGCAAGACGTTCTCCTGGACGGCCGCGATGGTCATGGAATTTTTACAAAGGGTAGCTTGAGTGCCGATGAAACGTTCTGAAATCAATTCGATCATGGCGAGTGCGGATGAATATATTCGTTCGTTTGGTTTTCTGTTGCCACCTTTTGCTTATTGGTCGCCCGAGGAAATGAAAGCCAGACGTTCAGACATTGACAATATTATTGATGCACGACTTGGATGGGACATAACCGACTACGGTGAAGCTCGTTTTGATGAAATGGGTTTGTTTCTATTTACTGTCAGGAATGGTTCGCAGGCAGATCTCGCCGCAGGCGGTGGCATGTGCTACGCCGAAAAAATAATGATCTCGCGACAAAATCAGGTCTCACCCATGCACCGTCACATCGTCAAGGCAGAGGACATAATCAATCGAGGCGGGGCAACACTGGCGCTTGAGCTATTCAACTCGGACGATGAAGGCAATGTCGACGAGACAAGCGATGTGACTATTTATACAGACGGCGTTGCGCGCACGCAGGCAGCAGGTGATGTCCTCAAGTTACAGCCCGGTGAGAGCGTGACCCTGATGCCGGGTAACTGGCATGCCTTCTGGGGTGAAGGAGGAGATGTACTGATCGGTGAAGTGTCCACCGTCAATGATGACCTTACCGACAACGTTTTTCGTGAACCGATCGGCCGATTCTCAACGATAGAGGAAGACGTAGAGCCTAGCCATCTTCTGGTGTCTGATTACGATAACTGGCTTGACGGCAACTGAAAGAAAAATTTAAGAATATCGCCCGCTCGTCACGATGGCCGTCAACGCAAGACCTATACACAAGTTGATGAGCACAAGCAGTCGAATGCGGTTCATTGCAACGCCGCCAGCAGGCCAGTCAGCCGCTGCTACCGCCGTTTTGAAAGCACGATATGGAACGTAATAGAGGTAGATGAACAAGCCAATCATGATCAGGCCCATCAACAACATCGTATGCACATAGCCGGGCACGGAGCCAAAGCCACCAAAGGCCGCAAGTACTAGATAAAAACCGGTGACCAAAAGAATGACGATTGTCATCCACACCCAGGGAAAGAAACGCTTGAAAGCGCCTGCCCATAATTGCAAACGTTCGGGCGGTTCGAGCGTCGCGGCGGTAGGGCGCAGTACGACATAGGCGAAGAACATACCACCAATCCAGACGGTGGCGGCAATGGCGTGTAGTGCAATAGCTAAAGCATTCA
>CAYUZB010000004.1:4213-36619 GCA_964449565.1 uncultured Granulosicoccaceae bacterium | reverse complement strand
CCACCAATCCAGACGGTGGCGGCAATGGCGTGTAGTGCAATAGCTAAAGCATTCATGCTCAAAATAGTACAGTACTTGAGCCCATCACGTTTGAACACATCACGTTGCTTGTCAGCAGTCGGGAAAGCTGACCGGGACTTCAATGACGTTAATCGCAAGGCCACCGCGGGCAGTTTCCTTGTATTTTGTTTTCATGTCAGCGCCGGTATCGCGCATGGTCTTGATGACCTTATCGAGCGATACATAGTGCGTGCCGTCGCCACGTAGCGCTATTCTGGCGGCGTTGATGGCCTTGACAGAGGCCATGGCATTACGTTCGATACACGGTACCTGCACAAGGCCGCCAACCGGATCGCAAGTCAGACCAAGATTATGCTCCATACCGATTTCCGCGGCGTTCTCCACTTGCTCGGGCGTGCCACCCATAACAGCTGCCAAGGCACCTGCGGCCATTGAGCAGGCAGAACCAACTTCCCCCTGGCAACCGACCTCAGCACCCGATATCGAAGCGTTTTCCTTGTAAAGAATACCGATAGCGCCTGCAGTGAGCAGAAAATCAACGACGCCCTGCTCTGAGCTACCAGGCACGAAACGGACATAGTAATGAAGCACTGCCGGGATGATGCCAGCCGCCCCATTTGTCGGCGCGGTAACGACCCTGCCGCCGGCTGCATTTTCCTCGTTGACTGCAAGCGCATAGAGATTTACCCAATCCATGACGGTCAGTGGATCAGTTAATGCGGCTTCCGGATTAGCGCCAAGCTTCTGAAACAGATCACTTGCCCGGCGTTTGACTTTCATACCCCCTGGCAAAATACCCGTCTCTTCGCAGCCACGTTTTACGCAAGCTTGCATGACGTCCCATAATTCGAGTAGTTCTTTATGTATAGCCTCTTTGGAACGCCAGACGCTTTCATTGGCCATCATGATGTCGCAGAAACTCATATTGTGTGCCTTGCATAACTCGAGCAGTCTATCGCCAGTCGTGAAGGCGTACGGCAGTTCAGTCGAGTCCTCCTTGATAGGCGCGTCATCCGATGATGCATCTTCATCAATAACAAAACCGCCACCCACTGAATAATAGGTTCGTTGTTCGATAAGCTCGTTTGCTGCGTTGTATGCGCTAAAGGTCATCGCATTGGGATGAAAAGGCAATGATTTCCGCTTGTGCATGACAAGATCCGTAGACTCGTCGAATGGGATAGCCTGACCACCAGGAAGTGTCAGAGTGTTACTGGACCTGATGTGACTTAGCCGACTCGGTATATTGTCAACATCAACGTGTTTCGGGTGTTCACCCTCGAGTCCCAACAAGATGGCAGTGTCGCTGCCATGCCCCTTGCCGGTTGCACCCAATGAACCGAAGAGTTCAGCTTTTATGCGATGGACAGCCGAACGCGCACTCACGCTCTCGGCAAAGCTGCCAGCGGCGATCATGGGGCCAACGGTATGCGAGCTTGAAGGACCGATACCGCTCTTGAAAAGATCAAAGACACTGATGGCCAAGGCATCACCTCGAATAGAAGCTCAGCTTGAGCCTGATACCGCCACTCTAACGTTCTCGGTACCGCATGGGTACATCAGAAACGGCTTGCATTAAAGCCAATCACGACATTCGAACGCTTATAGGCTGGAATTGAGAAATCGATGAATGGTCGTAGCACCGACAGACACAGAATGGTTCTCAAGTTTCACATAGCGGTCGCCACTGAGGTAAGCGCCATAGCCTCGCAACATGCCCATTAACTGCCAACGGCCGTGCTGGCAACTCAACAGGCCACCACCTGATTGTCCGGAGTCGATAGATGCACTCGTGTGCAGATCGCCTTCACGATTGCGTTGGAACACCCCGGTCGATGTCATCATCTCCTGCGCACGTGGATAGCCAACCGCCCATACCGGTTGAGAATCAAGAGGTTCACTGGGCGCGAGCGTGATGGGCTGAATCGCATCGGTCTTGACCGACAAAACAGCAAGATCATTGTTATGGTCAACCAGAATCAAGGACGCACGGCGGTAGGCCTCTTCAACCCGGACGAAAAAATTATTCGCACCCTTGACCGCATGAGCCGCTGTCAATACCAGACCCTCGGCAAAAACAACGCCGCTGGCGTGACTACCGTGATCGGTAGCGACCGGCACAATAGCGCGCAGTGTTGTTGCATCCGGTTGCTGACAACTGTGAGGTACATAATGTTGTTCAGCGATGAAAGAAGAAGCTCCGACATCCGCTTTCGCGACAAGGATCTTCTTCTGCGACGTCTCCGCATTTATATCAGCGTGCACAACCGGGCTTGCGACGACAGCAACTGCCGACAGCCAGACTAGCGCGCGAATTCTTGTTATAGCGCTTGGCATCATCATCCCCCACAGCTGTGTTCGCTGTGTTCAGATCGTGATAGCGACGTTTACCCAAGACCATTGACGACGTAACCATGGATTGGTGACGTAATCTGGTCTTGGCATCTCTGCCGGTTCACGTTTTGCGGGATTGCTCCCACCCCTGGTCACTCCAGTGTGGCCTGCTCTGTGGCGGGATTGACTGAAGCGAGGCTCAGTCTAGCGCAAGCAACTACACGGAAACAGGGCTATACGAGACGGGTTGTTGGCGCTAAAACTCTCCAAAAATCAGAGCTTTATGCAGCAAGTGACTGATATTTATACAGACAATCTCATTTCGAGCAAGATGAGGACACCGACAGGAATTGTTACAGCTCCAAGCCGATTCCAATGGAGAATCGCGGCGCTACGTATCGATCACCCGAACGCCATAAATGCAGTTGTTCGGCTTTGACCGTCGGGAATTCATACTTGGCCTCGGCGATATTGCCAGAGGTCGAGCCATCGAGTGCACCCAGTACGGTAATCGACCGGCCATCAGCATAGTCAGTCGGCTCCAGAAACCGCTCCTCCACAATCAGAAAACGACCTTTTGCCGTACGTGCCGTCATCGGCCTTTGTCGGCGATCCAGTGGATAGGCAAGGACTTCGAGCAAGGTTCCGCTTTCCAGATTGGTCGTTGACAGGATGACGCCACCCCACAGGACTTGTCCGCTGGCAGACTCGTTTGCCGCAACTGCCTGCTCCAGAGTCGTACCGGTAAAGTTGTCGTCAGTGGTTATCGGGCCACTTGCACAGGCTGACAACAAAATGAGTGCACAGGCACTCAACGCGAATTTCCAAGTTGAATTCATCGGTTCATCCTCGACTACGGTTGCAGGATAATTCGACCATGCAAACGCCCGCCACGGCCATACCGATAACGATCATGCCAGAAAGGATCGTAACGATAGTGATCATGAATCGGGTGGTGGTAATACTCACGTGGCGGTAAAGGTTTCCAGTATCGATGATCGGACACTAGCAGTAACGGAAAGCGATAATCGGTTTCTCCGATACGCCCATCGACGATATCCGTCACCATACCGATGACCGACAAATCTCGACCTGCAGTATAAATCTCAGGGTCGAGAAAATCGCTGAATTCAGCAATGAAGCGCCCATCGGTTCGATCATCATTGATCGGACGACCAGATCGCTGCAAGGGTCGCGATACAATTTCTACCTGAGTCTTGTTATCGGTGGTATTGGCAATCCCGACGATGGTGCCGCCCCAACGGACAGTCTGTGGTGCGACCAGCGAAGTCTGCCGAGCCTCCTCAACCGTCAGCTTGGAGAGTGTGACACCAGACTCCGGTGCCAGAGGTGACGACGTGACACAGCCCACAGAAACGGTGGCCAGCAACAGAGCCAAGCCGGCGGTTCGCCAAATTCGACCACTTTTTGTAACAGACTTTGCGCTGTATCGAGCTATCTTCATAATGAGCAATATGGGGGTAGTTATCAGTATTTCGGCCATTTCGGGTCACTCATTTGCATTGTTTTACGCAGCTCGTCATGGATCGATCACCCGGCGGTCAGGCGGAGACACTATCAGCCGTTAACTTTGAGAACTATTCGCGAACGAAACAAGCACAAGCTGGTCCTACTATCAGGGCCTTTCCGAAACGGTTTACATATACTTATAACAAGCCATAGGATCAAGCGATGCAATCGATATCCAAAGCGGCGAACCTGCTGAACATCAGTGAGTTCAAACTCTTCAGCGAAGCCTACCTGACCTGGTTTGGGGATCGGGCTGATGATGAAGATCTGACCTTCCTCTTCGCTCAGTTCATGATGTTTGGAGAGTTGCCGGACTGGGCCGATCAATATGCCCGAGCGATTCTTACCGACCTGGAAGCTAATCGTCAGGTGAATCTCAATTCTTTCAGCCTCGTCAACATAGCGCCAAGAGTTGGCAAGAAAAGCGCCATCAGTTTTTCCATTTTGCGCTGATTATTGATAACGTCGGTGTGATGAACACCGACGACTACCCGCGTGACCTCAAAGGTTACGGCCAGCACCCTCCAGACGCCCAATGGCCTGACAAAGCAGCCATAGCGGTGCAATTTGTCATCAACGTCGAAGAAGGTGGCGAAAACAATATTCTGCACGGTGATGGTGCGTCCGAGGCTTTCCTATCCGAGATAGTTGGTGCTGATGCCTGGCCCGCTCAGCGGCATATGAATATGGAATCCATCTACGAATACGGTGCCCGCAGCGGATTCTGGCGCTTGCACAGACTGTTTAGCGAACGCAAGATGCCTGTCACCGTGTTTGCCGTAGCAATGGCCCTGCAACGTGTGCCAGAGGCGGTGGCTGCAATGCGAGAAGCAAACTGGGAGATAGCGACGCATGGCTTGCGCTGGATTGACTACAGGCATTTTTCAAAGGCCGACGAAGCAGCACATCTGCTCGAGGCTATCGCAATTCATGAGCAGGTAACAGGCGACAAGCCCAGAGGTGTTTATATCGGGCGCACGTCAGAGCATTCACAAGATCTAAGCGCGGCGCACGATCATTTCGAATATTGTGCAGATACCTATGCTGACGAACTGCCTTATTGGCGCAAAAGCGAGCATGGAGCGCAACTGATGGTGCCTTATACGCTTGATGCAAATGACATGCGTTTTGCGACACCGCAGGGGTTCAATTCAGGCGAGCAGTTCTATCAGTATTTGAAAGACAGTTTCGATGTGTTGTACGCCGAGGGTCTGGCCGGACAGGCAAAGATGATGTCCATCGGATTGCATTCACGGCTTGTTGGCAGGCCAGGACGTGCAGCGGCCCTGGCCCGCTTCCTTGACTACATTGGTGAACATGATCGGGTTTGGGTAACGCGCCGCATCGATATAGCGCGTCACTGGCGAAAGCTTTACTCCCCTACCTGACCGCGCGCCGGTTTGTCGTGCTTGATCGTGAAGATCATGCCATCGAGTAATCCCGCCAGTTCTGGTCGTGCTGACGGGCCATTGGAAATGGCAGCGATTTGCACGGTCCCGTCCGGACGCAGGCAAAAGACGGCAGGTTCCGCGAATCGCCGATCGGTTTCATCAGGCGTCAACGGATCGCTAACATAGAGACCCAGCTTGTGCATGTCCGCTTCAGACAATTCGGCGGCAACCGGAAATGTCCAGCCGAATTCAGCGATATCCGCTTTGGCTTTTTCGATCGTGTCGGCAGAGACGCTGTGGACATCGAAACCGGCATCGATCCACTCTTTCTGCATCGCTTCAAGCGTATTGAGATACGGCTTGCAGCGGCCACAGTGTTTACCGCGATAGACAACAATCAATTGCCAACGTCCGTTCGCAGCACCGATTGTAACGGAATCCCCGTTCATGTCGGTGGCGGTAAAGACGGGTAGTGGTTTGCCAGCTTCGGGCTTACGTGATGTCAGGCTCATGGATTTACTCGGGTATGGGTCGGTGGATAGTGTGGTTGTTTAAAACGTATTGTCATTCAGCATCCGTTGCCTGGATGCAGAAATCAAGCATTATATCGATAATCGATTCATACCGCCGCCTGTGTTCGTCTATCGGGTGACCCGGTTTCGGCGAGCGAATTGGCATTGGCAGCATCTGAACGTGTTGGTAACGACAAGTGATGATGAACATCAAAGACGCCCCACATCAGCTACCGCGGTATGTCGAGTAACCGAAAGGATTCAACAGCAGTGGCACATGATAGTGCTGGCCATCGCCTTCTATCTCGAATACAACATCAACAAACGGATAAAAGCTTGACTGCTTTTGCCTGGCGTAATAGTCGGAAAGGTAGAAAGTCAATTTGTAAGTGCCGGCCGCAAGCACGTCAGCATTACCGGTGAAGTCAGCCACACGTCCATCGTCGTTGGTCGAACCGGAACCAAGCAACTGCCAGTCATCGTCCTGTTGTCGCTGCAGGCTGATCTGTACACCGGCCGCTGGTCGGCCAGCTGACGTATCAAGTATATGTGAGGTTATCTGTGTCATGGATTGAATGGCTACCTGTGAAAGATCAACTGTCGTGGCTAGAACTTCTGTGGCGGCTAGAACTAAAGAGCAGAACAAAGATGCCCGCCATCGATGACAATCTCGCTGCCGGTCATATAGCTCGATGCATCAGATGCCATCAACAGCAACGCGCCATCAAGGTCAGACGGTTGACCGATGCGCTGTTGCGGTATCCGCTTGATGGTACGCAAACCTGCCTCGGTGTTAAAGAAATCTGATGTCATCCGAGTTTCGATATAGCCCGGTGAAATCGCATTGACGCGGATGTTGTAGCGAGCCCATTCGAGCGCCAGCGATTTACTCATATGAAGCAAGCCTGCCTTGCTCGCCGCATAAGGTGCAGTCGCCGCCGTCACCCGGGTGGCAAGTATCGATGCAATATTGATCAGACTACCGGCTTGATTCGCGGCGATCAAACGTTCGGCAAATCCCTGCGCCAGTTGCCAGGGGCCCCGCAGATTGGTCGCGAGAATCGCGTCAAAGGTTTCATCCGACACATCTCGGGCAAGATCACCTGCGGCAATGCCGGCGTTGTTTACCAGCACATCGGCGGTCAAGCCATGTTTCTCGATGGCCTTGAACAGATCATCGATAGACTCGCGGTCTGACACATTCAATGGTAACGGCAGGCAGCGCTCCGGGTAACGCTGTTGGAGCGACGCCAACGAAGAATGCTCGATAGTTCTGCTGGTAATGATGATATGCGCACCCGCATTTGCCAGCACCTCGGCAAATCGATAACCGAGCCCACCACTGGCACCGGTGACCAGCGCCGTTTTGTTACTGAGATCAAATAATGGATCTTGCATGGCTCCCAGCATAACGTATCCGCTAATTGGCGTTATCATCAGACGTACGTTTCATCGAGCCCGGAATCCACGTGTCCATTTTCGAAACTGATCTCGCACCCACCTCGGCCAATCATTCGCCTCTGACGCCGGTCAGCTTTCTTGCGCGCGCGGCTATGGTTCGACCTGAACAACTAGCCATCGTGCATGGTGAACGTCGATATACCTACCGCGAATTCTGGCAGCGTAGCCGACAACTCGGGGCGGCGCTCCAGCGACGCGGTGTCACCAAGGGTGACTGTGTCGCCATCATGGCAACCAATACACCTGAGATGCTTGAAGCACACAATGGTGTGCCGATGATCGGTGCTGTGCTCAATTCACTCAATATTCGGCTCGATGCCGATACGCTTGCTTTCATTCTCAATCATGGAGAAGCAAAGGTACTGATCAGTGATCGCGAGTTCTCCCCGATCATCAAAGAAGCCATTGCAAAGATCGGTCGCGATATTCTGCTGATCGACATTGACGATGTTCTCGCCACAGACGGCGAGTTGATCGGTGAGCTTGATTATGAAGCCTTGCTGCGTGAAGGCAATGCGGATGACGTTCAGATGTTGGTCGATGACGAATGGCAAGCCATCTCATTGTTATACACATCAGGAACCACCGGTAATCCGAAAGGCTGTGTTTATCATCATCGCGGCGCTTATCTGAACGCCATCGGCAATATGACGACAATGGGCGTCAGTCACCACTCACGATATCTCTGGACGTTGCCGATGTTCCATTGCGATGGCTGGACTTTTACCTGGGCGGTGACCGCGGCTATGGGCACACATGTGTGCTTGCGCAAGGTTGACCCAGCATTGATCTTCTCCTTGATCGAATCGGAAGACGTCACACATATGTGTGGTGCGCCGATCGTATTGAACATGCTGGCCAATGCTTCTCCCGATATTCAAAAAACAGCGAAACAACGCGTCGAGATTGCCACCGGCGGTGCCGCCCCACCCTCATCCGTAATCGAGGCGATGGAAGCGATCGGCTTTAACGTCACGCATCTCTACGGGCTGACGGAAACTTATGGACCTGCAACGGTATGTATTCCGCAAGATGATTGGCCAGAGCTTGCCCTGCAGGAGCGTTCAGGGCGCATGGCACGTCAAGGCGTACACTATGTGACTCTGGACGATGCGCAAGTAATGCATTCGGACACATTGGATGCAATTGCCAACGATGGATCAACAATCGGCGAATTGATGATTCGAGGTAATACCGTCATGAAGGGTTACCTGAAAAATCCACAAGCAACCAAAGAAGCATTCGCGGGTGGCTGGTTTCATACCGGTGATCTTGGCGTTCAGCATGCAGATGGTTATATCGAGATCAAGGACCGAGCAAAAGACATCATCATTACCGGTGGTGAGAATGTATCAACGCTGGAAGTTGAAGAGACACTGTACCGGCATCCGGCGATACTCGAAGCTGCGGTTGTTGCAAAGCCCGATGAAAAATGGGGTGAGACGCCCTGTGCGTTTGTGACCTTGCATGAAACCGGCAGCGCGAGCGAAGAGGAGATTATCGAATTCTGTCGCGCCCATATGGCAGGCTTCAAGGTACCGAAAACGGTGATTTTCGGACCACTACCAAAAACATCGACCGGCAAGATCCAGAAATTTGCACTGCGTGATCTGGCTCGCCAGGAACCGAGCACATAGCCTTATAAACATCAAGTCATTACGTTTAAGCTGCTACCCATCAGGTCAACGAAGTACTCAGACCAGATCCAGAAGTTCCTCGAAATGCTGCAGCGTGTGAACGTTTGATAGTGAATGCGCCTCCTTACGCGGGTTGTAGAAAACCGCTGTCATTTTGGCCGCCAGTGCCGCTTCTAATCCTGCCATGCTGTCTTCGACAACGAGACAATTTGCAACAGCGTGCCCTTCGGCTTCAGCGGCATGCAAGAACAAGGACGGATCAGGCTTCCATTTCTGAATGTCATAGGCACTGTAAATGCGCTCGTCGAAAAAATGTTGCAAGTTACATTGAGTCAGTGAACGGCGGGTTTTCTCTTTTGGGGCATTTGATGCAATACAGGTATGGCAATTCAAACGGGACAAGGTTTGTCTGACACCTGGATTCTCAGTGACCATCGATACCGACAGCTCATCTTCACGCGCGCGATAACGGTCGATAACATCGTTGTCGAAGTCGATCTTGTGCGTCATGCCGATCTGTCGAAAGATTTCTACCAGCTTCCAGCCTTTGTAATGCAGATCAATATAAGCCGGTGTGATGTCCACATGGCCGATTACATCACTGATCGCCTGCGCAGCACAACGCTCGCTGTCGACCAAGGTGCCATCCATATCGAAGATGATACAGCTGATGTTAATGATGAGACTCCGATTGTTTTGCAAGAGCAAACAATTTGCGTGTCGAAAAAATATCACGCATCGCAGTGATGGCAGCTTCCATTGATTCTTAAAAGTGCCTACAGATAATCACAGACTCTCATCCACAAACAGAGACACCTTATCGAAGGTCGTGACATCAACCAGACCCTGGTCGGAAATTCGTAGCTCCGGTATGACGACCAACGCCAACAGTGAATGCTGCATATAAGCATTATTCAACTGACAGCCACAATTCTGCATGGCCTGCACCAGTTTTTGCGCTTTAGCCGCCACGATTTCCGCCCGCTCATCAGACATCAGCCCCGCGATAGGAAGCTCAACCATGGCGAGTTCCTTGCCATCGGCATACAGGCAGACACCACCACCTACTTCGCCCAATCGATTCGCAGCCTTGGCCATATCCTGGTGATTGGTTCCAACGACAATCATGTGGTGCGAGTCGTGAGCAACGGTCGAGGCCATGGCACACGGGACCTGGTATTTGAAACCAGAGACAAAACCGTTGGTGACATTCCCCGTGGCACGGTGGCGTTCGACGAGCGCTATTTGACAGATATCGTTATCGCGATCCATCTGTACTACGCCGTCGACCACGGGCAGGCGTGCAGTAATCGCTTTGGTCGGCGCTTGATTCTCAATGACACCAATCACTCTGGCAGTAACATCCTTCGCGCGGTCACCTGGCGGCTTGATCACAAAATCTGCTGCTACCAGTGTCTTGCCCAAATGCACTGTATTACGGGCACTGTCCGGGTAGCTAGCCGGTGGGATGTTCGCTTCGAGTTTGCCGTTGCTGGCCAGTACCTTGCCACGCGCAACCACAGTCTCGATGGGCAGCTCGACCAGATCGGAACTGATGATCAGGTCGGCACGACGTCCCGGTGTAATTGAACCGAGCTCGCGTTCTAGGCCAAAGTGTTCGGCCGTATTCAGCGTGGCCATCTGAATGGCCGTCACCGGCTTCAGGCCTTGCGCAATGGCGTGACGAACGACACGATTCATATGCCCCTCATTGATCAAGGTGCCACTGTGAGAGTCGTCGGTACACAAGATAAAGTAACGAGGGTCAAGCCCATGCTCGGTCACTGCCTTTATTTGTGGCGCCACGTCATACCAGGCAGAACCGAGACGTAACATTGAACGCATGCCTTGTCGCACACGTGCAATGGCATCTTCAACACGTGTGCCTTCATGATCATCAGCTGCGCCACCGGCGACGTAGCCGTGGAACGCCAGGCCAAGATCCGGCGACGCATAATGACCGCCGACAGTTTTACCTGATCGTTGTGTTGCGGCGATTTCACCCAGCATTTTTGCATCGTTATTCGCGACACCTGGAAAATTCATGACTTCTCCCAGGCCGATTATGTTTGGCCATTGCATGGCTTGCTGGACATCTTCAATACCAAGTTCGGCGCCAGCGATTTCAAGGCCAGGTGCAGAAGGTACGCAGCTGGGCATCTGCACGTAGATGTTGATAGGCATGCCCATCGCTTCATCGTGCATCAGACGAACACCGTCAAGGCCCAACACATTGCCGATCTCATGCGGATCGATAAACATCGATGTCGTACCATGTGGAATGACAGCGCGGGCGAACTCGGTAACCGTGACCATGCCGCTCTCTACATGCATATGCGCATCGCAGAGACCCGGCACCAGGTAACGATCATTGGCGTCGATAATCTGGGTCTCAGCGCCTATCGCATGCGAGGCATCAGGGCCAACATAGGCAAAACGCCCGGCCACGATGGCCACATCGCTTGAGCCGACGATCTCACCCGAATGCACATTCACCCAGCGGCCATTGCGAATGACCAAGTCGGCCGGGCGGCGCCCGGTGGCCACATCTATCAGCGTTGCGGCCGACTCATGCCAGGGTGGCGGGGAAAGGTCCGGGATCGAGGATTTCACATCTGTCATCTTGGTTTTTCCGCTGATTCCCGCAGATAACACTCATGCCGCGGCCTGATTCCTGCACTAATCACCCCCGATAGCGGGCACTGTCCGCTATACTGGTGCGTTACCTTCGAACCGGTACCAGCCACCCGCTGCTACCAAGCTCACCGCACTCGCCGATCACCCGGAAACTTATGGGCTGGTCGATGCGTGCTCAGGACCCTACCGTGATCCAGAATCTCCGCAACATCGCCATCATAGCCCATGTTGACCATGGCAAAACCACGCTTGTCGACAAGCTGCTTCAGCAGTCCGGCACGCTCGACATGCGCAAGGAACAGACCGAACGCCTGATGGATTCCAACGCCATTGAAAAAGAGCGTGGCATAACCATCCTGTCGAAGAACACCGCCATTCGCTGGAATGACTTCCGCATCAACATCGTCGACACACCCGGTCACGCGGATTTTGGCGGCGAAGTCGAACGGGTACTCAGTATGGTGGATTCGGTGCTGCTGCTGGTTGACGCTGCCGAAGGACCCATGCCGCAAACACGCTTTGTCACGCAGAAGGCGTTCGCAATGGGGTTTCGCCCCATTGTCGTCATCAACAAGATAGACCGCGAAGGCGCACGTCCAGACTGGGCACTTGATCAAACCTTCGAGCTGTTTGACAACCTAGGTGCAACCGACGAGCAGCTCGACTTCCCGGTGGTTTACGCTTCTGCTGTCAATGGCTATGCGGGATTGGAACCGGATGTCACCGACGGCGATATGACTCCCTTGTTCGAAACGATTGTCAAAGAAGTTCCCGTCCCAACAGTGGACGCTGATGGCCCGCTGCAAATGCGTATCAGTTCGCTGGATTACAACAGCTATGTCGGTGTCATCGGTATAGCGCGTATCCAGCGCGGACAACTGCGTCCCAATACCCAAGTGCGTGTAGCCAGTAGTGATGGCAGCGAACGCAATGCAAAGGTATTGCAAGTACTAGGCTTTCACGGTCTCGAGCGTATCGAAACCGAACTGGCAGAAGCCGGCGATATTGTCGCGATAACCGGAGTCGACAAGCTGAACATCTCGGACACGCTCTGCGATCCTGCCTGTGTCGAACCGATGCCAGCATTAACCGTCGATGAACCCACTATCAGCATGATGTTTCAACCAAACAGTTCGCCGTTTGCCGGTAAGGAAGGCAAATACGTCACCAGTCGCAATATCTGGGACCGCTTGCAGACCGAACTACTGCATAACGTCGCCTTGCGCGTCGAGCGCACAGAACAATCTGAAACGTTCAAGGTTTCAGGACGCGGTGAACTGCACTTGTCCGTATTGATCGAAAACATGCGTCGCGAAGGCTATGAGCTTGGTGTCGGTCGGCCTGTCGTCATCACCCGCCAGGATGAGAACGGTAAAATCGAAGAACCCTATGAACAAATCACCATCGATGTCGAAGAACAGCATCAAGGTGCCATCATGGAAAAGATGGGGGAACGTCGCGCCGAACTCAAGGATATGGTGCCCGATGGCAAAGGGCGTGTAAGACTTGATTACATCGCACCTGCCCGTGGCATGATCGGATTTCGCACCGAGTTCCTGACCGCTACCTCAGGCACCGGACTTATCTATACCGTGTTTGACCACTATGGTCCGCAGGTCAACATCAATATTGGTCAGCGCCGCAATGGTGTGCTTATCTCCAACGGCCAAGGTAAAGCGCTTGGATTTGCCTTGTGGAATCTGCAGGAGCGAGGTCGTTTGATTCTCGGTGCCAACTCCCAGGTCTATGAAGGTCAGGTCATTGGTATTCATTCACGAGAAAACGACTTGACGGTCAATTGCCTCAAAGGCAAACAACTGACCAATGTGCGCGCGGCAGGGACTGATGAAAACATCGTACTGACACCCCATATCGATTTCAGTCTCGAGCAAGCGCTTGAATTTATCGACGATGACGAACTGGTAGAGGTCACACCTGAATCCATCCGCGTCAGAAAGAAGCACCTGACAGAGACCGACCGCAAGCGTCATTCACGTCAAGCCAAGGCCAGTTAAGTGCAAGCAAGACTTAAGTAAGCCCAGCTAACCATTGCTCGGCTCATCCCATGAACTCGGCTCTCTCAGAAGCCGAGTTCGCGGGAAACCTCAAGCGCGCGTTGTGCGCGTTTGCGTGAATCTGGATGGCTGGCGAAGTAATCACCGAGGGATTCTTCGGATTCCGAGTCCGTATCCTCACGCTCGGTCTCCTTCCTGATCTTCCTTAGATCACCAAATTCGCTAAGGCGAATGATAATGTCTGCGAAGTGCTTCGGATCCTTGCCAAGCTCAGCCATTTCACTAAACGCAAACTCATCGGCTTCGGCTTCACTCTTTCTTGTGTAGCTGCTCTGCAGCAGGAAAACCGGAACACCCACCGCGACCTCACCAAGACCGCTTACGTCACCCAATGCAAGGGCCAGGACCACCGATAGTGCCGATGCTTGAACCACATGCTGCATACCGTGATGCTCAAGCACATGGCCAATCTCATGCAGCATGACCGAATCAAGCTCATCCGGATGTTGAACCAGATTGACGAGGGCGTCGGTGACGACAATATCGCCGCCGGGTAACGCCAAGGCATTCGGGACACCGGACATATCGCGAAAATGCAAGGTCAACGTGAAGTCATTACTGGGTACGGCACTGGCCAGCTTGTCGAAACGCGCTCTGATTTCAGCCTGTTTTTCCTCGACCAGATTCGTAGGGGTTAATACGAACTTGTCGAGCGTTGCCATCGTACCCGCGGAGACGGTTTCATGGGCAGATACAGGCAGTGCATCGGCGATGTGTTCGGACGCCGCCGGAAGCCCCCAGCGAATGCTGGCAAAGCCCACACCAATTGCCACAACAATACCCACTACAACCCAACGCCAACTGCGCTCAAAATGGTGTAGCACCAAGGTGCGTGCACCACGATGGTTAGTATGCCGAAGAAACTCATCTACAGCATCATTGTCGGTGGTCTCGAAAACCGCACCGTCAGGCCACGTTAAACGTCGCGCCATCGAACCCATTCGGTCACTGACGTCAAGGTCATGTATGTCGCCCTGAAGTCTGACCTGTTCGTCAACACTAAGTGTGTAGCGAGAATCATGAACATTGATTCTCGCTGCATGCCGTGTCGAGCTGTTCGCCTCGAACCAGTAACCGCTGATCATGATTGCAATACCAAGACCGCTACGTCAGAAACCAACGTCAACGTCCATATCGAAGGCATCACCGAGTTCTTCTGCCAGTGCACCGACTTTATCCTTTTCATCGCTGACGAAATTATCTAACGAATCTTCCGCATGGACCACCGTGTTGTCAGCGATGTAACGTGCCATACGAACCTTGGTCCAGGGGTAACCAAAGCCCAGTGTAAAAACCAGAATCAGAATATTGCTGATCGATATCCACCACAGACCACGAGCAGTGACTGTGGATTCAGGATCAACACGTTGGTCCAGGATACCGTTGTCAAACAGATGTTCACGCAATCGAGAGCGAAAGTAAGAGGTAATCAGCGTACCAATAAAAAATATAACCAAATAGAAAAAGACTACCGCTAAGATTCCTAATATAGAACCAGTTTGACCGAACTGCTCTGGGTTCTGAAAATAGCTTTCAAAAAAATCTGGCCCCAGTATGCCGAGCGAACTCAACAGAAACGCTATGCCAGCGCCTACCAACAGCACAGCGAAGTACACCAAAAGAGAAAGAAAAAACGCCTTGATATAGATCGCATAAAAACGTCCGGTCGATAGCTCACCACTGAATTTGGCCGTGCCGTAGCGGTAGTTTCGCAGCATATAGTTGGCCAGGCGTTTATGTACCCAGGGATACATGAGATACATGGCAAACACACCAACGGCACCAATGCTGGCCAGTTCAGGTACAGCGACGATACCAGACATATACAAGCCACCGGCAACCACTGCCGCCACCAGCAAGGGGATCAACGGCATGACTAACAGATACATGTACATCGGTCCAAGCTTGCCATCGAAACCGAAACGCACATTTCGATAGCTGGTCATGCGCATATTGAACTTGATTGATCGCCACACTGCCCAGGGCAATAGTAGCGCAAGAATTACAAAACCACCGATTGATACAAACGGGTCGATTACGCCGCCTACCGTAACGATGATCAACAACACTACCGCGATGATGCGCCCAAGTAGAATTTGCTTGCCCGTGGCGTGATAGTCGAAGCTCGAATTATCAAGGACAGTATTGCCAGCAAAATAACGTCTGGTCCGCACCTTGGCCCAGGC
The DNA here is from genome assembly GCA_964449565.1 of uncultured Granulosicoccaceae bacterium. Lineage (GTDB taxonomy): Bacteria > Pseudomonadota > Gammaproteobacteria > Granulosicoccales > Granulosicoccaceae > Granulosicoccus. Next base: position 20,835 of record CAYUZB010000004.1, on the reverse strand, counting down.
TGAATAAATATAGAGGGTGATGATACTCAGCAGTATGTTGACGATCCAGATCTTGAAATATTCGCCACCACGCCCCGTGAACGAGAATGGGTACCGCGTTCCTTGCTTTGATGCAGCCAACATGAACGATCCCCTTCGGTTGAATTGTTCTAAATTATAAACGGTCGCGCTCAGGTTTTCCCAGGCACAACTCCGTGATCCAGCCCAAGGTACTCACGTGACTGCATTTCTGTCAATCGGCTTGCTGCACGCACAAATTCAAAAGCCAGTCGCTCACCGTTGTAGAGATCATCCGGTAGCGCTTCTGCAGACACGATCAGTTTGACCCGTCTATCGTAGAATTCGTCAATCAGATTGACGAACCGCCGCGCTTCGTCGGTATTGGATTCGCCAAGTCGCGGTATATCACTGATCAGAACGGTCTGGAATTCGCTGGCTATCTCTATATAGTCCTGGGTTGAGCGCGGCGTATTGCACAAGGTCTCGTAATCAAACCAGATGACGTCCCCGGCGCGCTCGCGTACCGGTATTGAACGCTCATTTATGGTTATTACATCACTGGAACAAGCACCATCACTACGCAAGCGGTTGAAATGATCCTGCATCTGCCGCGCAGTTTCATCGTTAGCGCGACCATCACTGAACTCACTGAGCAGGTATATGGGTTCGGTTTGCATCAGGCGCATTCGAAAATCAGTATCGCCAACCATTTCACGCACCGTGGTGTGATTCTGGATCTGCGCAATTGCCGGCAGAAAGCGCGCACGCTGCAAGCCGTCTCGATACAGGCCGTTGGGTGGTACGTTTGATGTCGTGACCAGCGTAATGCCACGCTTGAACAGAGCTGTAAGCAAACCACCTAGCAGCATGGCATCGGTTATGTCATTGACATGAATTTCGTCAAGCAATAATAATCTTGCTTTTATGGCCCAGTTGTCGGCGATCTGTTCCAGGGGATCCTCCACCCCTTCCAAGGTTCTGAGGTCATCGTGGATGCGTTGCATGAAACGATGAAAATGCAACCGCGTCTTGTCCTTGAACGTCAGGCTGTCAAAAAACAGATCACAAAGATGTGTCTTGCCACGGCCCACACCGCCCCAGAGATACAAGCCGGGAACACCATGAATTTCGGGGGATGTCGGCTTGAACCAGCTAGCGAATACGGAACTCGAAGGCTTGGTCCAGGCGCGGCGGTGGGTCAGGTCGGCCGCCATTTGATCAAGGTGCTGCATGACAGCACGTTGTTCGTCGTCGGGCTGCAGTTGGCCGGAGGACACTTCCCTTTCGTAGCGAGCGAGGGGACTAGTACTATCGCTAGTCATGAGAGGTAGCCGATACTGAACGAGCGCTTAGACGCCGCCATTGAGTTTGCCAGCTCGAATGGCGCGTATCGCCTCTTTCTGCCGGACCAGCACATAGTGATGTAGTACATCAAGCTCATCGGCTGACAAATCAACAAACTGACATTGCAGCTCGCCACCCTTTTCAGGCAATACATCAACATAGCCATTGATCGGCGCCGCTGCAGTCGGAATATCGAGACTGAACGGATAACGCCTGCCCGGTGGTACGACGTCAGGCGGCGTAGAAAACCCGGTGGCACTGATTTCAAGTACACGACTTAACTGACCATCGAGCTGCAAGATGACAGGGTCGTCTGGATCAGGTACCACACGATAGGCCGTGCGGTTCGTGGAATGGACGTCTACGGTTATATCATTCATGGCGGTAAAACATCGGCCTCAGCCGCGTAGTCCCGGCGGTACCAGCAATAGCAAACGTCCACGCAGTCGCTGAACATTGTTGTCTTCCAGAATAATTGATGCCCCTCGGTAAGCAATTTCCGCCGTCACCAGTTCCCGGTGGTGCGCGCTACGCAAGCGACCCAGAAGAATGCCCATAAGAATGGCAAGACTCAGTCCGCAAATAAAAGGCAACAGCACAACCCCCGAGAAATTTACCCCAGCCCCTGGACTGACAAAATGAATGACCGACCCGAGCACACCAATCAATCCGGCGTACAGGGCGGTGAACAGAAAAACGTCGGCTGTCATCTGGTGATACATGCGCTCACCAGCGAGTCGCCTCTCCAAGGTGAATCGGATGGCGGATTCCGTAGCGGCATCTCCAATAAGATGACAGACCTCTTCCACCTCTTCCGAGTTGGAACGTATGTCAGCCACACCCAACAGACCCTCGCGCCGACTGACATCGCATATTTTCATCATCGCGCGAATCATCTCCTCAGGAGCAGTACCCCCGCGCACACCGCGTACCAGCGCAATTTGCAAGGCTTGGCCAATCTGGCTGGTGGAGAAAGTGAGCAGCAAAGCCGCCAGCGTGCCACCAAAAACCACGATGACCGGCTGCACGACATCAACGAGGTTCTCGGTGCCGCTCATATACATCGCGAGGCCCACCGTCAGCATGGCCGCCGCCAGAATAAGCGGTATTACTTGCCAGACCTCTACGCTGTCGTATTTACGCACAAACAATTCGTCTGAAGTCAGGGACACGATGTCTCGATGAATAGTCGGAATTTAACAGGTGCTTGCATGTGTGCGAAAAATATGTTCACACATCCAAGCGTGGAAAGAGAATAGCAGAATACCTGCAGGTGAAAAGCCGGATTTTCAGCGTTGAAATACCTGATTTTTCTGAAAAAGTTGCTACCGGGCAAGTTCCAGCCAAGGCGGCACATCCGTCTCGGCGTCACGCAATTGCGCATCCAGATCCAATGCATTGTCGTCAAAACTTTGTAGCAGCGACCAGAACCCCTTGGAATGATCGAGATGACGCGTATGTGCCAGCTCATGCAGCAGTACGTAATCAACCAGCGCTGGCTGTAGAAAAACAAGCTTGTAATTGAGACTTAAAGTACCGCTGGAGGAATAGCTGCCCCAGACCGAGCGCTGGCCGCGAATCACCAGACGCCGGTAATGGAGATCGTGTAAATCGGCAAAATGACGCAGACGGGGCTCGAGAAACTGCCGGGCGAGAGGCTTGACGGCAGCGGCGATGGCACTCGCCACCTGCACCTTGTCATGACTTGCTACACAGAGCTCGAGATGGGTATCGTTATTCCAGCATACCGCAGGGTGCTCAGAACCCGGCTCCCTATAGGACACGGTAATTTCACGCTCCATTGCCTGCAACTGCAGGCAGCGTGGCGGCCAGCTGCGGTAACAGGCTGGGGTTCGCTGATGCAAATCATCAAGGGCAGCCAACGCCCATTCACGATGCGATTCGACAAATTCCGGGATATCGCGTCGCGCAAACCAGCGGGGAATGGTGACGACCAGGCCACGCCCCGGAGACACCCGCAGTGTCGCTCGCCTGGCGCGCTTTGACACGATCAGCTCGTAGTCAAGAGTCGGCTCAAGATCGAGCGCCAGTTGTATCGCTGCTGCCCCCACTCTTTATATGCCCTCTTTATTGACTATTCTCTGTCAGACTATAGATCGAACTTGTCCAAGATACCCAAGATGTCGCTACTGACGATCACCAGCATTCTGCTCACCGTGTCGGCATTGTTTGCCTACGCCAATTACCGCACCCTGAAATTGCCTACCACGATAGGCATCATGGTGATCTCCCTCGTATTCTCACTGGTACTCGTCCTGCTGGGCATGCTCGGCTATGAGCGTGGCGTCGAGACCGCCAGCAATATTGTCTCGCAAATCGAATTCGACGCAACATTACTCAATGGCATGCTCGGCTTCCTGCTATTTGCCGGCGCCATGCATATCGATCTGCATGGTCTGCTGAAACACAAGTGGACCATCGGTCTTCTGGCCTCCGTCGGCGTTATCACCAGTACCTTTATCGTCGCAACTGGCGCGTACTTTTTGTTTGCTCTGTTTGGTTTCAATATCCCCTATATCTATTGCTTGTTATTCGGTTCGCTGATCTCACCAACCGATCCCATTGCCGTCATGGGCATTCTTAAAACCGCCGGTGCCAGTAAATCGCTGGAAATCAAGATCGCTGGCGAATCGCTATTCAACGATGGTGTTGCGATCGTGGTATTTCTGGCGATTTTTGGCATGGCTGTGCATGGTGAGGCGTTTGATGCACAAAATATTGCCATTCTCTTTGCCCAGGAAGCATTCGGGGGCGCCCTGTTCGGATTCGCTTGCGGATACCTGGTATTACAGATGCTCAAGCGAGTCGATAATTATCAGGTTGAAATATTGCTGACGCTGGCTCTGGTATCCGGCGGTGCCACGGCGGCTGCCGGTTTACACCTGTCAGCACCGATAGCCGTGGTGGTGGCGGGATTGATGATCGGCAACCATGGACGTCGCGATGCCATGAGCGATACCACCAAGCAACATCTCGACACGTTTTGGGAACTGATCGACGAGATCTTGAATGCCGTACTGTTCCTGCTCATCGGTCTTGAAGTGATGGTCCTGAGCTTCAGTGTGCAAATCTGGATTGCCGGAGTCCTGATGGCAGCTTTCGTACTAGGCTCGCGTTTGATCTCAGTGGGCATCCCGATCAATCTTTTGCGCAAACTCGACTTCGATTTTCATCCACATGCAGTAAAGATACTGACTTGGGGAGGCTTGCGCGGTGGTATCTCGGTAGCACTTGCGTTATCCATACCGGCGGGTGTGGAGCGCGATGTCATCGTCGCCGTTACCTATGTGATCGTGGTGATTTCGATTTTGTTACAAGGTTTGACCATAGGCAAACTGGTCAAGGCAACGGCAGTCGATCAGAACGATGAGTCCAATGAAGAACGCGCGTCAAGCACTAATTGATACATCTCATCGTCGCAGGCGTTTCTTCTATGGTTAGCAGTAACTCCTGCAGTAGACGTAACAAGTCGTCAGGGCTGACAGGCTTGTGCAGTACTTGCAAACCCGTGCTGGAAACTTCCTTCAAGCGCTCAGGCGATGTATCACCAGTGATTACAACAGCAGGCAGGTTTATTTCAAGCGATTCTCGAATGGCTGCGACGGCATCAATGCCATTGAAACCATCAGACAGACGATAGTCTGAAAAAATCACATCCGGTATCTCGTCACTCAAAGCAATGATTTTCAATGCGTCGCGAGCAGATTCCGCCAACATGACCTGACACCCCCATCCTTCAAGCATATGCCTCATGCTTTGCAGTACTTGATGTTCATCGTCGATAACCAATACGCGCCGACCTACCGCTTCCACCGGTGTAGCGTAGTTTTTCGGGTTAACAATTTGCGCTGGGTCGCCGGCCGGCACGTCGATGGTAAACGTGGTGCCCTTACCCTCTTCTGAATGCATGCCCAATGGCAATCCCATCAATTCACATAAACGTTTGACAATCGCCAGCCCCAGACCAAGACCCTTGGCTCGATCTCGCTCAGGGTTTTTCAACTGATAATACTCAGAGAAAACATCCTCGCGGGCATCTAATGGAATGCCAACACCTGTATCCGACAGGGTGATACGAATAGTGCCATCACCAAGCGGCTCGCAACCCATGGTGACATCACCCTTCACGGTGTATTGCACGGCATTTGAAAACAGGTTTCGTAACACTCGCTCAAGCAATATGACATCGGTATAGAACACCGACTGACATTCACGTATCGACAAATTCAAATTCTTTTTCTGTGCCTGTTGGATAAACTGCACATGTATACGATCAAACACGGTGCGCGCATCAGTATGCACTGGATTGAATTCAATGATTTCCGCATCGAGACGAGAAACATCAAGCAAACTGTTGAACAAATCATTCAGTGCTTCTGCCGATTTGCTCATGTCATTGATAATGCGTAACTGATCGGGCTTCTCTTCACGATTACGTAGGGCACTCAGGAACATGCCCATCGCATGCAATGGTTGGCGTAGATCATGACTTGCAGCAGCAAGGAACCGGCTTTTGGCGATGACCGCTCGCTCAGCAATACGCTTCTCTTCAGCCAGCCGTTCCATCAGTTCAAGATTCTCAAAGCGAGAGCCAATCAACTCGCGATACTGGCGGTTACCACGTAAGGCCAAAAAGAGGTGTACAACAAGAAATATGAGAATCAATATCCCGGTCAGCACCAAGGAATCGTTTCCTGACATGAGATGAGTGACAGCGAGCGGGATTACCAACGGCATGGAGAACGATACAAAAGCTGGCAAGTACATACTGCCCGATGCAGCACTGACTGCCACCAAGCCAGCGAAAATGGTTGATACCAGCAACAGATACTCGGTGCTATACAACTGATAAAACATCAGTGGCCAGGCACCCCAAATCATGCCCGCAATCAAGGTACCCAGCCAGAAGTACGGCCCCCAAACCAGGCGTTTCTTTGCCGCATCATCAGCCTTCAGATACGCCAAAATAACCCTGATACGTAGCGCTGTAGTGAGGCCGACCGCAGCCAACCAGAATAGCAATGCGGATTGAGGCAGATGCTGCCAAAGGAACATCGTTACCAGGATGGCACACAACATGGCACCGGCGATCAGTACCGGACCTTGCTGATAGATCATCCTGATCTGTTCGTGGTAGATTTTCGAATTCAGTTCAGTCACAGGCTGGCCTAAGGACCATGCAATACGGGAAAGTATGCCACCGCGCGACTTCCCGACGCCGTTAACCTGACCGCATCACGGGGTAATTTCGAGAAAAGCCTGTACAAAGCGTGAGATTTGCGCACCGATATTGTGACGTGACAGTCAGACTTGGATACCATCAAGCCTGTCAACCACCAGATCAAACGAATCGACCGAACATGAGTAAGGAAATCACCCTCCACTACAAAACCGCAGACGGCAACACACGTACCGTCGATGCCCGTGTTGGAGACAGTGTCATGGACACTGCCATACAAAACGACGTCGACGAGATCGTAGCTGAATGTGGCGGCAGCCTGATTTGCGCAACTTGCCACGTCTATCTGTCCGCCGATACCGCCGCACTGTTTGATGAACCAGATGATGCCGAACTCGACATGCTCGAAGGTGTTGCCGATGAAAGACGAGAAAACTCACGTCTGAGTTGCCAGCTGATCGTCACAGCGGAACTTGATGGGCATACCATCGAAATGCCAGAACGTCAGTAAACCCACATGCCAAATTCGCCCACACTTATTGACGGCTTCGAACGCATTGGCGAAGAAAATGCGTTCGCTGTTCTTGCACGTGCAGGCGAGCTGCAAAAGAGCGGCAAAGACATCATCAATCTCGGTATCGGGCAACCGGATTTCCCAACACCGACCCATATCGTTGAGGCCGCGATCAAGGCATTGCGCGATGGACATCATGGCTATACGCCTGCGGTGGGAATTCCAGAGCTTCGCGAAGCAGTAGCCGCTGATCTCAACGGGCGTTACGCATCCAGCGTCAGCCCTGACAATGTCATCGTTCTACCGGGCGGCAAGGTCACGATGTTTGCAGCCATACTGATGTTTGGTGAACCGGGCGCCGAGATCCTGTATCCCGACCCAGGCTTCCCGATCTATCGATCGATGATCGAATTCACCGGAGCAACACCGGTACCCATACCGATACGTGAAGAAAACGCATTTGCTTTCTCGGCCGAAGAAACCTTGTCACTGATCACTGACAAGACGCGTCTCTTGATTATCAACTCGCCAGCGAATCCTTGCGGGGGAGTCACCCCTCGACAAGAAATAGACACATTGGTCAAAGGACTTGCCGAGTATCCGCACGTCGCCCTCATGTCCGATGAAATCTATGATCAAATGACCTATGACGGCGAAGCGCATGTGAGCTTGTTGTCGTACCCGGAAATTCAGGATCGGCTTATTCTTCTCAATGGCTGGTCCAAGACCTACGCCATGACTGGCTGGCGATTGGGTTATTCCGTCTGGCCAACGCCTTGGTATGACGCGGTCAGGAAACTCGCAGTCAATTGCTGGAGCTGCGTCAACGCGCCTGCGCAACAAGCCGCGTTGGCGGCATTGACAGGACCACAAGATGCGGTCGCGGACATGATCAAAGAGTTCGACAAGCGTCGCAAGGTGGTTGTCGAGAAACTCAACGCGATAGATAACATAAGCTGCGTGACACCAAAGGGTGCGTTCTACGCCTTTCCAAATATCAGCGCCACCGGCTGGCAGGCCAAAGCATTAGCCAGCGCCTTGCTTGAGGAAGCGGGTGTTGCAACAATCGGCGGGCCGGATTTTGGCGTACATGGTGAAGGCTATATTCGCCTCTCCTATGCCAACTCACTGGAAAATATCGAACGCGCAATCGATCGAATCAATACTTTTCTTAACGGCTGAGTCGCATGCAACCTTCACACACACCTGATATTGCGACGCGCGTTTACAACCATAGTTTCAAACTCGATCCCATCGTTCGTAGTCTGCTCGATACCGACATCTACAAGCTTTTGATGTTGCAGACAATCTGGAAGGAACGTGCTGATGTTCCGGTCACCTTCTCTCTGATCAATCGCACCCGCACCGTCAGACTCGCTGACGAAATCGATGAACAGGAATTACGTGCTCAGCTCAATCACGCGCGGACCCTGAGACTGTCAAAAAAAGAACTGATCTGGTTGACGGGTAATACGTTCTACGGCAAGGCTCGTCTGTTCACCGGTGAATTTCTTGACTGGCTGAAAAACTACCAACTACCGGACTATCAGCTGCGTGTCGAAGACGGACAGTACCTGATCGACTTCGAAGGCAGCTGGGCGGATATATCGTTATGGGAAATTCCCGTTCTATCGATCATCAGCGAATTGCGATCAAGGACCGCAATGCACGGCGTCGGTCGCTTCGAACTCGACGTATTGTATGCACGCGCCAAGGCCAAGTTGTGGGAAAAGGTAAAGCGTCTTGATGCTTTGCCAGATTTGAAAATTGCTGATTTCGGTACCCGTCGCCGGCATAGTTATCTTTGGCAACGCTGGTGCATCGCAGCGATGCAAGAAGGCCTGGGTGAAAAATTTATCGGCACCAGCAACATTCTTATGGCAATGGATCTTGATCTTGATGCGATCGGTACAAACGCGCATGAATTGCCCATGGTTGAAGCATCATTGGCTAACAACGACGATGAACTTCGCGCCTCCACATTCAAGGTCCTGGAGAACTGGAGTAGAACCTACGACGCCAATCTGTTGATCGTTTTGCCAGACACCTATGGCACGACAAATTTTCTTGCCAATGCACCAGACTGGGTAGCTGACTGGAGCGGTTTTCGAATTGATTCAAAAGAACCTATCGAAGGTGGCGAAGAATTGATCAGCTGGTGGGAATCAAAAGGTCAAGACCCACGTGAGAAACTATTGATCTTTTCGGACGGGCTGACCGTGGAAACCATCGAGGAGGTTTACCACCGATTTAACAAACGTGTTCGGCTGAGCTTTGGTTGGGGCACCCACTTGACCAATGACTTCAGTGATTGCGCGACAATCTACAATGAGCAGCTCAAAGCCATTTCTTTGGTCTGCAAGGTCACCCACGCCAATGGCAAGGCAACGGTCAAGCTGTCTGACAACTTTGACAAGGCGACCGGTCCGGACGATGAAATCGAGCGCTATCGCCGAATATTTGGTGCGACCAATATGTCGCAACAGGATGTGCTCGTCTGAAAGCAGGCTTGCCAACGGCGCACCAACAGATCACCAACGACTTGACAAAACGGCTCGCCAAAGATTCGATGACAGCGTACCAAAGGCGCAGCAACGGCTCACCAGCGAGTCAACCGCCGTAACAAGCCAAGCATAATGAATAGAAATATCAGCGGGAATACCAGCGTCTGCATCATGAAAACGACAATGAGACGCAAGGTATTCTCACTGATCGACTCGGCAGCAACCTTGTACTCTTCCAGTCGCGCGTCTATATCGATACTTGATTTAACAGCCCGGTAGACATCGCGGGCACGTTCGATCAGACCCTCAGGTTCTTCCCGAGTGCGTTCTTCCTGCACTTCCTCGTTGATCTTGCTTATCGCCACTCGCGCTTGGTCCAGCTCCGCAGAAGCCGCTGCATAATCAGCTTCGAGAAAATTGCGGTAAACCCAGTCGTTGGCTATTGAAATCGCAGGCATCATGAAACGTAGCAGCAACAAAAAAAGAAAAACCCGTTGCAGCAGCTGACGCCAGTGCGGTGAACGGAGCCAATAGACACTGACGATAATCAACAACCCGACGAGCGTCAGGCCAATCAACAAACCGTGCCAGGCACTCATTGACAACAGTATTTTCTGAACACCGAGCGAGCTCGTTGCCAGCATCATGATCCAGGAAAAACGTTCGACAAGGTCATTGATCGGATCGAGTATTTCACCCGGGGTGAAATTCACGCCAACACCCGCTGGCTGCAAGGCAACTTCCGTCCCTTGCGCAACTGAAATTACACCGTTCAATCCACGCGCCAATGCGTAACCAACCAGTGCCCGCTTGAACGCACTATCAACATGACCATGACTGACAGTGTCCGCCGTTGGCAACCATGCGATCAAGGCGGCAAATGCAATAGCGGCGCTCAACAGGATACGATTTCTAGCGTTCATCATGAGCAACCATACCACCGCTGTTTGACACCTTGTTCAATTTTCCCAGACGACACTGGCACTAGAGTGAAGCCAGATCAGCCACTATCCATACACCCGCTAGTCGAGAAATTGGACAAAATCGTCCAATGGAACCCGTGTCGTCACTAACGTATTTTCAATCGCTGATGTATCCGCATAACCAACAGCCATACCACAGACAACCACTTCTTCATCGCTCAATGGCAACACTCTTCGGATAGCGTGATGGTAGTCAGGCCAGGCAGCTTGCGGACATGTATGAAGTCCCGCTTCACGCGCCAAAAGCATGATGTTCTGCAGGAACATACCGTAATCCAGCCAGCTGCCGGTAGCGAGATCCTTGTGCACGGTAAACATCAGCCCCACCGGGGCATCGAAGAACTGATAATTGCGACGGTGTTGCTGATGGGTTTTCTCTCGATCACCTTTCTTGATGTCGAGTAAACCGTACAGATCCCATCCCACTTGACGTCTTCTCGACACGTAAGGCTCAAACCAGCTAGACGGATAGTAGGCAACGTCGGTTTCGGGCTTGATTTCAGGATTGTCGAAGTCCCGACACACAGACTCGCACAGCGCTTTGCGAGTGCTGCCTGTCAATACGTACACCTTCCAAGGCTGCATGTTCACACCGCTGGGCGCTCGTGCTGCCGTGTCGAGTATCTGCGCAATTACCTTTTCAGGCACTGGGGTATCGAGAAAGGCTCTGAGAGAGCGCCGGGTTTCCACCGCGCGGCTTACCGACTCAGCGCTATCGTAGCTGACAAATTTTTTCTGGTTCACGTGATTTGAAGAATTCAACTTCGCTGGATGCGGGATAACCCTAGCTTGTCACGTCTTTGATTGTCAATCTAATCACACCAAACCGGGCAATCTATGGTTAGCGATACCTGTTGCATCCCTTTATTTTTCCGATGTCGTCACGCCAGCCTGCGCGAGCTCCGCATGCGATGGAATCCATAAGGATTCATGATCATACAAATACATTTTGTTCAAAAATGTAGGTGTTACATTCTGACGGGCGAACCGCTGTTTATCCTTTATAGCCTCACTGACCGGGTCAACCCACGGATAGTAATAAGGCGTCTCAAGCAAATATTGATGAAATCCAAGTGCAGCCTTATCGCCTAGCGAACGAACTCGACCGCTGATAAAAACCAGAGTGCAAGCGGAATAACAGTCAGATTCAACACGAGTGTTCAACCCGTTGTCCAGAATAGTATTTGCCATGCCTCGAGCTTCAACGATAACGCCCCCATCACTTTCAAGCAGCACAGTCTGGATGTTCGGATGCGCCGCGAGTATCGAGACAAAATCCCTGGTCGCACCAAAGTTGATATCTCCGGTGAAAGCAAGCATCTCATTGTTCAACAACGTCAGGGTATACGATTTGCCTGAAGATTCAGCCGAGAGCACCGCACCTTGCTGAGCACGATTATATTGATCGCTCAGGCTCAGCATCCCCCCCATGACAGGGATCACGGTTATCAGCAGCCCGAAGAATACGACATACAGATTCATCGCAGAGCCTGAATAACTGATGCGTAAACTGGCCGATCGAAAACAACCTGTGAATTGCCACACGAGCAATATCAACCATAGGGATGCCGTGAGTACCAAGACGAGTTTGCCGAGAGCAGGATCCGCAATGAGCCTTGTCAAATCGAACCGCCCTTGCAAAGCAAGCAACAGAGCATTCGGCGCTAGAGTATTGACAAAAAGCGAACGCAAAACCGCGTATTCACCTTTCCAATGTCTGCTCGCAAAGCCAATCATCAGTACTGTAAGCCAAGCTCCAAAACCGGTCGACCCGGCAGATAAACAGAATACACCCCGCGAACGAAAGCGCCAGTGGTAAAATCCGGTTTCAGATTCAGATTGTTGATGATCCACCCTGCCGTACATTTTTTGAGGCCGAGCCACCGTGGAATAACAGGGTTCAGCATAGTGTGAAGTAGGTCTATTGCTCGCATCGACTCTCTGACTTAGCCACGAGTAGATCGTAAAATCTGGCCCTGCCATATTTCATGTATCAACGAACAGGGAATGGAATTCCACTAGGATTCAAATACCGGTGAATGAACCAGTAACACGCGGAAACCGCGGCGATGTAGCCGTCAGCACAGTCACGAATAAAAGAGTCGCTGTCTGGGACGGATGGCGTGGTATTGCTATTTCCATGGTTCTCTGTGGACATTTTTACGACATAAAATGGTTGTGGGAAGACCGCATGGGCGTCGATATTTTTTTCGTCCTGTCCGGCATGTTGATGAGCATCATCCTGTTCGACAAAAGACAGTCCCTCAAGGATTTTTACATCCGACGCCTGAGCAGGATCTATCCGGCACTGTTGGTCTTTGTTTTGACAATGTTCGGCTTTGCAGCGCTGACATCACTACCGTTCGCGGGCTCCGAGGTTCTCTCAAGCCTGGTGTTCTTGCGAACTTATTTCCCCGCTGAACCCGGAATCTGGGACACTCCGGTGACCATCGGCCATCTGTGGTCATTGAATATTGAAGAACACGCCTACCTTTTTCTAAGTTTTCTGACACTGTTGATGGTCAATCGACGTCATATTGCACACCTGCTTTTGCTGCTGACCGTGGTCAGCATCGCGCTCAGCTTCTACAAATACTTCACATTGCCAGCAGAAGCCTTCACCCTGCATTTGATAAGAACTGAGAGCTCAGTCGTTTTCATATTCGTCTCAGCCGCCTACGGCTTGCTATACAGACAGGCGCGATGGTCGGTACATCCATTACTACCCCTCATCTGTTTTCTCGCCGCCATCCTCTGCTACGCGGAGAGCGCCCCGACGTGGCTGATTTTTGCGGTCTCCCCGATTCTGCTCGCCATCACCATCAACCATCTGGAGCAGTTGCCCGAACTGGTCAGCCGCCTGTTGTCCTTCACTCCGCTCCGCTACATCGGCCTGTGGTCCTATTCAGTTTATCTGTGGCAGCAATTTTTTTACGAATACTCCTGGAAAATCCCGGGTGGTCCGATAGTTGCGATAACACTCGCCATAGCGGTGGGTGCCGCCTCCTTCTATTTTCTGGAAAATCCGGTACGCCACTGGATCAACACAAAATGGTCTGCGAACCCACGGTATAGGACCGGTTCGAACGCATAAACATGTTAAAGCTTGAAGAAACTGGCTGGATGCAAGCAATCGCATTCGCGACCATGCTGGTCTCTAGTATCGCAATTTTCTGGTACTCACTTGCCAACCCCATTGATCACTGGGACATGCTCGCCTATGCCGGCTCCGTGCTGTCACTTGGCGATACCGACCCTATTGCCTTACACGCTGCCGTCTACAGCGAGATGCAGGCCTTCACAAGCGAAGCACAGTTCGAAGCGCTAACCGAATCCACACCTTATCGCACCGCCATGTACGAAGATGCTGCGGCATTCTCTCAACAAATACCCTTTTTCAAGATACGCGCCTTGTTTGTCTGGATGCTATGGGCAGCGACCCAAACTGGCTTGGGCGCCTACGAGGCGATGCACCTGTTATCAGCAGGATTCACGAGCGCCGCTTTTTTCATAGCGTATCTGGCGTTCCGTAAACACGTACATTCACTGTTTTGGGTTATCTCACCTTATCTTTATTACGAGTTCACTCAAAGCTTATATGTACCGCGCTCAGGTGGCGTTGACTCCTTATCCTTTTTTTGGGTTGCGTTGATATGCATAGCCTATGTCAAGCATCGCCGCGTCCTGTTACCCTTACTTGCCGTGTCAGTTCTAGTCCGAACTGACCTCATCCTGTTTATCGCGCCGCTGTTCCTGCTTCTGTTTCTTGAAGATCGTTCGACCTGGCGCCAACTTTTATTCTGGGGTATAACAACGATTGCACTATATCTAGGCGTCAACAACTGGGCGGGTAACTACGGTTGGCACACGGTTGTCTACTATGCCTTTGTAACGGACATGCAGGCGACACATCCGGAAATCTATTCAAACTATCGCATCTCACTAAGCGAATATCTGAACTTCCTGATCGAACCACGATACTGGATTAATAACTGGTTCTGGGTCGGATTGGGGGCTGCCATAGTAGCAGTTCCGCTTTTTCACTTCAAAATCGGCTGGATATCACTCAAGGGAAATACAACTAGCCATCAAATGCAACGCCTCGTGATCATTGGTGCCGTGTGCTTGTTGTACTCAGTTGCACACTATTTATTATTCCCGGCGATCTTCATGCGATTTTTCTTTGGGCATTGCTTGTTGATGGTCATTGTATTGATGAGCGTACTGACCCTTATCACAAGCCCTCAATACGAATCCAATCCGCTCGCCCACTGATTCAGAACAGCGAATTCTGTTTATTCAACCCAAGCACCAATAATAAGATCCAGTAAAACTGGCTAGCATTAACCTGCAAAGAGCGCGTCACCTTCTACTGTAATACGGTGCATCAGCCGACGCTTTCCAGGATAGTCGTTTAATGCCATATGCCACGTTGCCCGGTTATCCCAGAATGCAACCGAGCCAGGTTGCCACTTGAATCGATGCAGGTTCTTTTCTTCCTGGCAGTGCTTATACAAAACCTGCAATAGAGCTGCACTATCAGATTCTGATAATTCGTTGATACGAAGGGTAAAATCTGGGTTGACATAGATCGCCCGTTTACCACTGATCGGATGTCGAATCACCACTGGATGTATGGCATCCTGCGTGGCGGCTTCTGTATTACCCAAACGACCAACCAGGTCATTCTGTTCACTATTCCCATAGGCTTTTTCACCAAACACATGCCGACTGGAGTGAGTCGCTGTTAATCCATCGATTTTTTCTTTCAACTCTTCAGTGAGCCCATCATAAGCTGCGAACATACTGGAAAAGATGGTATCACCACCGGAGTCCGGTAATTCTCGCGCGACCAATATTGAGCCCAGCGCTGGTATCTGGTCATAGCTATGATCGGTATGCCACTTTTCACCAATATTTTTGGATTGATCCGCTTCCTTGCGAACTTCAGCAATTTCTGGATAATCGTCAGTCGGTGTAAAAAATCGATTGATGTTTATAGCACCAAAGTGTTTCGCAAAGGCAATATGAGCTTCGGGAGTTAACGACTGATCGCGAAAAAACAACACACCATACTCGCCTAAGGTTTCTTTTAGCAACGAAACATGGGACGACGACAGATCAGTGAGCTTCAAACCACTGACGTAGGCACCGACCCCTGAAGCAGGTTCTACCTGTGCTGACATGGATTTACCTCGCATGAATTGTGATCGCGTTAAGCCGCAAGAAGCCTGCTACTCAAATGATCCTATTCAATATACCAGCTTCAAAGAGATATAAGGAACCAAATTGAATACGAGAAATAAAATCTTATAAAGCCCGAGAAACACGTACATCAACAGATCGTAGTTATCTTTTGTAATAGAAAACCATCTGTTATGCAAACGATAAACTGTATCCGGCATCAACATGAAAATTGATGACCATAAAACAAGAACTATTCCATTGATCACAGAACACCACATAAGCAATGATGTGAGTAACTCAACATTCATGGCGATCTATCAATTTTTATTATTAAAATACCCAAGTCGTCACAACCATTCAGAGCGATTGCCGCCTAGCTCATTTCTCAACTTGCGATCCTGGCGATCATATTCTTGTAGATATTGCTCACAGGCCCCTGTACGTGCGCCGCAAGTCAAATGGGTTTGCACACTCCAACTACCATCTTCACCTCTTTTCGCCTTTCGTTCCACAAAAGAGGGGTGAGCAAAATGCCCGTCAGGGGTGAAAACCCATATAACAATCTCACCTCTATTCTCGATCGTAAACTTACTCCAACCAGCATTTTTAAATTCCTTGACTGATCGATCCTGACGCAGCTCATCAAGCTTTGCTTGATATCTATCTTCCTTTTTCGTCGTGGTAGCACACGAAGCCAGAAACATACAAAGCAATACGCTTATGTACACGCGTTCTTTAGACATCCTGAGACCATTCATTGGAGATAGGTACATATTCTCTATAAATATGAAAATGAGTCAACTATCGAAAAAATATCAAGTTATACAGCTCAACGTCTGTCACATTTTTGGGTAGAAACGGCAGCACAGGGCGTGATTTGTCATTTTACC